>JAMPFR010000011.1 GCA_023664365.1 Acetatifactor muris | reverse complement strand
AAAGAGCCTATTCATCAGCAGAATTTGTGCGAATTATTTTCCCTTTCAAGGCTGCACCGCAGGCTGAATGCGCAGCCGCAGTAATTCTGCCTGTAAAGCCCGTATTCTGCGGAAAGCTCCACCGATCTCTTATACCCGTTTTTCTTCTTGAAATCCGACGGCAGCCAGGGAATCCCGTATTCCTCCGAGAGCCGCAGACCGATTTCGTTGAGCTTTTCCGCATTCTTTAAGGGACTGATGGATAAAGTCGTGCAAAAGTAATCAAACCCGCCTTCCGCCGCCCGCCTTGCCGTCTCCCGCAGCCGCAGTTCGTAACAGCGAAAGCACCTTTCCCCGCCTTCCGGACAGCTCTCCAGCCCCCGGACCGTCTCCAGAAACCGCCGGGGCTCATACTCTCCCTCCGTTATCTGAATCGGAAATCCCTTTCCCTCACCGTTATAGGCTTCGATCAGACGCTTCTCCTCCGCCGCCCGCTTAACATACTCCTCCCCGGCGGAAATATTGGGATTATAATAAAAAACCGTAATGCGGAAATGGCTGCACAGATATTCCAGCACATAACTGCTGCAGGGCGCGCAGCAGCTGTGCAGAAAGAGCGCGGGCGCCGCTTCTCCCGCCGCCCTTTTCTCTTCCTGCCTCTCTAACAGCTTATCCAGTTCCTTCTGATAATTGACCCGATTCATACTCCCGCTTCCTGTTCAGTCTGAGAAAATAAATTCTATTTTATTATGTGGTGTATTATACTGGACATTTTGCTAAAATGCAAGATAAAGCAAAGCGCATTTGCCATGGAACCAAAAAATAGCGCATCATTGCTGATGCGCTATGTATAACACTTGGTTCTTTATCTTACAGGTTGATGCTCTTTCCTGCGGTGATCTTATTTGCGTCCTTGATCTGCGGGTTCTTTGTCAGCAGTTCCTTCAGCGTCATATGGTTTGCCGCCGCGATCTTGCTTAAGGTATCGCCGGATTTCACCACATAGGTTGCCTGGGGAGCCGCTTCCGCCTCTGCGCTGTTTCCGAAGTGCGCCGCCAGATACAGAGGGCCGTACCAGGGAATATCATCGTCAAGGGCCGCTCCTGCGGGGATGATGATGACATAATCCGTACCCTCGTAGGTGAACTCAAGCCTTAAGGAAACATCACCCTTCTCCAGCAGCTCCTGCATCATAGCGTTGGACAAAGTAGTAACGCCCTCGTCCATGACGATAGTGGAACCGGACTCTGCCGTCTTGATCTGGCTGTTCACCTTGTCCTCATAAGCAGTCCACAAGGATTGACTGCTGCTGCCTGAAGAAACGTTGGCAGAAGAAGCACTGCCGTCAGATGCGCCGGCTGCAGGTGTAGCCGTGCCAAGATATTTTGCATAATGTACTTTATGATCAGAATCTCCGTGTGAATCTCTCATTATGCAATACACATAATAGGTGGTGCCGTTGGGAAGCCCGGAAAAAGTCGCCGTATTGGACTGATCCACAAATTGGCTCCACTTTGCAGGCTTATATATATTTCCCGGATTCAGATCCGACGAATAATAATACTCGCCATCCAGTCCCGATACCGCCGTCTGCTGCTCGTTGATAATGCAGATGCTGCAGCTTGCCGTTGCGCTTCCTTCAGTGCTGTATACCGGATTCACCGTCACCGTAATGGTGCCGTTGCCCGCAGTGATCCGGCTGGACGTGATATGCTTATCCGTGGTACAGCCCTTGCAGTCCCAGCCGTTCGGATCCTCCAGACCCGCTTCCCATGTGTCACGCCCTTCCTCCTCAAAGGGATCACTGTCGGCGTGTACCGTGAGGGGCGAAGACATGCAGAGGCCTGCTGCCATTACCCCCCCAAACCAGTGCCAAAAACCTTTTTTTCATACTTTTATTCCTCCGTTTACTATAAAGTCACAGCCCGCCGTTTTCAAAACGGGCTGTGCTGCTTTGGATCGGGACAACTGTCCCTTTGTCCCGTTCATATATATAGATACTGCGGAGTGTAAAAAGGTTCCCGGCATTTTTTATATTTTTATTTTAGGGGCAGATACAGATCTTCGATATAGATCCCCACTATCTTCGCAAGATTGATCATATTGGTGAACTCAAGATTTACCTGCTCATAAGTCCTGTCCTCCTCATTGCTGAAGGATGTGCTGCCGCCCTGGACATATCCCCGCACGTCAGGGTCATGGGTCACCACTGTCAACTCACTTCCGTCGATCATCACCAGCCTGATGGCAATATTTGTGTCCGTGACCCCCAGTTCATCCGCGGGGAATTTGGAGACATCCGCCTGCAGAACCAACCCGAAGGGTGATATTTCCAGGTTCATGAGATTCGCCGTGGTATTGACAAAGGCAAATTCCATCTCCGGAGTCCCCTCCACCTCTATGTGCTCTGTAACCGTAGGGTAATAATCGAAGGTAATGCTCCACACCCCGTCTATCAGCAGCTCCTGACTCTCGGTATAAAGATCCTTCGCCAGATCCTCAAAGAAGACCGTCACCTTGCTGCCCTCCTCCAAGGTCTCGTCGAATACCAGGCTTACCATATAAGTAGCCAGATTGGGCGCTTCCTCACTGACCTCCACCAGCTCACAGGAAATGGAACCGCCCAGAAGCTGCTCCGTACTATAGTTTGTCCCCCTGCAGAAGCAGTAATAATCAAATGCAACATTTTCCCCAAACCGGATATCGGAGGGAGCCGCCATCTGCACCAGCAGATAGATGCTGTGGCTGTCGATCACCTTTTCCTGCAGCTCCATCTTCAGATCCGGCTTACTGCTCACCGACAGCTTTTCGCTCTCCACGCCCATATCCTCGATATTGTCTTCCCCGCTCCCTCTTCCCAGAAAATCCAGAATCGATTCCTTAAAGAAAGAAAAGATATGGGCATGGGCGTCTATGGTATACAGAGAGATGGCACAGATAATGAGGATCAGACACACTGCCAGCCGGGGCAGCAGCCTGCCGCTCTTCTTCTGCAGCACGGCCTCGTCTCTTTTCATGATATCCAGCAGAACCTTGTCCACCTTCTCATCATAGGATTTCGGAACCTCTATGTTTTTGGATAGTTCTTTCAGTTTCCTGTCAAATTTACTCATCTTTATTCCACCTATATTTCACCTATTCGCCCAAAGCGTCCTTCAAAAGCTTCCTTCCCCTGGCCAGACGGGACTTTACCGTTCCCACGGAGATATCCAGCACATCGGAAATGTCCTTCAGGGACAGCCCGTTGTAATAGAAAAGTACAATGACGATGCGGTACTCCTCTTTTAATGTCTGCACAATATCCCACAGCTCGTTATGTTCATCGTAGGACGGCGGCAGCAGCTGTTCCACCGTTTCGTCTCCCGGCAGTCCCATTCTCCTGCTGCGGAGCTTCAATGCCTCGTTTCTGGTAATGGTAAGCATCCACGCCTTGAATTTCTTCGGATTCTTTAACTGCGCCAGATGCTCATATCCGTTCAGAATGGCACTGCAGACAGCGTCCTCCGCATCCGCCTCATTCTTCAGGAGGGCATAAGCCGTTATGTAAAATTGATACCTGTATTGACTGACTTGTTCACAAAATTCAATTTGTTTCATTGCCCAAAACCTCTTTCCATATCTTTTAGCATCTTTTACGCTTGAAAATGGCACCCTACATATGTTAGATACATAAAAGTCGAAAAGGGTTCCCGACATTTTCCGTTTTTTGTCAAATTTTGACTTAATCTCAGGTTCTACGGATATATTATAACATATTTTTTCTTTTTACAACCGTTTTACCCTGCAGGTTACATAAATGTAAAAACAGAATTTTCCGCAGAAAAGGAGCCGGCACAGGGTTCATGCACAGCTCCTCTTTTTATCGGTCTTTCTTCGGCTCTTACGCTATACCCCTCAGAAATTTCCCATGTGCCCGGCGTCAGCACGGCCTGCTCCCGTGGCTTCCTCGTACCGTTTGCCTGCCTTGCGCCAGTTAATCAGGTTAAACCAGCCGTCCACATAATCCGCCCGCCTGTTCTGATACTGCAGATAATAGGCATGCTCCCACACATCCACCAACAGGACAGGTATAAACTCATCCGGATCCGGCACATCCTGATTTGCAGTCTGAAGAATGGAGAGGCGGCCGTCCCTGTCCGTTACCAGCCATGCCCAGCCTGAGCCGAATCTGCCCAGGGCCGCCTGCTTCATCTGCTCCTTCCACTGCCTGTAAGAGCCGAAATCCCGTTCAATGGCTTCCGCCAGCGCTCCTTCCGGCTCCTGGCCTGTGGGATTCTTCATGGAATCAAAGTACAGCTCGTGATTAAACACCCCGCCTCCGTTATTGCGGACAGCCGTCTGTATCTGGGGCGGCAGCCTGTCTATGCCGTTTAAAAGCTCTTTCAGGCTTCTCTTTTGAAGCTCCGGATAATCCGACAGCGCGCTGTTCAAATTGTCCACATAGGTCTTATAATGTCTGTCATGGTGAAAATGCAGGGTCTCCTCGTCCAGCACCGGCACCAGCGCATCATATTCATAGGGTAAGGGACGTACAATAAAAGGGTAAGTCTCTGCTTTCATATTCTTCCTCCATTCCTGCCCGCCCGGGGATTCAGGCCCGGGCCGGGCGGCTTTTGGAAATATTATATGCAGTTTTTCCCATTTCCAAACCAAAATTTGTATAATAAGCTCAGCCCTCTTTTAAGCAGGAGACCGAACCGCTGTGACCCCTCACAGCGCCGCAATGTCCACCAGTGTCAGTTTCCCGTCATTTTCCTTGTTCTCCAGGCTGCTCACCAGCGCCCTGGCGGTATCCATGGCGGTAATCACGTTTACGCCCGTCTCGATGGAGGTGCGGCGAATCAGGAAGCCGTCCCTGCTCTTGTCACGCCCCTGGGTGGGGGTATCGATAACAAGGTCTATCTTATGGCCCAGAATCAAATCCATGACCGTAGGGGACTCCTGGGAAATCTTGTTCACCTTTCTGGCCTTCACGCCGGCCTCATTCAGGGCCGCGGCAGTGCTTCTGGTGGCATAAATGGTATAGCCTAATCTTTCAAAGCGTCTGCCTATTTCAACGGCTTCTCCCTTGTCCGCGTCCTTCACTGTCATAATCAGGTTTTTATATTTGGGCAGATCCACGCCCGCTCCCAGAAACGCCTTGTACAGCGCCTCGTTAAAGGTCCTTGCCACGCCCAGGCATTCGCCGGTGGATTTCATCTCCGGCCCCAGGCTGATTTCCGCACCCCGGATTTTCTCAAAGGAGAATACGGGCATCTTGATAGCGTAATATTCCGCCTCCGGCTGCAGTCCCGGCTTGTAGCCCAGCTCCCGGATAGTCTTCCCGATAATGACCTCCGCAGCCAGATCCACAATGGGGATTCCCGTCACCTTGCTGATATAGGGCACCGTCCTGGAGGAGCGGGGATTGACCTCAATGACATACACGTCCTCGCCGATAGCGATAAACTGGATGTTAATAAGCCCCTTCACATGGAGGGCAGTGGCAAGTCTCCTGGTGTACTCCGCAATCTTGTCCTTCACCAGCTTGCCGATGGTATGGGCCGGATATACGGAGATGCTGTCTCCGGAATGTACGCCGGTCCTCTCGATATGCTCCATGATTCCCGGAATCAGAATGTCCGTACCGTCGCAGACTGCGTCCACCTCAATCTCCTTGCCCTGCAGATACTTGTCCACCAGAATGGGATGATCCTGGGCAATCCGGTTGATGATTTCCATGAATTCCTCAATCTCCCGGTCGGAAATGGCAATCTGCATTCCCTGGCCGCCCAGCACATAGGAGGGCCTTACCAGCACAGGGTAACCCAGGCGGTTTGCCACCTCTTTGGCCTCCTCCGCAGTGTACACCGTTCCGCCTGCTGCCCGGGGGATTCCCGTCTGCTCCAGAATTTTATCAAAAAGCTCCCTGTCCTCGGCGGCGTCCACATCCTCCGCCTTTGTGCCCCAGATAGGCACTCCCATCTTCATCAGGCTTTCCGTCAGCTTGATGGCTGTCTGTCCGCCAAACTGCACCACCGCTCCGTCAGGATGCTCGATATTTACGACGGCTTCCACATCCTCCGCTGTCAGGGGCTCAAAATACAGCTTATCCGCAATGTCAAAATCCGTGCTTACCGTCTCGGGATTGTTGTTGATGATAATGGTCTCGTAGCCCTCCCGGGAAAAAGCCCAGGTGGCATGGACGGAGCAATAGTCAAACTCTATGCCCTGGCCGATACGGATAGGGCCGGAGCCCAATACCAGAACCTTTTTCCGGGGAGCGGCGGCATTAGAATTTCTATCTGCACTGCTTTCACATTCTCCACCGTAAACAGAATAATAATAAGGCGTAGCCGCGGCAAATTCCGCGGCGCAGGTGTCCACCATTCTGTAAACTGCCCGGATGCCGTTCTCATACCGCAGTCTCTTTATCTCTTCCTCCGTCCTGCCGGTAAGCCGGGCAATGCAGGCATCCGGGAACTCCAGCCGTTTTGCCTCCCGCAGAAGCTCCGGCGTCAGTTCCCGGGTTTTCAGCGCCTCCTCCATTTCCACCAGGATGGCAAGCTTATCGATAAACCAGACATCAATCATGGTAAGCTCATGGATTTCCTCATAGCTGACGCCCTTGCGGATCGCCTCCGCTATGACCCAGATCCTCCGATCGTCCGCCACCTTAAGCTGCTCTGTCAGTTCCTCCCGGGAAAGGGCGGAAAAATCATAACTCAGCAGACAGTCCACATGCTGCTCCAGGGAACGAACGGCCTTCATCAGCGCCCCCTCGAAATTGTCGCAGATGCTCATGACCTCGCCGGTGGCCTTCATCTGTGTAGTCAGGGTCCGCTTTGCCGTGAGAAACTTGTCAAAGGGCAGCCTGGGAAGCTTCACCACGCAGTAATCCAGCGCAGGCTCAAAGGAAGCATAGGTTTTCTGAGTGATGGCGTTCCGAATCTCATCCAAGGTATAGCCCAGGGCTATCTTGGCGGCCACCTTTGCAATGGGATACCCCGTAGCCTTGGAAGCCAGGGCCGAGGAACGGCTCACTCTGGGATTTACCTCGATAACGCAGTACTCAAAGCTGGTGGGATGCAGGGCAAACTGCACGTTGCAGCCCCCGGTAATCTTCAGCTCGCTGATAATGTTCAGGGCGGAGGTGCGGAGCATCTGGTACTCCTTGTCGCTTAAGGTCTGGGAGGGTGCAACCACGATGCTGTCCCCGGTATGTACGCCCACCGGATCGATGTTCTCCATATTACAAACCGTAATACAGTTACCGGCGCTGTCCCGCATGACCTCATACTCGATTTCCTTCCAGCCTGCAATACAGCGCTCCACCAGCACCTGGCCCACCCTGGAAAGACGCAGCCCGTTTTCCAGAATTTCTTCCAGTTCCGCCCGGTTATGGGCGATGCCGCCGCCGGAGCCCCCCAGGGTATATGCGGGACGGAGCACCACAGGGTAGCCTATTTTGTCGGTAAATGCAATGCCGTCCGCTACATTTTCCACCACCAGGGAAGCGGCGCAGGGCTCCCCTATCCGCTCCATCAGATCCTTAAACTCCTGCCTGCCCTCCGCATTGCGGATGGTAGCCGCGGTGGTTCCAAGCAGCGTAACGCCGTGGGCCGCCAGAAATCCGGATTCCTCCAGCTCCATCCCCAGGTTCAGGCCCGCCTGGCCTCCCAGGGTAGGCAGAATGCTGTCCGGCTTCTCCTGCTCAATAATCTGCTCCAGCACCTTCACCGTCAGAGGCTCGATATAAACCTTATCCGCAATATCCTTATCCGTCATAATGGTGGCGGGATTGGAGTTCACCAGAATGACCTCCACCCCCTCCTCCTTCAGGGAACGGCATGCCTGGGTTCCCGCATAGTCAAACTCCGCAGCCTGCCCGATGACGATGGGGCCGGAGCCGATTACCATAACGCGCTTTACATCAGGATTCTTAGGCATTGCAGTTCTCTCCTTTCATCATCCGAATAAACCTGTCAAACAGGTAACGGGAATCCTGGGGGCCGGGGCAGGCCTCCGGGTGATACTGCACCGTAAAAATATTCTTTCCGGTGTATGTAAGTCCCTCGTTGGTGCCATCGTTTACATTGACAAAGGCCGGCACCGCAACCTTCGGATCCAGCTTGTCCGTATCCACTACATACCCATGGTTCTGGGAGGAAATATAGACCCTGCCCGTAGCCAGATCCTTCACGGGATGATTGCCTCCTCTGTGACCGTATTTCAATCTGTGGGTGTCGCAGCCGTTGGCAAGCGCCATCAGCTGATGCCCCAGGCAAATGGCAAAAATGGGAATATCCGACGCGTAAAGCTTTTTAATTTCTTCTATAATGGAAGTGCATTCTTTTGGGTCTCCCGGGCCGTTGCTGAGCATAATGCCGTCAGGCTTCATGGCCAGAACCTCCTCCGCAGGCGTAGCCGCCGGAAACACCGTCACCTCGCACCCACGCTCCGCCAGGGAATGAGCAATGTTCTTTTTGGCGCCGAAATCCAGAAGCGCAACCCGTAAGCCTGCACCGTTCAGTTCCTTCACCAAAGCGGGCTTCACCACATATTTCTCCCGGCAGGTAACTCTCTCCACCACCTTACCTGTGGTGTATGCCTTCAGCATGGGCTGTATCCGGGCAAAATCATACTCTGCATTGGTGGTAATCATGCCGTTCATAGTGCCCTTTTCCCGCAGAAGCTTCGTCAGCGCTCTGGTATCGATACCGGCGATGCCGGGCACGCCATTCTCCTCCAGAAACTGCTGAATCGTGCAATCGCTTCGGAAATTACTGGGGATGCGGGAAAGCTCCCGCACAAGGAGCGCATCCGGCCAGGCCTGTAAGGACTCCATATCCTCCCGGCAGATACCGTAATTGCCAATGAGAGGATAGGTCATGCACACCGCCTGTCCCGCATAGGAAGGATCCGTCAGCACCTCAAGGTATCCCGCCATGGATGTATTAAATACGATTTCACTGATAATCTCTTTATCGGCGCCGATGTGCGTTCCTTCAAACACGGCGCCGTCCTCCAAAATCAAAAAAGCCTTCATCCTGTCCTCCTCACATTACCTCGGTTATCATATCACAAAAAAATAAGGCCGGCAACAAAAAGCCGACCTTTACATGTTACACCAGTTGTTTATACCACTTCAGTGCATTCACATAGGCGCCATGCACTTCCTCCACATTGACGTCTCCCAGCAGAAGCTTTCTGGACACCTCCTGCCAATCCGCCATCTCATATTCTTTCATAAAATCATACAGGGCGGCATAAGGGCCCTTGCCTGAAGTCAGGGCGTCCCGGATGTCTCCCGCCACCATAACCATCTGCAGCGCTTCCTCCATGGTCTTCTCCAATACCACGTCCAGTACGGAGAACAGGCCCAGCAGGAACAGCTCCTCTGACTTTTCCTTCATTCCGAAAGCGTCAGCCAGCCCTTCCGCAAATTTTGCCCGCAGCAGGGACAGTCTGGTGATTTCGCTGGGCTTATCCGCATACAGCTCGTTTGCCACCGCCGTGTTGATCCATTTCTTCAGCTCCCGCTGGCCCAGCATGGCCGCCGCATGACGTATAGTGGTAATGCCGGAATTCACCGTCATCCGGTTCACCATCTGCAGCAGTGAAATAGTCAGCGCCGTATCCCGTCCAATGACATTGGCCGCCTGCAAAAGGTCAAAGTCATCATCATTTACAACATTCAGCAACTCGATATAGTTCACCTTCAGCGGAGCCACCACATGCTCGCCTTTCGTCACCGGCACCCGGTAAAACTCTCCCTCATACAGCTGATATCCTCCTGTCTCCTTCAGCGCCTCAAAGGTCTCCATGGTATCGATACCTCCGGCGCAGAGCTTAATGTGGGGATACAGCTTTCCGAAATAGAGCCTTGCCTTCTCAATGGCAATCTTTTTGTTGTTCAAGAAGACATAATCCGTCAGCTTCATGATCTCGGCGTAATTTCCGAAATCAGACACTGCCAGCTTGCGCACCGCCAGCTTGTAACCCTTTTCCTTCAGCTCACGCAGACGGTTAATATACGCCTCCACCGGCGGTATGGTGTTGTCAATCAGGAACACAATCCTGTAGTGGGGTGCGCTGCACTGGCTCTCCACATCAGAGAAAATGGAAATATTACTCACCGGCACGAATATCTCCTTGTCCTCGGACACGGTCTCAATCCCCATGCTCTCGATAAGCTCCAGCCCTTCTACCACCGCTGCCCCGTCGTTCTGTCCTGTCCCCAGCATCAGGGGATTCAGGAAATAATTGTCTTTCTGTGAGAAAATGGAGTATGCCCTCACTGCCATATTCTCATCAAAAAGCGGCACCAAAGCCATTAACATATTTTTCACCCTGCGCGGCACTGCCGCCCTTTCTTTATAGTCACGCGCGTTATTGTTACGCATGTTATTTAAAATAAGCCACACCTGCTTCAAAGATGCCCATATCCTGCTGCCCGTAAATATTCACGGCCACGGCCTCACCCCGGCGCTCGGAATGGGCCATCTTGCCCAACACACGCCCGTCGGGAGACGTAATGCCTTCAATGGCGCAGTAGGAACCGTTCACATTGTACTCCTCGTCCATGGAAACCCTGCCCTCCGGATCCGCGTACTGGGTAGCCACCTGGCCGTTTGCAAACAGTCTGTCCAGCCATTCCCTGTCTGCCACAAAGCGTCCTTCCCCGTGAGACGCGGGATTACAGTAGGTTGCACCCGGCTCCGCCTTCTGCATCCAGGGAGATTTATTGGACACCACTCTTGTGTATACCATCTTGGAAATGTGGCGGCCTATGGTGTTGAAT
This sequence comes from Acetatifactor muris, assembly GCA_023664365.1. Classification (GTDB taxonomy): domain Bacteria; phylum Bacillota; class Clostridia; order Lachnospirales; family Lachnospiraceae; genus Acetatifactor; species Acetatifactor muris_B. Next base: position 56,656 of record JAMPFR010000011.1, on the reverse strand, counting down.
GTCAGGGTGGGAGAAAACTCTCCCTGCCCCCGTATTTCACCCCAGGGAACCAGTCCCAGCTTAATCAGCGCCTGGAAACCGTTACAGATGCCCAGAGCCAGGCCGTCCCGCTCATTCAGAAGCTTCATCACCGCTTCCTTTATCTTTTCGTTCCGGAATGCAGTGGCAAAGAATTTGGCGCTGCCGTCAGGCTCGTCGCCCGCCGAAAAGCCGCCCGGGAACATGATAATCTGGGCCTGCGCTATGGCTTTTTCAAATTCATCCACAGACTCCCGTATGTCGGAAGCGCTTAAGTTCCTGAATACCTTCGTCACCACATCGGCCCCCGCCCGCTCAAAGGCCTTTGTGCTGTCATACTCGCAGTTGGTTCCCGGGAATACCGGGATAAACACAGTGGGCTTTGCCACCTTGTTCCTGCACACATAGACGCTGCCGGGAGCCGCCTCATACAGAGGGCTGTCCACCGCCCGGGTATCCCTGACCGCCTTTGTGGCAAACACCTTCTCCAGCCTTGCAGTCCAGGCGTCCAGCGCTTCTTCCATGGTAATTCTCACGTCTCCGTATACAAAAACGGGTTCTTCCGTCACGCTGCCGTATACCTTACAGTCGAATCCTGCATCCATGAGGCCGGGCACTTCCTCCGCCGGAACCTCCGCCAGAATGTCTCCCAGCGCCCGGCTTTCAAAGAGTTCGGCTGCCTGCACACCGCCGTCTATCTCCACGCCCAGCTTATTTCCGAAGGCCATCTTCGCCACAGCCGCTGCAATTCCCCTTGCATCCGGGGCATAGGCCGAAAGAATCTTTTTCTCCTGCATCAGCTGCCGGATGTAGGCATAAAGCTTTGCCACCCTGTCATATTTGGGAATATCGTATTCATCCGCCTCGATTTCAAAGCGCACCAGCTTGTTTCCCGCTCTCTTCAGCTCCGGCGTCACAATATCGCCGCTCTTTGCAATGTCCACTGCAAAGGATACCAGGGTGGGCGGCACGTCAATATCGTTAAAGGTGCCGGACATGCTGTCCTTGCCGCCGATGGAGGGCAGGCCGAAGCCAAGCTGGGCGTCATAGGCCCCCAGCAGAGCGGCAAAGGGCTGACTCCAACGCCCGGGTTCCTCCGTCATCCTGCGGAAATACTCCTGGAAGGTAAAGCGGATCTTTGTAAAGTCTCCGCCGGAGGCCACGATCTTTGCCATGGACTCCACCACGGCATAAATCGCGCCATGGTAAGGGCTCCAGGAGGAAAGATACGGGTCAAAGCCAAAGCTCATCATGGTGACGGTATCCGTCTTTCCTTTCAGCACGGGCAGCTTTGCAACCATGGTCTGGGTCTCCGTCAGCTGATGCTTTCCGCCATAGGGCATCAGCACGCTGCCTGCGCCGATGGAAGCGTCAAACATCTCCACAAGCCCCTTCTGGGAGCATACGTTCAAATCGTTTAACAGGGCCAGCCACGCCCCCTTTACATCCCCAGCCTCCAGCTTCTCCCGCACCCCGGGTATGGCGGGCTTCCTGAAATAATTGTCCTTCTCGTCGGGGATATCCACCTTTACGGCCGTCTCCTGATGGGCGCCGTTGGTATCCAGGAAGGAACGCTTTAAATCAACAATCTTTTTCCCTCTCCAGTTCAGCACCAGCCTGGGCTCCTCTGTAACCACAGCCACCGCCACGGCCTCCAGATTCTCCTCCGCCGCATAGCTTAAAAATTTGTCCACGTCCTCCGGGTCAACCACCACTGCCATCCGCTCCTGGGATTCGGAGATTGCCAGCTCCGTGCCGTCCAGGCCCGCGTATTTCTTAGGCACCTTATCCAGATCCACGGTCAGGCCGTCGGCCAGCTCGCCGATAGCCACGGACACGCCTCCCGCCCCGAAATCGTTACACTTTTTGATGAGGCGGCTCACTTCCTCTCTGCGGAACAGCCTCTGTATCTTGCGCTCCGTAGGTGCGTTGCCCTTCTGTACCTCCGCGCCGCAGGTCTCAATGGACTGCTCCGTATGCACCTTGGAGGAGCCTGTGGCCCCGCCGCAGCCGTCCCGCCCGGTGCGTCCTCCCAGAAGGATAATAATATCTCCCGGGTCGGAGGACTCCCGAATCACATTGCGCCTGGGCGCAGCGCCCATAACCGCGCCAATCTCCATGCGCTTCGCCACATAGTCGGGATGGTAAATCTCCTTTACAAGGCCGGTGGCAAGGCCGATCTGGTTTCCATAGGAGGAATAACCGTCCGCCGCTCCCCGCACCAGCTTTTTCTGGGACAGCTTTCCCTTGAGGGTATCCGCCACGGGAACCGTAGGATCCGCTGCGCCCGTGACCCGCATGGCCTGGTACACATATCCTCTGCCGGACAGCGGATCCCGGATGGCGCCCCCCAGACAGGTGGCCGCGCCGCCGAAGGGTTCTATCTCCGTGGGGTGGTTGTGGGTCTCGTTTTTAAAGAATACCAGCCATTCCTCCGTCTCCTTCCTGTCCCCGTAGTCCATTTCCACAGGCACCACAACGGAGCAGGCGTTAATCTCGTCCGACTCCTCCATATCCTCCAGCCTACCGGCCTTTTTCAGCTTTCGCATAGCCATCAGCGCCAGATCCATCAGGCAGACAAATTTGTCCTTCCTGCCTGCAAAGATTTCTTCTCTTGTGTCCAGATAGCTCCGATAAGTAGTCTCAATAGGGGTTCGGTAATAGCCTTGGCCGAACTCCACCTCCGTCAGCTCCGTGGAAAACGTGGTATGGCGGCAGTGGTCGGACCAGTAGGTGTCCAGCACCCTGATTTCCGTCATGGTAGGATTCCGCTTCTCATCCTCCGCAAAATACTTCTGAATATGCCGAAAATCCTTAAAGGTCATAGCCAGCCCCAGAGAATCATACAGCTCCTTCAGCTCCACCCCCGGCATGTCCACAAAGTCTTCCCGCTCCGGCATGTTTTCCAGGACAGCCACATCCGCCGGCTCCTCAAATACGGTAATCAGCGTGTCCGGCTTACAGCTCCCCGTCTCCCTGGAATCCACGGGATTGATACAATAGGCCTTGATTTTCGCAAACTGCTCCTCAGAAATATCCCCCCGGATTATGTATGTCACGGCGGTGCGGATAACAGGCTCCTCGTCCTCCTTTAAAAAGCGGACGCACTGCACCGCCGAATCCGCCCTCTGGTCAAACTGGCCCGGCAGGAACTCCACGGAAAACATCCTTGCGCCTGCCGGAAGCTCTATGCTTTCACGGTACAGGTAATCCACCGGCGGCTCTGAAAAAACGGTCCTGCAGGCTGTTTCAAACACATCCTCCGACACATTCTCCACGTCATACCGAATCAGCACCCTGACGTCATCCGCCTGAATTCCCAGATAATTTCTGATTTCCTCATGCAGCGCTTTTGCCTTCACGGCGAAGGGCTCCTTCTTTTCCACATAGATGCGCCTGACATTTCCCATTTGCTTCCTCCTTACGCTTCCGCTTCAAGCCCCAAAAACTTCAGAATAAACACAATTTCCCTGTCCACCGTGTCGGCCGTAATACCGATGGTCTGGGCGGAAATCTTTAAGCCCTCCAGAACAAACATAATATTCCTGGCCGTCCCCTTACAGTCCTCACAGTAAAATTCTCCGTTGTCCACGCCGATCTCAATCAGCTTCTCGATAATTTTCACCGCCGAATCAAACTGCTTTTTCAGAATATTATTTTTCTTATTGGGCTGATTTTCAAAATAATACTCATAGATTGCCTGGGTCAGGGTATTCTTCTTCCGCAGCAGTTCCTTCTTCTGCTCCTGCAGAAAAAGCATCAGAATATCCGCAGCCGTAGCGTCCTCGGTTATATTGTCGGAAAAGACGTCGTCCGTCTCCTCGCTCTCAAGTTTCATCACTTCCTGAAAAATCTGGCTGGTGCTTTCAAAATACAGGTACAGGCCCCCCCGGCTGATATTGCAGGCTTCCACAATATCCTTCATGGTAACCTTTTTAAAACCTTTTTCCACAAAGACCTGTCTTGCCGTCTCTAAGATATACTTCTTCTTCTGTATCGATTTCTCTCCCATTTCTCTCCTCATTCCTGCGTATTTTCCGTATCCTGCTTAAATCTGCCGTATATCCAGAGGCCGATCCCAATACTCGATAATTTCCTGCATTTTCTTCAGTACCAGCAAAAAAATATTTTCCTGCACTCCCTGGGCCCACAGTGTACTCTTCGTCATACCGCCCATCACATATTTGGAGAGGATGCCCCGCAGAACGTCCCAGTCCTTCAGCTCCGCCCGGGCAATGACCCTTCGCTCGTCGTCATGGGTCTTGATCCTTCCTCTGGTATAGGTGTAGCAGTAATTTCTGTCCATCAGCGAGGACTTTGACGCCTCTCTGACAAAATTCAGCAGCGTTGCGTCATACACAGGGATACTCATGGAATGCTCCGTGGCCTCCGGCCCCTGGTAAAAGGTGCTGCCCGGCTGCCCCGCATTATTTTCAAACCAGGAAATATACCGCAGAAGAGGCAGTACCTCCTGCTTGTATTCGTTCAACTGCTGCTGCCTGTACTCTGTATCCTGCTCCATGCCAACGCTTCCTCTCCCCGTATTTTCCTGTCTCAAAACAAAAAGTGACACATATGTATTTTTATTTTAGCATATTTTTATTAAAAGTACAGCACAAAATTACATGGACTTATAGGGCGGGTTGGGTGTATACTGTATTTATCTGATTATTTAACTAAAAGAAGGACTGATAATTATGGCAGGAATTACATTAGAGAAAGGAAAACGCATCTATGACAGCGGTCAGCCTATGACCGCATTTCACCTGATAACAAAGGGAAAAGTTCTTGTGGACTATCCCGGCGGCACCTATCAGCTGGGAAAGGGAGAGGTGATCGGCGTCTGCGAGCTTTGCTCGGAGGTTCACTTCCTGGGCTATACCGCTCTGGAGGAGGTCACCATCCTGACTTACCGTTTCAACGGTATGGAGGCTCTGGACGAGCTTCTGCAGAAGCACCCAGACGTGGCAAGGCTGTTTCTGCTCTCTCTCTTCCATCAGAACAACATGCTTCTGGAGCTGAGCTACAGTTCGGAAATGAGCTGTACCAGTCTCCACCAGAACCTGATGGGGGATTACGCAAAATATAACTCGCTCTGCAGCCGTTACCATATCCAGCCCCAGATCCAGGAGGGGCTTGCGGAAATATCCGCCTATCTGGGGGGAGACTCCGCAGATATGTGGCTGAACTCCTATTATCTGGGCCTGCAGCACATCTACTCCGTCACGGGGGCGGATTCCAAAAGCTTCATGCTGGAGCCCGGCGTGTCCTTAGGGATGCTGCGCAAGGGAAGCCTGGACTTCAGAAGAACCTTTACCGTGCTGGAGGAGCAGATGAACTACCGTTCCAGCATCGCCGGCTATTATTTCAATCCCTCCGGGAACGATTTATTTGAGATGTTCACCTCCCTGTACAGCCGTCTGGGGCAGAACAACGAAGACTCCGACGCTCTGCTTGGCGATATTGAAAGAATCATCAGCCAGTTTGAAAATGACCCGGCCCTGAACAAACAGAAAGTATCCTCCCGTATCGACGCCTTCCGCAGCAGACTCTCCCCCCAGAGCGCCTCCGGGCAGGAGACGGCTTCAGAGGACAGTGCAGACACTGCGGTTATGAAGGAGCTGACCGGCTCCCTGGATATTATTCTGGGCTTTGCCGACTTTGACCCGGAAAAGAGCAGCAGCTTCCGGGAGCATGTGGCAGCCTACCGTGCTCTGGAGGACAAGACCTCCATGGAGGATTTCGCCGTCCGGCTCCGCAGGCAGCTTACCGATGAATTTTACGCCCTCTATTCCAAGGTATTCAAGACTGCCGTAAATGCCCCCCGCATTCCCGTCCCGGTGAAGATGTTCCTGTACTTCGGCTATGTGGACGAGGAGCTTGCAGGAGCGGCAAACTGCGCCACCCTCTACACCCTTGCCTGCGGCATGGAGGATCAGAGTTCTCTGGGCGTCTACACCCTGTATCACTGGCTGCTGGCCATTCTGAACGGTGAAAAGAGTCCCAGCCGGAATGAATTTGACGAGGATTATACGGACTATCTGCACAAGCAGAAGGCAGGCCACCACATCACCGCCGCCCAGTTCACGGAGCTGGAAAAGGATCCCATGAGCAAGGTTGACTTTGAAATGCAGAATATGTTCCCCCAGGTCAACAAGATGACCTGCGGCCGTGTCACCACCTTCTGCCCTCTCTTCTCGGCGGACAATGTGATGAAGGATTTAAAATCCGCCTTTGTCACCACCACCCAGGTTCACAGGGCTCTGGAAAAAATCAAAGCCATCGACTACTCCGCTTTCTACCGGGAAAGCATGGACTTTGACAATATGGAGATCATGGGAAAGGAAACCATACATGTGGAATTTCTGCCCGACGTCATCCTTATGCCAAACGTGGGCATCCGCGGCGTCATGTGGCAGGAAATTGAAGGGAAAAAGCGAAATTCTCCCGGCAGAATGCTCTTCTCAATCTTCCATATGGAGGACATCAGCACCACCATGGTAAGGCTCACCGGCGAGTTCCGCTGGGAAATGTGCAAGCGGATTCAGAGCAGTCGGTGGAACGACGTGTCAGAGCGTTCTCTCACCAGCGAGTATTTTGACTATATACAGTTCTACCGGAAGAATCAGGAGCTCTCCACCGAGGCAAAGGAACGGCTGCGCAACAGCCTCCAGCGCGCAAAGAACAGCTTCAAGGAAATGTTTGTACGGGATTATATTATGTGGATACTGTTCGAAGGTACGGGTTCTCCCCGGCTGAACAAGGTGGCAAGGCGGATCCTGCTGACCTACTGCCCTTTCCCTGCGGAGCTTGCCGCCTCCATGGAGCAGAATCCCACTTACACGGAGATCATGAGCCGCCAGAAGGTTCTGCAGGGCCAGCGGCTCCACCATCTGAATATGCTGCGGCAAAAGTTCCGCAACAGCGGCGTCGGGGTTCCCGATACCCTGGAAGCGGAGGTTGCCTATACCCAGGGCAAGGTGTAGGAAAAGCTTCCCTCTCACCCGTTGGCGGCATCCTGACCGGACTCACCTTCCATTTTTTTCACAAACGGAAGGGGGTCCGTTTCCATTTGCAGAAGGGTATCAAAGGCGGAAAGCAAAAGCCTGGGGGTGCGGTAACGATTCATCTCCTCCGGGCGGTCCATGTAAAGCTTGAAATGGTCTACCTGCCATACCAGTACATCCGCAAGGGTATAGCCCGCCACTGCATATTCGCAGAGAAACTTTCCGTAGTCATGGTAATAGGCCAGTTCACGCAAAAGACCTGCTGAATGCAGTATCCCCTGCCACAGCCTCTCGCCGTACTCTTCTGTCTCGCCCGCCTGTCCTGCAAGGGACAGCACATATTCCTGCAGCGTATTCAACGCTTTCTCCAGTCTTTCATCCTGCTCCATGGCGCCACCTTTCTACTATATCTTATGATGCTATTCAGCTTTTGCAATGAATTTTTGTTTAAAAAAGCTTCAAGTACCTTTCATAAAGCACTTGAAGCCTTCGCAGGGGAAGAGAGGATCGAACTCCCATCAACGGTTTTGGAGACCGCCGCACTACCATTGTACTATTCCCCTATTCTTTTCGCCAACATCCCAACCAACGTCCCGGGCTCGCTGACGAAAAACATTATAACACAGGGCAGGTATCTTTAGCAAGAAGATTTTTTAAAATGCTCTACACAAATACCCTGTCTATGGCGTCCTGCACTGTTTTCACGCCGATGATTTCTATTTTACTGTTCTTCCTGCATTCCTCCGCGCAGACAAAGGGAACGATACAGGTGTCAAACCCCAGTTTCTCCGCCTCTGCGGCGCGCTGCTTTGCCATGCTGACCCCCCGCACCTCTCCGCTCAAGCCTACTTCCCCGAAAGCAATCAGCTTTGGAGAAAGCGCCCTGTTGCGGAAGCCGGACAGAATCGCCAGCACAATCCCCAAATCGATTGCAGGCTCCATAATCTTCATGCCGCCCGTAATATTCACATAAGCGTCACAGCTTGCCAGCTGTACCCCTGATCGCTTCTCCAGCACCGCCATCAGCAGATTTACTCTGTTGAAATCCGTTCCCGTAGTCTGTCTGCGGGGAATCCCGAAATTGCTGTGGCATACAAGAGCCTGGATTTCCACCAGCAGGGGCCTTGTCCCCTCCATGGTGCAGGCCACCACAGAACCGCTGGCATTTTCCGGCCTGCCCTCCAGCATGTACTCGGAAGCATTCTGTACCTCCACCAGCCCCTGCTCCCGCATTTCAAACACACCGATCTCATTGGTGGAACCGAAGCGGTTTTTAACGCCCCTCAGAATGCGGTAGGAGGCGTGTCTGTCACCCTCAAAGTACAAAACCGCATCCACCATATGCTCCAGCACCCTGGGGCCCGCCACTGTCCCTTCCTTTGTCACATGGCCCACAATCAGGACGGAAACCCCCAGCCCCTTTGCCAGCTGCAGCAGAATACCCGTGGACTCCCTCACCTGGGAGACGCTGCCCGGCGCCGCCGCAACCTCCTCATTGTACATGGTCTGTATGGAATCAATCACCACGGCTTCCGGCTTCTGTACGCGTATGGTCTCCGCAATTTCAGCCAGATTTGTCTCACAGAGCAGCAGCATCTCCTTTGTAAAGGAACCGATTCTGTCCGCCCGCATCTTTATCTGGGCAGGGGATTCCTCCCCCGATATGTAAAGCACCTTATGGCCGCTGTCCGAAAGGTTGCGGCACACCTGTAAAAGCAGGGTTGATTTTCCGATTCCCGGGTCTCCTCCCACCAAAGTAAGGGAGCCCTGCACAATGCCGCCCCCCAATACTCTGTCCAATTCTCCGATTCCCGTAGAAATCCTGTCCTCCTCCTTTATGGAAATCTCCGCCAGCACGCTGGGGACGCCGGAGGCGGAAACCTTCCGCCCCGCTGCTCCCCCGGAAGCCACGCCCATACGGGGCGTCTTGCTCACTGCCTCCTCCACAAAGGAATTCCATTCTTTACAGCCCGGACACTGCCCCATCCACTTTGAGGACTCATACCCGCAGCTCTGACAGAAAAATACTGTCGCAGACTTGCTCTTCGCCATATTCATCCTCACGTTCTTTCATTCCGCACCGACACGTTTCCTCCGACGTGTACATTTGCCCGCACCGACACGTTTTCTCCGGCATATATATTTGCCCGCATCAGGCCCGTTCTACCCTGACGGGCACCTCGCCCGCAGCTTCCAGCTCCACGCTCAGGGAAAGCTTTCCGCCCAGGCCTGTAGTCATGGTTCCGATGCTTTTGCCGCCTACAAACACTTCATACTCTGTATCATCATCCAGGCCGATGGTAATCTGGGCGTCCTCGTCCCCTTCCACCACAAACTCCACGCCGCTTTCCTTTTCGGTATAGTCCCGGACACTGGTTCCGGGTACGGATTCGTAGAGGAACATGCCGTTCTTTTCCAGCTTGGTAATGTCTCTGAATGTCTTTACCTTCAGCAGATCTCCCTCATGCTGAAAATCCTCCACCTTGGCCTTCTGTGCCAACTTGTGATTGCCGAAACTGATTGCGCCGTCCGCCTCGCTGCGGATCAGCTCTTCCACAACTGCCATTTGTATATCCTCCTGTTCCTTTGTCGCCTGATACAGCGGATGCACCCGTAAAACAAGCCGCCCGCTGCTTATACTTTTATTATAATCGAAAATCAAATGCTGTGCCATCTTTTTTTGTGAATCCGTTCATTATCAAATCCGTTCATCATCGAATCCATTCGTTATCTGCCGCCCGGTTACTTTGCGGTAAATACCACTTTCCCGTTTTTGTATCCTGCCGTCACCGCGTCTCCCGGCTGTACCTTTTTCATCAGGATTTCCTCCGCCAGAGCGTCCTCCACCACAGACTGAATCGCCCGCTTTAAGGGTCTTGCGCCCATTCTCACATCCGCATATTTGGCAACCAGATGCTCCTTCAGGGCGGCGGTCACGGATAACCGGATATCCATCTGCTCCTCGCACCGCTTATAAAGATCTGCGGCAAGAAGGCTTACAATGGCCTTCATATTCTCATTGTTCAGCTGATGGAACACAATGATGTCATCGATTCGGTTGACGAACTCCGGTTTAAAGGTTCTCTTTACCTCCTCCATCACGCCGGACTTCATCTTTTCATAATCCCGCTTTGCATCCGCCACCGCCGCGAATCCCAGGTTCTTGGGGTCAACAATCCGCTGCGCTCCCGCATTGGAGGTCATAATCAGTATGGTATTTTTAAAGCTGACCTTCCTGCCCTTGGAATCGGTGATATGGCCGTCATCCAGCACCTGCAGCAAAATGTTGAACACGTCCGGGTGAGCCTTCTCAATCTCGTCAAAGAGCACTACTGAATAAGGATTCCTGCGCACCTTCTCGCTGAGCTGTCCTCCCTCTTCAAAGCCCACATAGCCCGGAGGGGAACCAATCATCTTAGACACCGAATGTCCCTCCATATACTCCGACATGTCAACCCGGATGATGGCGTCTTCAGAGCCGAACATAGCCTCCGCCAGGGCTTTGGAAAGCTCCGTCTTTCCCACGCCTGTAGGCCCCAGAAACAGGAAGGAGCCAATGGGACGCTTAGGGTCTTTTAAGCCCACTCTGCCCCGCCGCATAGCCTTGGCTACTGCTGTCACGGCCTCCTCCTGTCCGATGACACGCTTATGCAGGATGCCTTCCAGCTTCAGCAGCCTCTCGCTTTCCTTCTGGGCCAGCTTCTGCACCGGGATTTTCGTCCACATAGCCACCACATCGGCAATATCGCTCTCACCGATGACTATCTGCCTCCCGGAAGCGCTGTTTTCCATTCTTTTCTTAGCGCGCTCGTACTTCTTTATCAGTTCGTCCTGATTCCGCTTGATTTCCGCCGCCTGAGCAAACGCCTCCATACGGATGGAGCGCTCAATCTGTAAATCCATCTTTTTGATTTGCTCTGTGAGGATCTTCAGCTTATCCGGCACGTCCGAGGAACGCAGCCTGGCTCCGGCGGCAGCCTCGTCGATTAAATCAATGGCCTTGTCGGGAAGGTTCCTGTCGTTGATGTAACGGCCCGACAGCCTTACCGCCGCATCCACCGCCTCCGAGGTGATAGCCACCTGATGATGCTCTTCGTACTTTCCCTTAATGCCCTCCAGAATACGGATTGCCTCCTCCTCCGTGGGCTCCTCCACGTTCACAGGCTGGAAACGACGCTCCAGGGCGGCGTCCTTCTCAATGTATTTGCGATATTCCGCTATGGTGGTAGCGCCAATCATCTGCAGCTCGCCTCTGGCAAGAGAAGGCTTTAAAATATTGGAGGCGTCTATGGCGCCCTCCGCGCCTCCCGCTCCGATGATAGTGTGCAGTTCATCCAGGAACAGAATCACATTTCCGTCTTCAATCACCTCTTTGATAACCTTCTTAATGCGCTCCTCGAACTCACCCCTGTATTTACTTCCAGCCACCATGCCCGATAAATCCAGCGTAAGCACCCTTTTATTTTTCACCGTGAAGGGCACCTTTCCCTCCACAATGCGGAGAGCAAGTCCCTCCACCACCGCGGTCTTACCCACGCCGGGCTCGCCGATGAGGCAGGGGTTATTCTTGGTCCGCCTGCTGAGGATCTGAATCAGGCGGCGGATCTCATCCTCTCTTCCGATGACCGGATCCAGCTTTCCCTCCCTGGCCATTCCGGTCAGATCCCGGCTGTACTGGCTTAAAGTGGCGCCTTTATTTTTGTTCTGAGCCTTTCTTCCCAGATCCTCCTTATACAGATTGCCGTCCTGGCCGATGGCAATCAGCGTGTCCACATAAATTTTCTGCACATTGGCGCCCAGGGTGTTGAGCAGGCGCACCGCCACATTTTCACCCTCTTTGATAATCGCCATCAGAAGATGCTCCGTTCCGGTCTGCTGCTGGTTAAACCGCGCTGCCTGCCGATGGGCTTCCTCCAGGATCTTCCTGGCTCTGGGGGAATATCCCTCCCGCTCCCGGATGCCCACGCCTCCGTCCATGGCGATGGACTCCTGAATCATATCCGTGACCCGGCTCAGCTCCACTCCGTTATCCGTAAGAACCTTGTGGGCCACTCCTGCCTGCTCCTTCAGAAGCCCTGCCAGAATGTGTTCCGTTCCCACATAGCCCTGTTTTAAGGCGGATGCACAGCGGGCTGCTGCCTTCAGCGCCTCCTGCGCACTGTTCGTAAACTGCGACTGCATAGCTTATGTCCTCCGTCATCTATAGTCTTCGTAAATTTCCTCAATCAGTTCATGTATCTCTTCTTTTGAAATATTTTTACAGCTGCCTTTAGCAAGGATTACCTGTAATTCCTTTTTTAATTCCGCCAGCGTCCTCATTCTGTCCACATCAATGGCAATCACCGCCCCTTTTCTGCGGTCCACCTTCACATACCCCTCCTGCTTCAGAACAGTATATGCCTTGTTTACCGTGTGCATGTTGATACCGATAGTATCCGCCAGCTGGCGCACACTGGGCAGGGAATCTCCCTCCTGAAACTGTGCCGTGGCAATTCCCATGATGATCTGATTGCGAAGCTGAAGATAAAGAGCTTCGTCACTGTTGAAATCTATCTCTATAAGCATACTTCCTTCTCCTGTTATACCTATATTATAACAGAGCGGATAAAGTGTCAACCATAAAGAGAAGGGAAGAAAAGCCAAAGCCTTCTTCCCCCCGATACCGCTGTCTACTTTTCCTCGGTTCCGTCATAATTCAAAAATCCGAATTCAAACTCATCGTCATCCTCCGACATGAAATTCTTGGACTGCCATCCCTGCTGGCCCTGACCGGGCTTCTGTCCCGAGGCGCTCTGGCCCTGGCCGCTTCCCGCAGGCCTCTGGCCCTGGCTGCTGCCTGCCGGCCGATCTCCTGCCGGCCTCTGGCCCTGGCCGCTTCCCGCAGGCTTATCCCCCGCAGGTCTCTGGCCCTGACTGCTTCCCGCAGGTCTGTCCCCCGCAGGCCTCTGGCCCTGGCCGCTTCCCGCAGGTCTGTCCCCCGCAGGCCTCTGGCCCTGGCCGCTTCCCGCAGGCCTTGCCCCGGCAGGCTTTTGTCCCTGGGACGCCCCCGCAGGCCTTGTTCCTCCGGGTCTGCCGGCGCCGGAACCGGACTTATCCGCCCCTACCGTATGCATCACCTTCTGAGAGCCGCCCTGGGTCCTGGCTTCTCCCCGTCTCCTTAAGGTTTCCCGTTCCACCTGGTTAAAATACGCATCGTCGGACATGTCCTTGATTTTGAATATCAGCATGGCAATGCCGGACACCGCCGCAACCAACAGGAAAATCAGAATGATGATCACAACCTTTTCCGTCTCCGCTTTCTTGTGCTCCGCCTCATATGCCTTGGCATTATTCTCCACCTTATCAAAAAGCTCTTCCTGTATAGCATACCGTGTAATCGGATCTTTTTCGTTGTCTATAAGATACCATATTCCGTCGTCCAGCTCTGTTTCAAAGCTCTTGCTCGATACAGGAACCGGATCTGACACAGGCGGTTCCTCCACAGGATCCGGATCCGTCACAGCAGGCTCCTCCACATAGGGGGTCAATTCTCCCGAAACCGTCAGATAATCCGACCGGATAAAGCCCTGCACCTCCGTGCCGTTATCGCTGAAGCTGACCTGATACCAGACCTTGCCGATGCTGTCCGTAGACCTTCCCGTCACCGTCACCACCAGTCCGTTGGAAACTTTCCTGACAATTTCACTGGAGGTAGAGGCGTCTTCCCTGATTCGCACATTGTCACTGCCTTTTACCGTTGCGCTCACGGGATTTAAAGCCTCCACACTGCCCGATGGAGTTGTGCCCTCAGATGCCGTATTTCCGCCGGAAGGGTTGGTGGGCTCCACTGCCGTGACTGTGGGCGGCGTGGTGCCGTCAGTGATCTCCACAAAATCCGACCGGATATAGCCCAGAGTCTCTGAGTTTACAAAGGTCTGATACCACATTTTGCCGTCGCTGCCCAGTATCTGGTTGTTGATGGTAATCTCCTTGCCCTGTACGGCGCTTCCCAGAACCTCGCTGGAGGTGCTGGGCTCCTTTCGGATATTTACACTGCTGGCCGTCACTCTGCCCTGGCTCTGCGCATGGCTCACCGTAGCGAACCCGTCTCCCAACAGCCCCAGCAGCATCACCAGCGCCAGCGTGAGGACTCCTTTCCAAATTCCCTGTCTTACCTGTACTTTTCCTGCTTTTCTCATATGTCTTCCTCTCCTGTTTTCTAGAAGTTATCGCGTCTGAAACGCTTTTGTCCTTCTTCTCCTTTCTGTGCCAATCCGGTCCCGTGTATATTTTTCTTTATCTGTGCTCTCTGCTCTGCTTCCAGGCTTCTGTGTACCGACACCTCGCATTCGGGACAGTACCGCCCGCTGCGGATGCTTTTCCCGCATACCTCGCACCGCAGAAATGTCTTGGAATCCTGTGTCACCTCCAGCCGCCCTTCCTTCAGCATCTGGCGGATAGAGCGCTGAGATACCCCGATGGCGCTTTCAATCTGCGCCGCCGTAGCTCCCTTATGTTCTTCAATGTAACGTCTCACCTTTCCGTAGTCATCATAGTCCGGCGCACCGCAATCCTCGCAGCAGTATTCGCCTACTCCCTTAAACACCAGAACCCCTCCGCAATTTTTGCAGATCCGCGGAATATTATACTGATCCTCCAAAAGAAGTCTGTTCGTTCTCATATACAGTCTCCCTCCCGTCAAACCACAATTCTGATTGCATGACCCAGTTTACAGCCTAAGCTTCATCGATTGCCCTGCCGATGTCCCTGCGCATATACTTATTGGCAAAGGACACCCATTCCACGGCCTCATAGGCCTTTGCTCTCGCTTCCTTCAGGTCCGCTCCCTTTGCCGTTATCCCGAGCACTCTGCCGCCGGATGTGACAATGCGCCCCCTGTCGTCGAATTTGCTCCCCGCATGGAAGCAGTAGTAATCTTCCTTTCCCTCAAAAGCCTCAAGCCCCGTTATCTCAAAGCCTTTTTCGTATGCCTCCGGATACCCTTTCGAGGCAAGCACCACGCAGACTGCCGCGTTGTCTTCAAACTGTAAATCTATTTTGTCCAGCGTTCCGTCAATACAGGCGTCCACCACGTCCATGATGTCGTTCTTCATCCTGCAGAGAACCACCTGTGTCTCCGGGTCTCCGAACCGCGCATTGTATTCCAGCACCCTGGGGCCCTCCGGCGTCAGCATCAGTCCGAAGAAAATCACTCCCTTGAACTCCCTGCCCTCCGCCGCCATGGCGTCCACCGTAGGCTGAAAAATATGTTCCCTGCAGAAGGCGTCCGTTTCCTTCGTATAAAAAGGACTGGGGGAAAAGGTTCCCATACCGCCTGTGTTCAGTCCCTGATCTCCGTCCTTTGCCCGCTTGTGATCCTGGGCTGACGTCATGGGCTTAATGGTCTTTCCGTCCACAAATGCCAGAACGGACACTTCCCTGCCGGTCATAAACTCCTCTATCACCATTCTGTTTCCGGCGCTTCCGAAATGCTTATCCTGCATAATCTCCTTTACGCCGGCCTTTGCCTCTTCAAGGGTATTGCAAATCAGTACCCCCTTCCCCAGCGCCAGCCCGTCCGCCTTCAGCACAATGGGCAGCTTCGCCGTCTCCAGATACTGCAGGGCTTTCTGCGGATCGTCAAAGATCTCATAGTCGGCAGTGGGAATGTGGTACTTTTTCATCAAATCCTTAGAGAATGCCTTGCTGCCCTCCAAAATCGCCGCATTTTTCCTGGGGCCGAACACCCGGAAGCCCTCTTCCTCCAACGCGTCCGTCAGGCCGCCTGCCAGGGGATCGTCCGGCGCCACAAACACCAGATCCACCGCCTTTTCTTTCGCATAGGCAATGACCCTGTCAAACTCCATGACCCCGATGGAAGGCTCGCACTCCGCAAGCTGTGCGATTCCGGCGTTGCCGGGCACGCAGTAAAGCTTATCCACTCTGCTGCTCTTCTTCATGCACAGCGCTATGGCGTGTTCTCTTCCGCCGCCGCCTACAATCAGTACTTTCATGCCGTCACCTCTTCCTGACTACTTTCTCATGATTCCGCCGTCCCGGTCCTGCGTACCTTTCCGTCAACCACCGCAATACGCCCGTTGGCAATATCATCAATGGCTCCGGGAAGCAGAATCCATTCCGCCTGCTCCATAACCCGTCTCTGTAAAATCTCCGGGGTATCATCCTCCTCCACGGGAACCGCCTTCTGGGCGATAATGGGGCCTTCGTCCATTCCGGCATTCACGAAGTGCACCGTGGCTCCCGTTACCTTCACCCCCCGCTCCAGCGCCTTTTCATGAACCTTCAGGCCGTAATAGCCCACGCCGCAGAAAGAGGGTATCAGGGACGGGTGTATATTTATAATACGGCTGCCAAAGTATACAAGCGTCTGCTCCGGAACCTTCACCAGAAATCCGGCAAGCACCACCAAATCCGGCTGCAGCCTGCACAGCTCCTCCGTAAACGCCCTGTTAAACGCCTCTCTGTCCGGGAAGCTTTTAGGGGAGAGGCAGATTCCCGGAATCCCGTGGGCCTCCGCTCTTTTCAGCGCCCCGGCGCCTGCATTATTGCTGATAACCGCAAGCACCTCCGTATTTGTAACGGTTCCTGCGTCAATTCCGTCCAGAACCGCCTGAAGGTTAGTACCTCCTCCTGACACGCAGACTACGATTTTCAGCATATGACAACTCCCTTTTCACCTGCCTCACAGCGGCCCACAATGTAAGGGGTCTCTCCTGCGGCCTTCAGGGTCTCCGACGCTTTATCTGCCTCCGCCGCATCCACTGCCAGCACCATGCCCAGACCCATGTTATAGGTATTATACATCATCTGTTCCTCAATTTCGCCTTTCTTCTGCAGAAGCCGGAAGATTGCAGGAACCGGATAGCTGTCCTTCTCCACCACGGCCCGGATGCCTTCGGGAAGCATTCTGGGAATGTTCTCGTAAAAACCCCCTCCGGTAATATGGCTGCAGCCCTTCACGGTAACGCCCGCTTCCTTTAATGCCTTCATGGCCTTTACATAAATCCTGGTAGGCTGAAGCAGCGTCTCTCCCAGGGTGGCTCCCAGCTCATCATAATAAGTGTCCAGACTTTCCCGGGTCATCTCAAACACCTTGCGAACCAGCGAAAAGCCGTTGGAATGAACGCCCGAAGACGCAATGCCGATCAGCACGTCTCCCGCCTTAATGTCTGCGCCGGTAATCAAGTCCTTCTCATCCACAATGCCCACCGTAAATCCCGCCAGATCATACTCCTCCTCCGGCATCAGTCCGGGATGCTCCGCCGTCTCACCGCCAATCAGGGTTGCTCCCGCCTGTCTGCAGCCCTCCGCCACACCCTTTACGATGGCGGCAATCTTCTCGGGATAATTCTTCCCGCAGGCTATGTAATCCAGAAAGAAAAGGGGTTCCCCTCCTGCGCAGACAACGTCGTTGACGCACATGGCAACGCAGTCGATACCCACCGTATCGTGCTTATCCAGCAGAAACGCCAGCTTGATTTTGGTGCCCACGCCGTCTGTTCCCGACAGCAGCACAGGCTTTTCCATCCCCTTTGCCGCCTCTATGGAAAATGCGCCGGAAAAGCCTCCCAGCCCGCCTATGACCTCGGGGCGCATGGTCTCCTTCACATATTGCTTCATCAGCTCCACGGACCTGTATCCCGCTTCTATGTCTACTCCTGCCTTTTTGTAATCCATCACACTAATCCCCATTTCTGAGCGCCTTGTCGCGAAAGAGATTTCTCATCTGCCATCAAGGCTATTTGTTTTCGCTCCAAAACAAATAACCGTATGTCCTTACCTTAGAGCCTGCCCGTCAATATTCCCTGTATCCTGCCTGCTGCAGCTTCCCGTCCTTTGCCATAACCTGCTCTTTCTGCTCCCGGCTGTATTTTTTCAGCTTCTCCAGCAGTTCCTCATCCGACGCCGCCAGAATCTTTGCCGCAAGGATGGCCGCATTCTTCGCCCCGTCAATGGCTACCGTGGCAACCGGAACCCCGGGGGGCATCTGCAGAATGGAAAATACCGCGTCCATACCGTCCAGATTTTTGCCGGAAAGAGGTACGCCGATAACCGGAAGGGCAAACAGAGCCCCGCACATGCCCGGCAGAGCGGCTGCCATACCTGCCCCCGCAATGATGACCCGGACGCCCCGCTTCTCTGCATCCCTGCACCAGTCCATCAGAATATCCGGCTCCCGATGGGCGGAAATAATCCTGATCTCATAATCGACGCCCAGCTCCTCCAGCATCTCCGCCGCCTTCGACATAACCTTTAAATCGGAATCGCTTCCCATCACAATGCCCACAAGAGGCCCGTTGTCCGCCTTAGCCATAAGCATTCACGCCTTTCCTGAAATCTCCATTCCTTTTTATCTTACTAAAATAAGAAGTTTTTCGCAACCATTAACGGCGAAAAAACAAAAACTTAAGAGTTGTCACAATTTGTTTATTTCTCAAAAGCCTCGTTCAGGAGCTCCGTTCCGGCCAGCACAAATCTGCCGTCCCTGATAATGGGAATCCTGACGCCGTCTTTCCGCACCGCAGTCAGCTCCCCCAGCTCGTCATAAGGAATGGTAATGTCCGTATGGCAGTTAAAATAAGCTTCCTCCGGATTTTCCTTCCGCCGGGCGGATCTGGAATTCTCCTTTGCCACAATTTCTTTGCCGTCAGGATTATACACCCGCACATCCTCCGTCCCTTCGTAGCAGGTATCTCCCACTGCAAAATGAGGGCCTGTCTTCTCCGCAATCAGAATCGGCAGCTTGGCCTCCACTCCCAGCCTTCTCGCCATCACATAGGCTGTGGTATTGGTGCCGATGGCAAACTCTCCGATGGGAAGGGTTTCGTGACGGAACAGGATGTTCTCCTTGACAAAGCTTCTGTTTTCCTCTTCCGTTTCAAAATTGCCGCAGGTGTAATCCCGAATCATGCCGTCTTCAAATGTCAGACACAGATCCCTGTACTCCAGGCCGTTTAAAAACACCCTAGTCACATGGAGCGTACCTTCCGTCCCTTCCAGCACAGGGGAGGTAAACACCTCGCCCACGGGGATATTCACGTCCGCCACACAGTTTTCAAAAATAGTTTCCTTTTCAGGATTTTGAAGCTTCCACAAATTTACCTTCAGATCGGTCCTGTTGTCCCCGCAGCCCTTTACCTCGCAGTAATCCGCCGTATCCAGAGCGTCAATCAGCTTCTGCTGGACGTTCCGGTAAAGCATATAATCCAGGGTGTTCAGCCGGACGGTCTCGTCAA
The DNA here is from genome assembly GCA_023664365.1 of Acetatifactor muris. Lineage (GTDB taxonomy): Bacteria > Bacillota > Clostridia > Lachnospirales > Lachnospiraceae > Acetatifactor > Acetatifactor muris_B. Next base: position 37,395 of record JAMPFR010000011.1, on the reverse strand, counting down.
ACAGCTCCCGGAATACAGGCCCCACCTCCGGCACAGGAAAAGAAATGATGGTAAAGCTCCGCTCCTCCTCAATGATATACTGCCGTTTCAGCTCGTTAAGTTTCGTTCGGAACTCCACCCACAGCTTATTCTGCTCCTCATCCAGTTTCAGGTTCTCCGCCTTGTTCACCGGATTAAAATCCGCCTCTCCAAAGGTCTCCACCACGGCGGGCCCGGCATAATCCCCTGCCGCCGCTTTATACTTTTCAAAGCCCGTATGCAGCGCTTCCAGCCTGCGGTTCACATAACGTCTGTCCAGGAACAGGCTGTTGTCATCCCTGTGGTCGTAGCCGTACTGCCTGTTCACCGTACCCCCTTCCACCACGCCTGAGCTGATGACCGGCTTCAGGTTCAGCTTTGCCAGGTTCTCCACTGCCCGGCGGATCATCCGCTCGAAGCCCATATGGTAGTAGACGCCCGCCGCCTTTTTCTTTGACAGATCCTTACCCGTCACCTCAAAGCCGATGCGATAGCCCTCCGTATAGGTGTCCGCCATGGTGGCAATGGTCTCCTCCGGAAGAGACGCCATGTATCTTGCCATCTCCAGTTCGTTTTCACTGACATATTTCCCGTAGGCATACAGGTATCTCACATCGCTTAAATCGCTGTGCATGACAATATCCGTACAGAAACGATTCTCCGGGCTCACCGAATTCCGAACCCAATTTTCCTCGTCCCTGTCCGCATTGTCGCTGACATGCCAGTACAGAATGTCCCGGATTTCCGCCGGATCGGGAAGGCCGCCTCCCTCCGCTTCCGCGTAGGTAAAGGCCGTATATACCTCCAGGAACAATTCCAGCCCTATCGTCAAATCCTCCCTGCGGTTCTCATACACGGCTCCAATCAGCCCCCGAAGCCTGTAATACAGGTGGCTCAGCAGCCCGCCGTACTCTTTTCCCAGCCTGCGCACCGCATAGGCGGGATTGCCGTAGCTCTCCTCATAGTGATCCGGAAGCACATCCGCATACAATGCATGATTCCGCTTTTGCAGTTCCTCCAGGGACGCCTTCTCCAAGCCTCCCCCCGCAAGAAATTTCCCCGTGTCATCCAGCAGCAGCAGAAAGGCTGCCGCCCTGTCAAAATACTGCTTCAGCTCTTTCCGGCCAAAGCTCTCCTCACGAATACTGCGGATGCGCTCTACTGCAAGATTATAGCGCTCCTCCAATATTTCCTGTGAAATCGTCAATTCCTCCGTCATATAAAATCCTGCCTTTCCTGTATCATACGCTCCGTGTGCAACAGTTCAGCCCACACAAATTCATAAAAGCGGCTGCTGCGCATCCGGCGCCGCTTCGCGGCTCACCTTTTATTTCATTTGCGTGGCGCTCCGCTCATGAAGCGATTCAATTCCTGCGCTTTGTGTGCAAGCACCCACGCGCATGCCTTGAATCGTTTCATGGCTGAACTGTTATCAAAGGTTTACCCCTGCATACAAAATCAGGCTGACGCCGCCTAAGTCCACCAGATTCAGTATCACTCCCAACACGGGAAAAAATCTGTAATAGCTTTTGTCGCAGGCCGTCAGCAATCCCAACACCACTCCCACCAGAGAAAATACCATGGCCAGCACTCCCGTAAAACCGTATTTCGCGACAGACTCCCCGCCGCTTAAGTAGGACAGGAACACTGCCGCCACCAGGGCCGCAAGGCTGATAATGCCCAAAATGACGGACATAATCCCCCTGTTGGAATGTCTTTTATTTGTAAAAATATAGCCTTTTCTTTTACTCATAAAACTCTAAAGGGGCACTTCCGGGCGAGTTGTCCACCTCGCAGGAAATGCCCCGCAGCTGCTCCTATTTAAAATAATATATTTGACTTGCGGGCAAGCAGCCTGCCGCCGGTCACAAGCAGCAGAATCCCCGTCACAACCCCCACCACAAGGGAGATAACTCCTATGGCAATATTTGTGGCTCCGGCTAACTTCATGGTCTTATAAACCTTCTGTTCCATAACTGTGCTCCTTTCGGTTTTCTTTTCACCTGTGGTCAGAATGTCATTTTGTTCGCTCAACTCTTCACTATGCACCATATGCTTCATAATATTTATCAATCGCCGCCTTTATCGAATCATCAATATAGTTTTGCCCTTTGTACGGTCTGTTGTGCAGATACTCCACAACCTCCTGCATATTTACAATGGCGTGTGCCTCAAAGCCGTATTTCTGCTTTATCTCCTCCAGCGCGCTCAGCTGTCCGCCCAGTCCCTTTTCCATGCGGTTTAAGGATACCATCAGTCCTTTGATTTCCACATTCCCCCGGGCCTTGATAATGGGATACGTCTCTTCAACGGACTTTCCCGAGGTGGTGACGTCTTCAATCATAACCACCCTGTCTCCGCTTTCAAGACTGCTGCCCAGAAGAATCCCTCCGTCGCCGTGATCCTTTTCCTCCTTTCGGTTGGAGCAGTAGCGCACCTCCCGGCCGTACAGATTGCTGTATGCAATGGCTGTCGTCACGCTTAAGGGTATGCCCTTGTATGCCGGACCAAACAGTACATCAAAATCGTCCCCGTAATTTTCGTGGATAGCCCTGGCGTAATATTCCCCCAGCTTTCGCAGCTGCGTGCCTGTCACATAGGCTCCCGCGTTCATGAAAAAGGGCGATTTCCTGCCGCTTTTTAAGGTAAACTCACCAAACTTCAGAGCCCGGCTGTCCACCATAAACCCGATAAACTCCTCTTTATACCGTTCCATTGACCTCAAGACTCCTTTGATTTCCTTTCTTTACTTTACCACAAGAGCCTGTTTTCTTCAATGGTTTTTTTCATATGCAAAAAGGACGCCGAAGCGCCCTTTTTACGCAAAGCTTTATCCTTTACGGCTTTTATCCCTTTACGGCGCCGCCTGTTACGCCTTCCACATAGTATTTCTGGAGGCACATGAACAGAATCGTAATGGGAATGGCAACCAGAACGCCGCCTGCACAGAACTGCGTGTAGTGAGCCGACAGGCTGGTAGCACTGCCAATCATGTTATTCAAACCTACCGCCACGTTCATGCCGTCGCTGGTATTATGGGCAATATAGCTGGCAAACATGAAATCTCCCCAGGGAGCCATGAACGCCGTTAAGATAGTATAAATGATAATGGGCTTTGACATGGGAATGATAATGGAAAACAGCACCCGCGCCCTTGTAGCCCCGTCCACCCTGGCCGCCTCGTCCAGAGATTTGGGCACCGTATCAAAGAAGCCCTTGGATACATAATATCCCATGCCGGAGCTGGCGGTGTATACAAGAATCAGTCCCCAGATAGCGCCGGTTCCGGTCAGCCCCATACCGCTCAACACCTTATACATAATAATCATGGACAGGAAGCCCGGGAACATACCGATGACAAGCATGGCGTTCATCAGCAGCTTTCTGGAGGCAAACCTGGTCCTGGATAAGGTATAACTCACGCAAAGTACCATAATGGGCTGAATGACTGCCACTGCAACGGCGATAATCAGGGTGTTTAAATACCACCTGGGGTATTTTATCTCCGAGGAGGTGAAAAGCGCAGTATAGTTCTTCAGGCTCCACTCCTTGGGGAATACATAGCCCACCTGCATGGTAGTCTCACCCCGGAAGGACTCCAGCACGATCATAACGAAGGGGATCAGCCAGACCACGGAAATCAACGTCAGAATAATATAGGTGACGATGTTGCCCACCATGGTCTTTTTCTTTAAGCTTTTATATTTTTTGGAAGTTTTCTCACTCATTATTGGAAATCCTCCTCATTCTTATTTGACGGCAGTACATTGTATACAATCAGCGACAAGCCTGCAACCACAATGAATATTAAGATACCCACCACGGAAGCCAGCTTATAGTTGCTGTCCGCACCGGTGGTGATCTTATACAGCCAGGTAATCAGCAAATCCGTGTCCGTGGCCGATGTTCCGCCCACCGTAAGCTTGGGATTGGAGGCTGCTCCGCCTGTCAGCAGGAAAATCACGTTAAAGTTGTTGATATTGCCGATAAAGCTTGTCAGCAGGTAGGGACCTGTGATGAACAGCATGTAGGGAAGAGTGATCTTCACAAACTGCTGTACGGCATTTGCGCCGTCGATCTTTGCGGATTCATACAGATCCTCCGGAATGTTCATCAGGATACCGGTGGCAATCAACATCAGGTAAGGAATACCGATCCAGACGTTAATCAGAATAACAAGTATCCGCGCCGAGGTCGCGTTTCCCCAGAAGTCAAAGGGAGCGCTGAGGATTCCCATATTCACGAGAAAACTGCTGATCAGACCGTTCTTCGCAAAAAGCTTTGACATATACAGCAGGGAGATAAACTGAGGCACCGCGCTTGTCATTACCAGGATGCCGCGCCACATCTTCTTGAATTTAATCCCCTTCTTATTGATAAGAAGCGCTACTACGATCCCAAGGAAATAATTGGAGAAGGTAGCAAAGAACGCCCAGGTAAGGGTCCAGCCGAGGATATGCTTAAACGCATAGTTCAGATTGCTTTGCGTGGTATTAAACAGCTCCGCAAAGTTCTTCCAGCCCACCCAGGTGAACAGGTTGCTGAAGCCGTCATGGGCGCCGTCGTAGTTGGTAAATGCGACCACGATCATGAACACAATGGGAAGCACCGTAAATAAAAGAATTCCAAGCAGCGGCACCGCAAGCAGCGTCTTGTGGAATTTGGCGTCCACCAGATCATGAATATCCTCCTTAAACTTCTGAGGACGCTTCCCGCTCTTAATCAGTTCGTCGTTTTCCTTGCTCTGCCGGATGCTCATCCTCCAGACGATCACCGCGGCAATACAGAACACCACCGAAAGCCCGCCGTACAGGAGAATCTTGAAGGAATCGTCTCCGCCTACCCGGACGTAAGTGTCCAGTATGGCGTCATACACCTCGCCTGCCTGAACATCCCCCAGGGTGCCCAGCTTGCTCATCCAACCTGCGCCGGTTGTCACGGTATACAGGATAAATACGATTTCAAACAGCAAAAAAGCCGCGCCCCGCACGATCTGTCCGCACGTCAGATTGCCGAAGCCCATAATAAGGTAAGATAGTTTGGTTCTCCATGACCCTGTAATCAAGGTCATAACTACATCCTTGAGTTCTCTGCCCACTGCAAATGCAGCCGCCTTTGCACCGCGTCCGATGGCCTTGCCGATTCTGACAAAAAAAGCAGGTATCGCTGCAAGGAATCGACGGATATTATATAAAATTCGCTGGAAGGTTCCCAGACCCTGATAATCAATCCATGAGAGTTTTTCCATAATCATCTGCCTCATCCATATTTTTTGTAAAAAGCCACCCGGGCTGTTACCGCCAGGGTGGCTTTTGTTCCTTCATACCGAAGCCACAACGGTGAGATTACTTAGCTTCCACGGTAAGAGTAGCGGTTCCTGCGGCACTGTCGTAAACCAGTGTCACAACGTATGTCCCGTCGGCTTCAATCACAATATTGTCTCCGCCTGCGGCGCCGTCCTTACCGAAGTTCACATCCCAGCTTGCGCCCTGGCGAACCTTGAACTCGTCGCCTGCCTTGAACTCCTGCTCTGCGGTCCAGGTGCCTGCGGGATCCTCGGTCATTGCAACGTCGGTATCCCAGTTATATCCGCCAAATGCGCCGATCAGGGAGAATGCGTTCATCTCTTCCTCAGACATCTGGAACAGCGCATCGATGGAAACGTCATAGGCGTCCAGAGCCGCCTGCAGATCAGCGTCGGTGTTGGCATTCTTTGCCTCGGTGCCCAGCAGCTTTGCAATATCCCACCAGGAACCGTGGATGTTGCCCTGGGAAACAGAGTAAGGAGCCTGTGCGTTAAATGCGATCAGGGCTTCGTCAGCCTGCACCTTCTCGTTCTCCAGCGCTTCCTTGTTTGCGGGACCCCAGCCCTGCACTTCATATCTCTCCAGAGAGCACTCGGCGTTGGTTAAGTAAAGTGCCAGCTGCTGCAGAACAGCGCCCTTGGCAGCGTCCGCCTGAGGCTTAACGCCCATCAGCTTACAGCCTGAATAGGAACCCATATGGTAGGTCTGACCGTCAACGGTAAAGGAAGGCATTTCGGCAACACCGTAATTGTCGCCAAGGGCTGCCTGGGCATCCTTTGACCCCCAGGTACCGCAGATAACCACTGCTGAAGGCGTTGCCGCCGCAAAGTCAGCAGTATTTGAAGAAGACAGATACATGGGAGACTTTACCAGCTTCTCCATACCCTTCATGGCAATCAGGCCCTCAGGGCTGTTGAAGGTATCGTCGATACTGGTAAAGGAACCGGTTGTATTGGCCGTCCAGTCGGACTTACAGCCTGTTGCAAAGAAGAAGGACGCCACATACCATGCGCTGGTCTCGGTTTCCATGGAGAACATTCTTCCCGCCGCTTCGCAGTCAGCGATAATGTCTTCCAGGCTTCCCAGATGCTCTTCTTTTACAACGCTCTTGTCATAGTACATAAAATATCCGTTGTCTGCGGTCAGGGGATAGCAGTACAACTCATTGCCCACGGATGCTGCTTTAACAGCCACATCTGTATCCAATGCTCTGATAGTCTCCGCTGTCTTCTCCCCCAGCTTGTTCAGCGCGCCCGCTTCTACCAGACGGTTCAGCTGATCCTGTGCGAAACAGTAAATGTCCGCTCCGCTCTCCACATCCGTCACCATGTTGGACGCAGAGTTTGATTCGGAAATGCCTTCTACCGTGGCATTGATTACAATGCCGGAGTTTTCATCGCAGAATCTTTTAATCTGCTTCTGGGTGAGCTCAGCGATTCCGTCTGACTCGGACACCCATACCGTGATGTCGTAGGTGCCTGCCAGGGAACTGAGATCCGTACCGGTGCCGTTACCGTCAGCACCCCCCCCATTTGATCCTGCGTCATTGTTGCCACAGGCTGCCAGACCTATTGTCATGGTCAGGGCTAAGCCCGCAGCAAGAAATTTTACTAACTTCTTTTTCATTTTTCTCTCCTCTTCCTTATATTTTTATATTAAAGGAATTCTTACGAATCCCTTAATACCGATATTAATAAAATTACTTTTCAAGTATGGCGCTGGTTCTCGCGCCAATCTTTAATGTGGATCCCTTCAGGCTTACTCCGCCGCCCAGTCCCACGGAGTCCGTAACCCTCTTATATTCTCCGGTCACTCCCGTCATGGAAGAAAGATCGATTTCAATTTCTTCCGCTGATGTGTTATGCAGAAGCAGTATGACGGAATCCCCGCAGGTTATTTCAAATCCGCCCAGCTCGCTGTATCTGGAACTGACTGCCGCGTAATCTCCCCTGGCGATTTCCGGATGCCGGTTGCGGACTGCAATCACCTCTGCGTAATAATGATACAGGCTGTTCTCGTCACTGAGCTGATCCGCCACGGTTCCGTTCTGCTGTTTGTCTGACGGGAAATCGCTTCCCACCGGATCCTTCACGGTATCGCCGTCTCCCCAAAGCATGGCAAGACGTCTGTTGGCGTCCGTATTTGCAGCCCCTCTGGTTCCCTTCATTCCAATCTCTTCGCCGTAATAGATAAAGGGCGAACCGCTGCACAGAATCAACAGATTGGCGGCCATGTGGGCGTTGCCGGTGCTTACGTTCAAAAAGCCTGCGGCCCTGTCCGTATCATGGTTTGCCAGGAAATTACAAATCATACCGCCTTCGCTGTTCTCGGCGAGAACCTTATCCTGATAGCTCTCTATATAGCCGGTATAGGCATTGATCTGGCCGTTCCTGACTGCCTTGGTCAACACGCCTTCTCCTTGGCCCACCTGGAAGTTAAAACAGTTCAGGCTGTCTACATATTCCAATGTTTCCTGATCGGAGGACCAGCACTCTCCCACACAGTAAATGTCCTCTTTATAGGCCCGGAGTTCGTTCATGTACCAGCGCCAGAACTCGGAAGACCTGTCTGTATCATTGTAATAAATATATTTGATTGCATCAAACCGGAACCCGTCCGCGCCCAAATCAATATAATATTTTGCAATCTTAAGAGCTTCCTGTCTGACCGTCTCGTTATCGTAATTTAACTCAGGCATATCCCCGCTGAAGTTGCACTCATAATATTCGTCCGCACAGCCCGGGATCTGACGGTAGGTTCTTCCGCTGACCTGGGTATCCTTCGTCACCCATGTATAGTAGTCATAATAGGGACTTGAGGTATCCCCGTTCTTATGGGCGTCCGTAAAGCTCATGAACCAGGGATTTGAGGAGGATGTATGATTCAGCACCAAATCCAGAATCACCTTCACATTCCGCTCATGACATACGGTAAAAAGCTCCGTCAAATCCTCCTGGGTGCCGAAGTCACTGTCAATCTTATAGTAATCGGCCACATCATATTTATGATAGGAGGGAGAGGAAAAAATCGGCGTCAGCCAGATTCCCTGAATGCCAAGGCTCTCTCCCGAATTAATATTTCCATCATTCAGGTAATCCATTCGGTTAATGATGCCCCTTAAATCCCCGATACCGTCACCGTCGGAATCAGAGAAGGAACCGGTAAATATTTCATAAAACACACGGTAATTATCATCAATACCATCCACCTCCGCAGGCTTCTCTCCGCAGCCGGCCAGTCCTGTCATCATTCCCGCCGCAAGCAGCCCGCATGCTATCCGTCTGCCTAAATTGCTTAAATGAACTGTTCTTTTCATACTGTTCTCTGCTCTCTTACCCGCATCGCTTTTCATTCATTGTATCTTGATTTTATGTTAGCATAGGTTTTCTTTATCGTCAACCCTGTTTTTGTGCAGTTCCTACAAAAAATCAAAAAATCTTGATACTTTTTGTGCAAATTTCTTCCTTTGTCGAACCTTTTTTCAAGAAAGTTTCGAAACAAATTCTTTTACTGTTTTCGTTTTTTCACCGTCCCCAACCCTGTAAATCCGCGCTGTTTGGGGCTTTTTCCGGGATAATTACCGGAAAAGTTTAGTGGACAATTCCTTTTTCTCCGTCCCGGACGCTCATTTTTCTCTCGGAAAACGTTTTTTATTTGTTAAAAATGATGAATTTTTGCCCTTTTCCCCAGCAGTATTCCACTGCAGGCCTTCACCTCCGGCCTGCCCGACGCCGGCTTACGACAGTCTGCGCAGGCGTCGTCCGCCAGGATTTCCCATTCCGCCCACGGCCTTTCCCCGTCGCCTGTCTCCCGGCCGCTTATCTTCTGCACGCCTGTCTCCGGATCGCCTGCTTCCTGGCTGCCCGTCTTCCGCCCGCCTGTCTCCTGCCGTTCCGTCCCCAGGTTCGATGCCCCGGGCAGCTCTACCGGGAAGCTTTTGTCTGAGGCATTGTAATATATGAGCAGTTCTTCCCATTCCGTTTCCCCATCCTCCGTCCCCAGGCGGTTGTCCACCCGGAAGGATACCAGGCCCGCGCCGTGCACGGTCTGAGCCTGTATCCGCCTCCAGGCGTCCCGGGACTTGTCATACAGCCCCGGCAGCCGCAGGCGCAGGGAAATCAGCCCCCGATAATACTCCACCAGCTCCCGGAAACGCTCCGTCTGTCCCCACCGAAGCATATTAATCTCCGGCGCCGAACGGTAACTGTTGTCGTCCCCGAATTTCGTCCGTCCGAACTCTTCCCCTGCCTGCAGGAACAGACGCCCCTGACAGGTAAAGCAGATAAAGGCGGCAAGCTTGTTGGCCGCCAGGATTGCCGGTCTTGGTTCCAGATAATCCGCCGCCTGTCTGACGGTATTTCCTTCCATAGTCACCAGAAGCTTGTCCCACAGCGTAAAATTGTCATGGGCGGAGACATAGTTGATAATCTGGCTGCAGCTGTTGGGACGAAATCCTTCCGTATTATCCCGCCAGCCCGTGACGGCGTGCAGGATCCTTTCCTCCAGCCCCCTGCCTCCGTTGACAAAGCCGGGCTTCTCCGCCACAAACACATCTCCCTTTATAACATCTCTGGTGTCGTCGGAAAATACCGCAATGGAATCCTGCAGCATACCTATATTTTCCTTCAGCGCCGCCCGGGTGCCCTTTTCCATAGGCGACTCCGCCGCCCGCCAGGGCTCCCCGTACAGCAGCTTCTCTCCCGGGCCGAACACAGCGTCCAGTTCCCTGCGGATGCGGTTCATCAGATCCGTGGTAAGCAGCCCCATCAAATCAAACCGGAACCCGTCTACATGATATTCTCCCGCCCAGTACCGCACGGAGTCCGCAATATAATTATCCACCATGGCGCGCCCCGCCGCCATATCATTTCCGCAGGCGGAACCGTCGGACAGTTCTCCGTCCTCCCACCTTCTGCAGTAATATCCCGGAGCCACCCGTTCAAACCAGGAATCCCTGTCATACATATGATTGTAAACCACATCCATCACCACTCTGATTCCCGCCCGGTGCAGCGCCTGAATCATTTCCTTGCACTCCCGGATCCGCACGGCGCCGTCTGCGGCATCCGTGGCAAAAGACCCCTCCGGCACATTGAAATTCACCGGGTCATACCCCCAGTTAAACTGCCTGTGGTCTCCCGACTCGTCCAGCCAGCCGAAATCAAAAACAGGGAGCAGATGCACATGCGTTATGCCAAGCTGCCGCAAATACGCCACGCCTGTAGCCATCTGCCCCGGCCCGCCTTCTTTGCCTGGAAACGTAAATGCCTTATATCTGCCCCGAAACTGCCGGGGGATTCCGCTTTCGGGATCATGGGAAAAATCCTTTACATGCAGCTCATAGATAATCGTCTCCGGCTTTATCTCCGGCGGCTTCTCCTGCCGGAAGCCCTCCGGATTTGTCCGTTCCAGATCCACCGCCATGCTGCGCCTGCCGTTGCAGCCGCAGGCTCTCGCATACGGGTCGGCGGTCTGCCGGGTTTTCCCTTCCACGGTAACCAGGTAATCATAGTAAACTCCGTGCATATTCTCAGAAAATTCCAGCTGCCAGACGCCCCGCTCCTCCTTTTCCATGGGAAGGACCTTTTCCGGGGCGGCCCCGTCCCCATAGAGACACAGCGCCACCTGCTCCGCCAAGGGCGCCCAAAGCTTGAACACCGTGCCGCTCTCCCCGCAGACAGCCCCCAAATCCTTTCCTTTATACTCATACTGCTCATCGAATTCTCTGGTATAAATGAACATGGCATCCTCAACTTTCGTTAAGTTTCGTATCTCGTTTTTATGAATCCTACCACGGGTTTTCGGAAACGTCAATGCGGTATTTTCAGTTTCGAAACTACAGCAAAGGGGTTTTCGCAGCGGGGATCCGTCAAGCCCCTGTCAGTCCATAATAATACCGGGGCTGCACCTTCACAGTCCCGGTAATGTTTAGTAAATTTATGATTGCAGCGCCGCCTTGACAGCCGCCAGCAGTTCTCCGTAATCATCAAAGGCAGGCAGCTCCGGATGCTCCGCTTTGATTTTATCCGTGCTTCTGAACAGGAATCCTGCCTTGCTTGCCTGAATCATAGCCAGGTCGTTATAGCTGTCTCCACCGGCAATGGTATCGTAGCCAATGGACTGCAGCGCCCGCACTGTGGTAAGCTTGGAATTTTCAATCCGCATCTTAAAGCCCGTAATTTCACCGTTCTCCGCCACCTCCAGAGAGTTGCAGAAAATAGTAGGCCAGCCCAGCTTCTCCATGAGCGGGGAAGCAAACTGTGTAAAGGTATCGCTGATAATGATAACCTGGGAAATCCTCCTCAGCTCATCCAGAAATTCCTTTGCCCCCGGCAGCGGCTGAATGGAGGCAATGGTGTCCTGAATCTCCTTCAGCCCCAGGCCGTGTTCCTTCAGAATACCGATACGCCAGCGCATCAGCTTGTCGTAATCCGGCTCGTCCCGGGTCGTCCTCCGCAGCTCAGGGATGCCGCTTGCCTCCGCAAAGGCAATCCAGATTTCCGGCACCAGCACTCCCTCCAAATCCAGACAGACTATATTCATTCTCATACCCCCTCTTACGCATACCAGTCAACAATTCTTCGGCATCAACAATCGTCCGGGCAAAGCTGCTCACCCGGCGTTCTTCGCTTCCAGCGCTTCCAAAATATCTGCCTTCATATCCAGCACCGCCGCCCTGGAGGCGTCGGCGTAAGCCTCCGGCCCGTACCCTGCGTACTTTTCCTGCTGGTATGCCGCTATGATTCCTCTTGAAGAATTAATAATGGCTCCCAGACCGTCCTGATTAAAAAAGTGTACCAAATCCGCGCCTTTTCCGCCCTGGGCGCCGTACCCCGGCACCAGTATAAAGGTTTTGGGCATCAGCTTTCTCAATATCTTTCCCTGCTCAGGGTAAGTGGCTCCCACCACTGCCCCCACATAGCTGTATTCTCCGCTCTCCGGCATACATTCGGCCCCCCAGGCGGCTACCTGCTCCCCCACATACTCATACAGGGGTCTGCCGTCAATGAGCCTGTCCTGAAACTCCCCGCTGCTGGGGTTGGACGTCTTCACCAGTACGAAAATGCCCTTTTTCTCCTGCGCACATATTTTGGTAAAGGGCTTCACTCCGTCAGAACCCAGATAGGGATTCACGGTCACAAAGTCCTCGTTAAAGCCTGTACATACCTTACTGCCCACCTGAACTCTTCCCAGATGGCCCACTGCATACGCCTCCGAGGTAGAGCCGATGTCGCCGCGCTTAACATCCCCTATGACCGTCAGATCCTTTTCCCGACAGTAATCCACCGTCTTCTGAAAGGCAATCATGCCCGGAATGCCGAACTGCTCATACATGGCAACCTGGGGCTTCACCGCAGGAATCAGGTCATAAACCGCGTCCACTATCCCCTTATTATACTGCCAGATTGCCTCACCGGCGCCCTCCGGAGTCTCGCCGTACTCCCGAAAGGCTTTCTGCTTTATATGCTCCGGCACATACTTCAGCATGGGATCCAGTCCCACCACAATGGGAGCGTCTGTCTTCCGAATCTTTGCAATCAGCTTATTTATCATACCAAAACCCCGTTCAACTGCTCTGCGTATTTTTTAATGTTGGAGGCATTGACATACTTTTTCTGGCTGTCGCCGTTCACCACCACCAGGGTAGGCGCCTGCATCACGCCGTAACGGCCTGCCAGCTCCATATTTTCCTCTGCGTCAACGGCCACATAATGCACACCCTTCAGATATTCCTTCGCCAGCTTACAGTTAGGACAGGTCTTCGTGGTAAACAGGTACCGGACGTCTCTGGGCTGTTCCACCTCCACTTTCGGGTCCTCCGCGAAATTGGACAAAGTGACAACGCTTCTGGTAGGGCGCTTCAGCACCGAATGCTCAATATCATATTCCTTACGGTTTGCAAACTCCTGCAGCTTGCCGTCGTTCCAGTTCTGCACGGGACGATAATAGCCTGTGATACGGCTGTAAACCTCCGTCTTTTCTCCGCAGTGAGGACAGACCTTCACCTCTCCCGCCAGATAGCCGTGGGTCTTACAGATAGAATAAGTGGGCGACAACGTATAATAAGGCAGCCTGTAATTCTCCGCAATCTTACGCACCAGAGCCGCCGCCGCCTTCCAGTCAGGCAGCTTCTCTCCCAGAAAGGCATGGAACACCGTTCCGGAGGTATACAGGGTCTGCAGCTCGTCCTGAATATCCAGCGCGTCAAAAATGTCGGTGGTATAGTCCACAGGCAAATGGGAGGAATTCGTATAATAAGGAGTATCCCCCTGCTTCCCCGCCGTCTTGATTGCAGGCCAGCGCTTCCTGTCATGCTTTGCCAGCCGATAGGTGGTGCTTTCTGCGGGAGTGGCCTCCAGATTGTATAAATCACCGTACTGCTCCTGATAATCGGAAAGTCGGCTGCGCATATGGTTCAGAACCTTTTTGGCAAACTCCCGGGTCTTAACGCCGGTCATATCCTCCCTGAGCCAATTGGCGTTCAGTCCTGCCTCGTTCATACCGATAAGCCCGATGGTGGAAAAATGATTGTCAAAGGATCCCAGATAACGCTTAGTATAAGGATACAGGCCCTCTTCCAGCAGTTTGGAAATGACGCCCCTTTTAATTTTCAGGGAACGGGCCGCCACATCCATCATATGGTTGAGCCGGGCAAAAAAGTCATCCTCGTCAGAGGCCAGATAAGCGATCCTGGGCAGATTGATGGTGACAACGCCCACGCTGCCCGTGCTCTCGCCGGAACCGAAGAATCCGCCCGTCTTTTTGCGAAGCTCCCTCAGGTCAAGACGAAGGCGGCAGCACATGCTCCGCACGTCGCCGGGCTGCATGTCGGAATTAATATAATTGGAAAAATACGGCGTTCCGTACTTTGCCGTCATCTCAAACAAAAGCCGGTTGTTTTCCGTGTCAGACCAGTCAAAATCCTTTGTAATGGAGTAGGTGGGAATAGGATACTGGAACCCTCTGCCGTTGGCGTCGCCTTCAATCATGGTCTCGATAAACGCCCTGTTGACCATATCCATCTCCGGCTTGCAGTCCTTATATTTAAAATCCATCTCCTTACCGCCCACGATGGCCGGCAGCTCCGCCAGATCATCCGGCACCGTCCAGTCCAGGGTAATATTGGAAAAAGGCGCCTGGGTACCCCAGCGGCTGGGTGTATTCACGCCGTAGACAAAAGCCTCAATACACTTTTTTACCTCGTCATAGCCCAAGCCGTCCACCTTGACAAAAGGCGCAAGATAGGTGTCAAAAGAGGAGAATGCCTGGGCGCCTGCCCACTCGTTCTGCATGATTCCCAGGAAGTTCACCATCTGATTGCAAAGCACGGAAAGATGTCTTGCCGGTGCAGAGGTAATCTTGCCTGTGATTCCGCCCAGCCCTTCCTGAATCAGCTGCTTCAGGGACCAGCCCGCACAGTAGCCGGTGAGCATGGAGAGGTCATGAATGTGGATGTCCGCATTCCGGTGCGCCTCGGCAATCTCTTCGTCATAAATCTCAGACAGCCAGTAATTGGCGGTAACGGCGCCGGAATTGCTTAAGATAAGCCCGCCCACCGAATAGGTGACGGTAGAGTTCTCCTTTACCCGCCAGTCCTCCACCTTTACATAGCCGTTCACAACCTCTTTGTAGTCCAGAATCGTGGAAGTCATGGTACGCATTTTCTCCCGCTGCTTGCGGTACAGGATATAGGCCTTCGCCACTTCCTCGTAACCGGCCTGTCCCAGGACCCGCTCCACACTGTCCTGGATATCCTCCACATGGACTCCGTCGTCCTTCACCTTACTCTGGAAATCAGCCGTCACCCGCAGTGCAAGCAAATCAATAATGTCATTTGTATAGCTCATCTGCGTGGCATGAAACGCCTTCATGATGGCATCATTGATTTTTGTAAGCGTAAAGTCAGCCCTTTCCCCGTTTCTCCTGATAACCTGCATACCTAACCTCCCACCTGTCTTTGCCGGTAAAACGGCACTGTATCTATTATAGCATTATTGGGATGACAAGTCAATGAGAGATACAAAATATGGTGGTTTATTTTTTACAAAGCAGAATATATTGTATCTTTCTGTTCAAAATAATCAAATAATTCAGACAAAACGCATAATGTCGCAAACACATGTTATTTTAAGAAAACTAAATTATTTCTCTTATAAACTCATAATTTATTGAGTATCTGAAATCTTATTTTACGGAATGTAAAAAGATATAAAATAGATTTCAAAGTCCCGGGAATACTACAAAAGAAAGGAAGGCGGAACCCCATGACAACAGGAGCAATCCTCGCCCAGCTGCGGCATGAAAAAGAGATTGGCCAGAAAGAACTTGCCGCCTGCCTGAAAGTGTCTGTCGGAACCGTCTCCAACTATGAGAATAACGTTCATTCGCCCGACCTTGCGACGCTTCGCCGGCTGGCTGATTATTTCGGCGTGACGACGGATTATCTGCTGGGGCGGACCACCTACCGCGGCAACCCCGGCGTTCTGAATCAGCGGCTCTCCGACGAATATACAATGACGGATATTATAAATACGGTGCTCACCTTTGACAGCGGCACCGTAAATCATCTCATGGAATATGCAAAGTTTCTGCAGGCAAGGCCGCTGCTCTGACCGAAAATCCGTATTTTCCGGACAGGCTGTCCTGCCGGGCTATCTGGTTGACAGAAAATCATATTCTCTGCGGGCCTGCAGATCGTCGGGATAATTTTTCAGATAGTTGTTTATCAGCACATAAGCCCGCTCATACTCCCCCAGGTACTCATATGCCACGATTTCATTGAAGGACAGCGCCTGCATCATGGTGCTGTTTTCAAGCTGCATTCCCGCCTGAAAGGCCTCCAGTGCTTCGGTATACTCCCCCTTTGCCATCTCGCAGAGCCCCAGCTGGTTGTAAACCTCCGCGTTTGCTTCATACTGCCCCAGATAGCTGCTGTACACGCTGGCGGCATAATTGTAATCCCCCGTAGCCTCATAGGCCCGGCCCAGATAAAGGTAGCTTTCGGCGCTGCCCTCGCCTCTGGCTTCCTCCAGCGCGAGACAGGCCTTCTGGTATTCTCCCTGATAATAATAAATGCGCCCTCTGGAGAAATTATCCATCTTCTTATCACCGGCGGCAAGAGCTGTCTGCAGATACTCCTGCCCTTCTTCCCTGTAACCGAAATACGCCAGTACCTCATAAATTTCTATGAGCCTGTCATAATTTTTGGCGTCCATGGCAAGAACCCTGTCAAAATCCTCCTTTGCCCCCTGGAAATCTCCCAGATGCATCCGCACGTTTCCTCTCAGGAAATAGGCGTCCTCCTCTTCGGGCCGCAGGGCCAGAATGGCATTATAGGCGTCCTCCGCCTCACTGTACCGGCCATCCTTGGTATAGGCGGCGGCAAGATAATAATTCGTGTCAAAATCTATATTCTGCACAAACCCGTTGCTGTGGGCAAGGGAGCGCAGAAAAGCTTCCGCAGCCCGGCCGTAGTCCGTAAGGCCCATGTAGGCGATCCCTCTGGAACGCTCAATCAGACGCAGATTCTCACCTGCTTCCTCCGCCGCTGCCAGCTCCGCCAGCGCCCCTTCATAGTCCAGATTCTGTATCATCTGTGTGGCATTGGCAGTCTTCTCTCCGGCTCCTCCGCAGCCCGTAAGCAGACAGAGCATGACAAGACACACGGCTATGCTTATGCACTTCTTTTGTATTTTTCTCTGCGCCATTTCACGTTATCTCCGCTTTAATATTTCCGGTCTTCCCATACTCAGGCTGTTCTCAGACTCCGGCATTCCGCCGGTTCAGGCTTTCTGTCGTCCGCTCTGCCTTCTCCGGCCCAGGGCTGCTGCCGGCTCCGGCTTTTTGTCACCTGCTCTGCTTTTCTCCGGCTGAAAGCTGCCGCCGGTTTCAGTCCTCGTCCAGCTTTGAGGTGCAGTGAGGACATCTTGTAGCCTCGATTGCAATCTCGCTCATACAGAAGGGACACTTCTTCGTGGTGGGCGCGGCGGGCTTCTCTTCCTCTTTATGGCTCAGCTTGTCACCCACCTTATTAATCAGTTTAATCAGCAGGAAAATCACCAGCGCCGTAATCAGGAAGTTGATAATCGCCGTGATAAAATTACCGTAATTCAACACCGGCGCATCTGCGCCGCTGCCCAGCGTCAGCGTCAGATAGCTGAAATCCGTTCCGCCGAAAATCGCCAGAATGGGAGTCAGTATATCCTGATTCAGTGACGTCACGATAGCGGTAAATGCGCCTCCCACAATCACGCCCACCGCCATATCCATCACGTTGCCACGGGTGATGAATTTCTTAAACTCCGCGATAAAGCCCTTTTCTTTTCCTTTACCTTTACTCATTTGCAGCCTGTCCTTTCTTTTATCATTTTGCAGTTCAACAGCCATATTTATTATTATATCAAAGCCGGGAGATAAAGCAACTTTTTTGTCAATATTTAAAGATTTAAAGATATAAAAATTCGCAGTTCCCGTCCGGGACTTGCCCGGCTTCGTTCGGCTGTGGTATAATATACATATTTCAAATGAAAGAGGTACATATAGTATGACAAAACAGGAAATCTCCGAAATCAAAAAGCTGCTCACCCCGAAAAACTGCTCCATTACCCGCATCTGCGGCTGTTATGTGGACGGAGAGAAGAACAAGAAAACAGAGTTAAAACAGGCATTTCTGGCGCTGCCGGAGGAAGAAATGTTCAAATATTTTGAAATTCTGCGCAAGACCCTGTCCGGCACGTTAGGCAAAAATCTGCTGACCCTGGATTTTCCCTTAAACAGCGAAGAGGAAGGAGGCGCCCAGGAGTTCCTGCTGCGCCTCAGGGACAGCAAGCTGAAGGACGACGCTCTGCTGGAGGAATTCTACGACAGAATCATCGCCAACTATGAATTTGTAGGCAACTACCTGATTCTGGTGGTACACGACGTCTATGACGTGCCCGGACGCACCCGGGACGGCATAGAACTGGAGGATGCCTCCGACGAGGTTTATGAGTACCTGCTGACCTGTATCTGTCCGGTGGAGCTGTCCAAGCCCGGTCTGTCCTATGACGCGGCGGAAAACACCTTCCGGAACCGCATCCGGGACTGGGTGGTGGGCCTTCCGGATGCAGGCTTCCTCTTCCCGGCATTTACCGACCGCAGCTGCGACCTTCACAGCACCCTATATTATTCCAAGGATCCGGAGGAGCTGAAGGAAGGCTTTGTAAGCGAGCTCTTAGGCTGCCCCCTGCCCCTGTCCGCAGGCAATCAGATGGAAACCTTTCAGGCTCTCATTGAAGAAACTCTGGGTGAGGACTGCGACATTGAAATCGTGAAAAACATCCACGACAAGCTCACTGAGATGACGGAGGAACACAAGGAGGAGCCGGAGCCTCTGGTACTGGACAAAAAGGAAGTGAAAACCATACTTGCCGACAGCGGCGTCTCCAACGAAAAGCTGGAAACCTTTGATACCCGCTATGATGAGACCGCCGGGGAGACTGCTTCCCTTCTGGCCAGCAATGTCATGAATACCCGGACCTTTGAGGTTAAAACCCCCGACGTAGTCATCAGGGTCAGCCCCGACCGCACCGATCTGATTGAAACCCGCAGCATAGGCGGCCGGCAATGCCTTGTCATCCGCCTGGACGGCGGTGTTGTAGTCAACGGCATCACAGTGCGTCCGGGAGCTGCGGAAGACCCGGAGGAGGAAGGATAAGTACAAGTCTGCGCTGTCTGGCGCACGACAGAAAAGAGGGAGCGCCTGCCCCCTCTTTTCTAAAATAAGTATAAATCAGCAGTAGAATGATTCTCCGTATCCTCACAGTTCTTCCGTCAGTTCACAGATTTCATCAATCATGGAACCTATGGTTTCAATGGTATCCAGCAGGGGTGCATCCGTGGTAATATCGATTCCCGCCAGGGCCGCAAGCCCCACCGGGTCCAGGGTGCTTCCTGCTGCCAGCACTTTCTTCCAGTCCTCCGCAACAGCTTCCCCTTCCTTTTCCAGACGCTTGCAGACCTGGGTGGCAACGGTCAGTCCCGCGCTGTAAGTGTAAGAATACAGCCCCATATAATAATGAGGCTGGCGCATCCATGTCAGCTCTGCGCCCGGGTTTATCTCCACCGCATCCCCCCAGAATTTTTCCAGAGTGCTGCGCATAATGCCGCTCAGCTGCTCCGCCTGCACACTCTCCCCCGCGTCCACCAGCCTGTATACCTCCCGCTGGTAAGCCGCCTCCAGCAGGTGCGTCACAAAATTATGGTAATAGGTATTGCTCACCATACAGGACAGCACCCAGCGTCTGAACCGTTTATCATCACTGGTCTTCATCAGGTAGTGTGCCATCAGCAGTTCATTCATGGTAGACGGCGCTTCCACGAAATAGGTGGATACATCTGTGTCAAAAATGGACTGCGTGCTGTTGCAGATTTTAAAATGCCCCGCGTGTCCCAGTTCATGAGCCAGGGTAAACACATCCGACATCTTATTGTTCCATGTCATCAGGATATAGGAGTGGCTGCCGTAAGGGCTGGCACAGAAGCCGCCTGTGGCCTTTCCCTTATTCTGGGCAAAATCCACCCAGCGGTCCCGATATGCCGTGCGCACCATTTCCACATAATCCTCACCCAGAACGGCAAGCCCCTTTTCTATGTATTCTCTGGAGCCTTCAATGGTAACCTCCGGCGTATAGCCGGGATCCACCGGCAGCTTTAAGTCCGCAAATGTCACCTTATCCAGGTGATGTACCTTCTGTATCAGCTTCGCATATTTACGCATATGGGGCGCCAGCTTTTCCGTAATCAAATCAATCTGGCGTTCGTAAAGATCCCTGCCCACCTTCTGCCCATAGAGCAGATAATCAAATACGGAATCAAAGCCCCGGAGCTTTGACAGCACCTTCTCTGTCTGTACATTGGCATTGTACGCCGCGGCCGTCACATTCTCATACTCTTTGATCTTTGCGGAAAAAGCGGCAAAGGCCGCCCGGCGCACTGCCGTGTCCGGCTCATACTCGTAATCGTCCTCAAACAGGGTATACCCCAGCGGATACTCCTTTCCGTCCACGGTAAAAGGGGCAAATTTAATATCCGCCAGCTTGGTAATGTTGTAAATCTCATAGGGGGTTCCGTAGATGCTCCGCCCCAGGGCGGACATTACCCGCTCCGCCTCCGGATGCAGCCTGTGGGCCTTGTCCCGCAGAATATCCTGTAAATAATATTTGTTGCCCCGGCTGATCTCAATCGCCCCTTTGATGATCTCATCCGGCTGCTCCATGATCTCACTGCGCACAAAGCTTAAGCGGCTGTTGAACTCGTCCCCCAGACGGCTTATTTTTCCCATGCGCTGCTGGTTGCAGTTGTCGTAATAATCCACTTCCACCGCCAGATTGCAGTAATTTCCCACCAGGGTCATCAACTCCTCCACCCTGCGGTACTGCGTCACACAGGCTTCGATCCGCTCCGGTGTATCCAGCTTTCCCCGATAGGTTTCCTCAATATACTTTACCAGACGCTTCACTTCCTCCACGTCCCGAAGCATGTCCTCCTCCGCAGCATATATCTGCGTCAAATCCCAGGTCAGCTCCTCCGGTATGTCTTTTCTGTCCTTCAATTCCTCCGCCATTTATTTACACGCTCCCTTCCTTTACTTATATCCGGCCGCTTCATGAGTGTATTGTACTATATGCGCGGAAAATCAACAACCCCTCTGCACCTGAATTTCGTAAAATATGTAACAGTTCAGCCATGGAATGATCTGCAAACTGTGCGTGGGCGCTTGCGCACAAAGCACTGATTGCAGACCATTCCATGGCTGAACTGTTACTAAAATATCTGGCGCAGACAGGCCGGATTGTGATACAATATCTGCAGTTGAAGGCGTCCGGCCGCATTGGAGCTGTAACCGCTGCCACCGCCTTTATATTCGACAATTGTTTTGCGGGAGGAACTCACGTTGCATCGAATTGGGATTATTTCGGACACACACGGCCTGCTTCGGCCGGAGGTCACAGAGATACTGCAGACCTGCGACGTTATTTTCCATGCCGGAGACATTGACCGGCAGGACATTCTGGACAGCCTGCGGAAGCTGAAGCCGCTGTATGCGGTGCGGGGAAACGCCGACAAGGAGTGGGCTGAAGGCCTGCCCGCGGAATTGACAACAGACTTATTCGGGCACCGCTTCTACATGATTCACAACAAAAAAGAAAGTTCCGCAGACGCCGCGGACGCAGACTTTATCATTTACGGCCATTCCCACAAATACGCTCTGGAGAAAAAGGACGGGCAGATCCGGCTGAACCCCGGCAGCTGCGGCAAACGGCGTTTTACCCTGCCCATCACCATGGCCGTAGCGGAAATAGACGAAAACGGCCGCTGCCGGATCATCAGAAAGGATATTGCAGGGGAAAGGAGCGTCGCCCTGCCGGAAAGCTCTATAGACCGGGCCGCCGCTGTCAGAGCGGTGATAAGGGAGTTTGACAGGGGCAGGCCCTTGGGGGACATTGCGGCAAAGTGCGGCATCTCCTGTGAATTGACGGAACAGATCTGCCGTATGTACTCAACCCATCCGGGAATCGACGTGGACGGCATTCTCAACCGCATCACAAAATAAGCGTTGCAAAGCAGGCATCACAAAGCAGGCATTAAAAACAGGCGGCACAGGCCGCCGCAACAGGAAAGGAAAATAACCCGCCATGGAAAATCAAAAAAATCAAAACCGAGACTATCTGATAGACGAAATCATCCGCCACCTGGACAGTGAAACGGGTCTGGGGGCTGCCCGCATGAGCGTGGGCATGGATGAGACCCAGGAAGAACACAGCAAAACTGACCGTAAATGCTGCCATGTATACGGCCGCCCCGCAAATGAGATCGTGGGACTGCTGGATATGTACTCCGATACCGGGATCGAGGTTTTAAGGGAGCCATAACAACATATCTTCCGTTTCCCTGTCAAATTCCGTATGCACCTTCCAGCCTGCCATACTCCTCATCCGTAATTTCCAGGATTCCGCCATGGCGCTTTTTTGTTTTGCCCATATCATACTGATCCGGCTTCAGTATTCTGAATCTGCCGGAACCCAAATCATCGGTTACCAGCGGCAGATACCCCTTGCCTGCCGCGAATTGATCTGCAATCAGACACCATTCTCCGCCAGGCAGCAGATAGCCCTCCGGCCCCTCCACCCCTTCCAGGGCGTCCAGCACCGGCGATTCTATCCGGGTAAACTCACCCAGAAGAGAATCCGCCTTCTCCAGAATCAGCCGTTTCACCGTCTCGTCCTTTGACACCCGGTAGAAATGTCCCTTGCTTTCCAGTATGGTGGCGTCAATCACATGGTTGTCCCGCTCCATATAGAGAAAGGTTTCTGTAAATTCCCGGAAATCATCCGTGTAGGCGGCATATATCCGGTGCCTGCCCTCCGCTTCTCCGTCTCTTTTTACCTTGGAGGCGAAAAACACAAGGAATTTACCCTTTTCCCGGTCAAACACTGCCTCCGGCGCCCATACGCAGCCTGCCCCCGGCACTCCCACCGTGCAGGCGCGCTCCCCGCTCCAATGAATCAGATCCTCCGTTTCCCACACAATCAGATCCCGGCTTCCCGCTTCCTGGGCGGCTGTCCAGCCGTTCCCTGCCTCAATGCGCAGATCCGTGGCAATCAGATAGATCTTTCCGTTCCCGGGATCTCTGACAGGATACGGATCCCGAACCCCCTTTGTACCCGTCTTGGAATACAGCACCGGCTTTCCGCCATTCAAGTCATTCCAGTGCAGGCCGTCCCTGCTTAAGGAGAAATAAATCTGCTCCCCGTCCTTTTCCTCCCCGATAAAATGTACAAATAAATATCCTGCCATGATGCAAGCTGCCTCCTTCTGATATCCTAACACAGTTCACGCAAAAGATCCATTCCGCCAGCGCCCGGGGGGTTCGGCTGCAAGTTCTTTGCTTGTTACCTTCCCTTTAGGAAAGTCGAGCTCATGCCGCCGCATCATCCGCGTATGTATCCTGCAATATGCCTGTTTGCGGCTGAGCCTGCAATAAGCAAACGTCAAATTCCATAGCCCGCCTTTAAGTAATCGAAGTTCGTCACCGGAATTTTCCTCCCCGTTATTCTACGTCCTGTTCTCTGAACGGAAGTTCTCGTCAACAATAATACGTTGCAGACCCAAAAAAGGAAATCCACTTTTGAATCACTTGAGAACTGCGTGCTTCAATGATTCTCATGATATTTCGCAATATTTTGGGCGGTATCTGGGAATTATTATGTGCCAGCAGACATTTCCCCGAAGCCGTAATCCATATTTTTGTGGCATTTTCTGATGGGCTGCCTTCCGATATATGCACATGTACCGGTTCATTAGGCTTCCCCTCATTTGCCCAAAAATATACCCAATAGGAACCTATCTTAAAAACCTGAGGCATTCATAAATCCCCCCTCTTTTGAAAACTCTATTATCAGATGTGCCGTAGATTTAATAATTTCCATGTAATAACTAACCTCATCCTCTGAATAGCCATTTACCTCCAACCGATAGGAGGGTAAATAGCAAGTCATGTTATGGAAACAATCCTTTTCATCCGGTGTTTCAATATAAACTTTTACCTCCCCATTTTCCAATTGCTCTGAGTGAACAATTTCTGTATTGTCCTCCAACGTCATAAACGGATACATCATAGCCATTCCTCCTCGTATAATATCAACAATCATATTACATTTTACTTTTAAAAGCATCTCCCTGTCACTGTACCTCTTCCAACATATCTATATCTGTTTGGTTCGCGGCTGTCATCTGCATATTCAACGCATTTTCCGCTCCGCCCATAATATTCCAAAAAGCCAAGATAGATTCACCAATTCCTATGGCCTCTACGAATCCAAGTGCATGTCCATTATTCATCCAGCGCAACAAGTTGTTTTTTTGATGTCTGATTATATTAGTAATCATTTGCAACAACTTGGCAATTTTTACTTGCTCTACATCAGAATATTCTCGAATTTTGATTGCCTCTATATCTTCATTCCTTATATTGCTAATGTCTGCTCCTTGTGATACCCCCGAAATATACCGCCGATACAAATCGCTTTGAAAATACATTCCAAAAAACTATATTCAGAATCAGCTTCAATTTGCGCCGCTTTTCCAACAAGATGCTTGCTTCCGTTTGAAGCACATATCAAAATATCCCCTTTTCTTAGCAATTCCACTTGCATTCACTCCTGGGCCATCCAGAACATCTTCAGGTTTATATGAAACACCTCTTATTTGCTCAGCTACATCCGATATCTTTATTTTTGACATCTATTTGTCTCCTACAAATCTGTACTTTTATACTATTCCTTAGACAATATCTCTCTTAACTGCTCCCTTAACGTCGGAAAATCATTTTGAACCATATAATACACATCTTCCATTCTCAGCGTCTGATATTTATGTGCCGTAATATCTCTCATCCCCGCAATAGCTCTCCATGGTATTTGCGTATATCTTTTACGGGTTTCTTCTGTAATGTTTTTTACTAATTATCCTATATTTAGCACAGTCATGCCTATTGCTCTTTTTAGCTTTTCATCGCTCAGAAAACCCTTCAATTCTTCTTCTCCCACCATATCAATCCCAATATCAATTTCTGATAATATCTTCTGTATGATAATTCTATCCCTATGCGGCATATAATTCTATCTCCTTCCCCACCTCAAGCAAATCCCCCTCTCGAATCGGGCCGTGGACAATATCTACCTTCAAGCCTAAAATATCTTCTAATTGCAATTTGATATCTGATAACATCAAAAGCGAGATTGGTTCTGAAAACTCCATAATCAGATCCACATCACTGTTCTCCTGATTTGTTTCTTCTGCACGCGATCCAAACAAAGTAATCCTTTTTATTGGATATTCATCCACAATTGACAATACTTTTTCCCTTATTAATTCGTTGTTCATTTTCCGCACTCCTTCTGCATCCCCTATGTCATGTTACAAAAATGCTTTCAAGACTATATTATCATCCTCGCTTCAATCCACCACCATGTGAAGTTCCCGGCTCAAAATCAAATCCAGCCAGATTTCTTTCAGGTATTCCCCTGCCGTCACCAGAAACCCGGATGTACCGCAGGCCAGGTCACAAATGGTATCCTCCGGCTTGGGGGCCATTAATTCCACCATCATGCGAATAATATGGCGGGGAGTTCTAAATTGGCCGTTCCGCCCTGATGTTATCTGCGTCATCCATGTCATGAATAAACATCAAATAGGTGACCTGTTCAATGACCTCCAGCGGATTTACCAGGCCGCCCGCTGCAAACACATCCCACATATTGTCAATCTTATTTTTTAATTCGCCTGTGATCATTTATTGATTGTCAGCTCCCTTTCCTTACCCCATAAACTTTTTCAGCACCCCGATAAAGATGTCCATATCCAGCGGCTTTGCAATATGGGCGTTCATGCCGTTCATTAACGCCGTCTCCTTGTCCTCCTCCATGGCGTTGGCAGTCATGGCGATAATGGGCAGATCCTTCACATCCTCTCTGGGAAGCCTGCGGATTGTTCTGGTGGCCTCATAACCGTTCATGATCGGCATCTGCACATCCATCAGTATGGCGTCATAGTAATGCTCCTCCGCCTTTTCCATAATGGCCACTGCATCCGTTCCGTCCGGCGCCGTATCCACCAGAAAGCCGGACTCCTCCAGGATCACCTGGGCTATCTCCCGGTTCAGCTCGTTGTCCTCCACCAGGAGAACCCGTTTCCCGCTGAAATCAGCCAGGGTCCATTCCGGTACTTCCTCCTGTTTCTCCTGCAGATTGTTAGCGGCCAGCAGCACATTTTTCAAATCCGACATAAACATGGGCTTGGCGCAGAAGGCAGTCACCCCTGCAGCCCTTGCCTCATCCTCTATATCCGACCACTCATAGGCAGTGAGAATGATAATGGCCGCCTCGCTGCCAATCACCTGCCGAATCTGCCGGGCAGTTTCCACGCCGCTTAAGCCCGGCATCTGCCAGTCGATAATGAAGGTATGGTAGGAATCTCCCTCCGCACGGGCACCCTTCGCACGATACACCGCCTCCTTGCCGGAGGTTGTCCACTCGGAGCGCAGGCCGATCTGCTTCAGCATCCGGCTGACACTGTCACAGGTATTGAAATCATCGTCCACCACCAATGCCCGCAGCCCTTCCAGCTCCTTGATCTGCTCCGCATTCTTTTCCGTATCCTGGAGCTTCAGCTCCAGGTTCACCGTAAAGGTGCTGCCCTTACCTGCTTCGCTCTCCACGTTAATGGTGCCGTTCATCATCTCTACTATATTCTCGGTGATGGCCATGCCCAGTCCCGTTCCCTGGATACCGCTCTGGGTCACCGTGGATTCCCGCTCAAAGGGTTCAAAAATATGCTCCACAAACTCGGGAGACATACCGATGCCGTTGTCTTTAATGATAAACGTGTAATCCCCGTATCCGTGTCGGAAGGTGGTCTTCTGCATGATCCGGAAGGAGACCGTGCCTCCCGCCGGCGTGTATTTCACCGCATTGCTCAACAGATTGATGAACACCTGATTCAGCTTCAACGGGTCGGCAATCACATCCTCATTGGCAACTTCAAAGGTATCGATAAACAGCTCCAGCTGCTTTGCCTTGATCTGAGGCTGGATAATATTTACCAGATTGTGCATCAGCTCGGAGATATTGCACTCCTGCTCCTTAATCTGTACCTTACCGCTCTCGATCCTGCTCATGTCCAGAATATCGTTAATCAGGCTGAGCAGATGATTGCTGGAGGAGAGAACCTTCTGCAGGCAGTCCAGAACCTGCTCCCTGTTGTCAATATGGCTGACGGCAATGGTGGAAAAGCCGATAATGGCATTCATGGGAGTGCGGATGTCATGAGACATATTGGACAGGAACGTAGTCTTTGCCTTATTGGCATGCTGCGCCTGGAGCAGCGCGTCCTGCAGGGCCTGGGTCTGCTCACGCTGCTTTCTCACCTGCTCCGTAATGTCTTTGGACACCACCATGACCAGGACGTCTCCCGTGTTGTCGTCCTGGGTCATCACAAAGGACTGCCGCACGCACATCTGTCCCCCGTCCGAATCCGTTCCCCAGTATTCGGCCACCACTTCTCTTTCTCCCCGGGCATAGCAGCGAAGCAGATTCTCCGTATTTACGACGGCGGAATACTCCTCCAGCGATTCCTCAAGGACAAACCGTTTCCATTTTTCAAAGCACTCGGAAGCCCTGCAGGGAGCCTTCAACCCCGCCTGCTCCAGAAGCGACACCTTCTGCCCGTCTACCACTCTGACAATGTCCTGTTCCACAATATCCTGAGTCAGATTGAACTCGAAGCTGCAGAAGGAATTGGACATGATTGCTATCTGATACTGTCTCTCCTTGCGGTTTGCAGTAGCTCTCTCCGCCTGGATGCGCAGTTCTCTTTCCTTCAATTCCGTTACATTCTGGCGAATAAACAGAACCTTTGAAACCTGATTGTCCTTTCTCTCCAGACACACCAAGTTCATATGCTCCCATTCCTGACGCCCGTTTCTGATGACACAGCACTCATACCGCAGATCGTCCCGTTTTGACATGGCGCTGATAATGGCGTCTCTGTCCATGAAATCCATAAAGTCCTGACAACTGCCTTCTACCAGGGGGGAAGCCAGGTAAACGATAAGATCCTGATAATTTCCGCTTTCCGCAATTTCTCCCTCCGGCTTTGTTTCCGCCAGATACTGATAAGTATTTTCTTCAAAATCAACCATGGCAAATCGGGTAAATAACGTATTCACGCCGCTTATGATGTAACCCATCTCCCGGTTTTCCTTCTCCAGCAGCTTACGCCTGCGCCCTGCCCGAAGCAGGATGATAGCAATATAGACCACAAACAGCGCAATGAGCATGGCCTCCAGCTGGACGCCCACCAGATTTTCTTTGGCTATCATGCTCTGTGTCACGTTTTTGGGAAATGTCTGTACCAGAACATAGGGATTATTGGGCAGATGCATAACACATATATTGTCCGTACTGCTGGAAGAATCGCAGTTGAACGCACCCTCCCCGCCATTTTCCAGAATATTACGCACCTGCTCCGCAGCCTTCCGGTCAATCATCTCTTCCTCCGTCAGCATATCAAGAAGATGCCCGTCATAAGCCGTTCCGTCTGAACTGGCCATCAGCCTGCCGTCCGTCATACACAGATACACCTGCGCCGTTTCTCCGAAGTAAGTAGTGGCAAGCATATCCTGCAGATATTCCTCCGCCAGGAAAGCCCCCCGCAGCACCCCTATGAGCTCTCCCTTATAATAGACCGGCGTGTAAAAGCAGGCCACCTTTGTCCCCGGAAAAAAGTGCGGATTGAATATGATCTCAACGCCGCTGTTTCCCTTGATGCCTTCAATATAGAACTCCCGATATGTCACATCCGCGGTCCGCCCGTCGGAAATATAGTCCGTACCGTTTACGTCCGTATACATAATGGCGTCAAACTGGGAATTTTCCTCCAGCCTCGCCAGCAGCTCCGCGGTAATCGTCGGCTCTGTCAGACTTTCTCCCACAAAATAGGAATAGGTCCTGATCCTGTTCAGGGCATTGGTCAGCTCGTGATCGATATGCTCCGCCTTCATACGGGCGGAATCCGCGGCATAATCCCGGTTCTGCTCTTCTGTCCGTCTGCTGTTCTGCTTCGTAAACCAGAAGAACAACAGAATAATACCCGCCATCAGAAAAACGGCGTAAAGGATTCCTCGTAACGGCTTTTGTTTCTTCATGTTCATAATAGTACCTCTTATTTCTTTCCACTCAAAATGCGGGTATCACTACCCGAATATCATAAGTATATCAGCATCTATGAAAAAAAACAACCTTCAGCGCTTTTTTGCCGTCCGCAAAATGCAGTCTACCGCCGCCTCCGCATTTACCGGCAGCTTCCCGGGCGTCTGCAGGGCTTCTCCGGTTTCAGACTGCTCTCCGTCCATGACGCCTTCGGTTCCCGTTGCAAAAGCCTGCATGGCATATCTTGCCAGCAGCCCCGAGACCCGGCCCCGCTCTATGGAATCCTCCGTCCCCAGCACGATCACCACCAGATCATGCTCCATAACTCCGTCGTCCACAGGCAGAGACGTAATCAGGCAGGCGCCTGCTTTATTGGTGGTTCCGGTTTTTAACCCGGTAACCCCCGGCAGATTATACAGAAGCGGGTTGGTATTGCGCACTTCCCGGCCAAGGGATTCCAGGGTGGCGGATTTCAGGGAAGTCATGTCCGTAATCTGGGGATACACCTTTAAAAGATAAGATACCAGCCGGAACATATCCTCCGCGCTCATACGGTTCTGGCACTTTGCGGGAACAGCCTCCTCGGTATAGTAAGGCAGGCCGTGGCTGTTGAAGAAAATTGCCTGAGAAAGTCCCAAATCCAGGGCTTTCTGATTCATCCTTTCCACAAAGGCTTCCTCCGAACCGTCAATTCTTTCCGCCAGGCACAGCGCGCACTCGTTGCTGGAGGGCAGAAGAGCGCCCAACAGCAGCTCCCGCACCGTGATCCGTTGTCCCGCTTCCAGCGGCAGCACACCGTCCGACGAGGCGGCCAGAGTCTGGGCCGCCTCCGAAACCGTCACCTGTTCCTCCGGGGCAAGCCGCCCCTCCGAAATGGCTTCCAAGGTCAGAAGGCATGTCATAAGCTTGGTGGTGCTGGCTATGGGATATGCCTCGTCAGACTGGTACCGATAATAAATTTCTCCGGTGCCTGCGTCCCCCACCAGCACACTGTTCACCCCGTAAAAATATCCGTCCTGTTCCAGTTCGGCAGGAGAAACGCTGAAGGGCTCTCCCGTATTGATTTCCACAGAACCTTCCTCAGAGACATGGATATCCGTATCCAGAATCATAGCCAGATCCGCCGCCATCATAAAGCAGTCATAATAGCCGGAGGGCAGCTTCGTAATCATGGTATAATAATATACGTCCTGTCCGTTTACCTTAAATTCATTCCGCCGCAGGGTGATATCCGGATTTTCACTGTTCTCCCAGAAAAATTCTTCCGTTCCCACAGGAGCATATTCGCCCCCAATGTTCAGGGAAACGGCACTTTTCTTAATCTCCAGGGAGAATGCTTTGTCCGTACCTTTCAGCGCCACGGCCATATCCCGGAGGGAGAGATAGGTATTATTCTCATAGCTGTAATCCAGGGTTTTCACCCTGCGGGAGATACCGGTATCCGTCTGTACCTGACAGGTTCCGGGAATCTCATAATTGGCCGCGCTGACAGGCAGGGCGGCCCACATCATATAACACACCATAACTGCGGACATAATAAACGGACTTAACTTTCGTAACATTCTTTTCATGGAAGCTCCTTTTATTCCTGAGACTGTTTTAAGGTATATAGTATAGGGTAATCGTCAAAATATCCGCCCGGCAGGGCAGCTCTGCCGGCGGCTGTATCACTGTCAGTATCGGCTTCTCTGCCGACGGTCGTATCGGCGTCAATATCAGCCTCTTCATTGACTGGTCCGGTCACGATCAGGCCGGATGCCTGCCGGATATAGTACGCGGATATTACAACTGTTCCGCTGATTGCACTCTCTCCCACGGCGGGACCGCCGGATGCGGACGCTCCGACAGCAGAACCGGCAGCGGCAGGCTCACCGACTGCAGACCCGTCCGCGGCAAACCGCCTGATAAGGATGCCATCCGCTGCTTCATAGGTGCCGCTGCCTTCATATTTCGCCTGTAATTCCTCCAACGACGGCAAAAGGGCAGGGCCGCAGGCCATCAGATAGGACGCCGCAGACATGCCGAAGGTCTCGGTTACCAGTCCTTCCAGAGTTTCCCTGTCCGTACTGCCCGTATAGCCCGCCATATGAAGCCTTTCGGTCAAAAGCTCCAGAAAGACCCCGGCAAAGCCTTCATAGGCAGCCTGCCTGCAGGCCTCATAGCTTTCCGGCAGCACCCGGCAGCGGAAGCTTCCCCCGGCACGGCCGGTCTGCTCCATAGTGAGACTGACCTGAACAGTCAAATCCTGCATATATGCCTCCATATCCTCCAGAGAGACGGAGACGGCTTCTATCTCCTGCAGCCAGCCCAGAGCCGTGACAGCAGCCTGTTCCGTCATGTCCAGCTCCGCCACCCACTCTCCGGTAAGATTCCTGTCGTCCGGCCGGGAAAAATGCAAATATGCAAAAAGAGCAGTGGTAACGCCCAATGTCACAACCAACAAAATGAGTATAATATCTTTTACGGTCTTTTTCATAAAGTGTCCTTTCTGCCCGCGAAATAACCAAACTGCAGATTCCGTTTTCTATATTAGAACTATCCTGTCAAAAATTTTTCCAGCATCGCTCTTTCATAAAATCATATAGTACACTGGCATCTTCGCCCTCATAAAATGCTACAAGAAGTTTCTTGAACTCCGGCACTTCTTTTTCCGGTATCACCAAAACTCCCATTCCATGCGCAATCAAATAATGGTTTGCAAAAATCACGGACGCTCTTTTATTTCCGTCTAAAAACACTTGCGTTTTCATGCAATACAGGCATAATTCAATCGCAACATCTATTGCTTCTTTCTCCTGTCCGGTTATTATGGCTATTTGTTCCTTTACCACTGATTCCACAGGCAGCGGCGGAATATAACTGGAAGCCCCGATTGTGACCGGCACTCCTCTGATTCTTCCTCCGTCATAAAAAAAACCTTCATTTACGATCTTTGCAACATGGCATAACATGTAATAATTCGTCTCACTTTGAAGCACATCCTGATCTAATATAAATTCCCACGCATGCTTTAAATTCAAAATTTTCTGTACATCTGCTGCAGATACTCCATTGACAATTCCATTCTCTATGATTTCTTCCGTTTGCGGGAAAGATGTCGCTACTCCCTCCAAAACTGCCTGATCATAAATGTTTGCTTTCATGTTTGCTCTGGCAAATTCCATATTATCCAAAACTCTTCCGGAAAGCCCCTTATCCTCATATCCTAATGAAGACAGTTTCTTATTTACATGGCGAATGTTCTTATTCAGTTCCCTGGCTTCTCTGACATTCCGCAAGAGCAGCTGATATAACTCATCTGAGTAAACACCCACATATGTAGATGTCAGTTTTCCGGCAATACGTTTCCTTATATATAGATACTTACCGCTGCCCTGTTCTTTTATTTCAGGCGTTCCGTCATAAGGCATAAGCTTTAATCTTGCCTGATAGTCCGCTCTCTGTTGTAAAAGTTCCTGTATCTCTATAAAATTGGCCTCCATTTTTATACTCCTTCATATAGGGAACTTTATTAAAATATATATTAACAAAAAATTCCCTATATTTCAATAACATTGTAGGGAAAACTTTGCTATATACAATTTCAAAATTTTCCCTAATTATACCCGCTTTATAAATAATCTCACTCCGGCAGGCTCTCGCTGACGCAGACCGCTCCCCATCCGACTCTTGCATTGGGAACCTCCGCCTCTCCCCTCAAAGGCCTGGCCCCCTTCCTTAAATACGCCTTCACCTTCTCCCCGTACCCTGCTGTCAAGTAAGGACTAACCCTTTTTATAAATTCGTTTGCGCAGTCGCACGGGTGGAAATCTTTGATTTTTCGACTTCTACTTCACTAATAGCCGAAGCTAAACCGTATGTATTATCAACCGGGCATCTCAAATTCATTCACACTCAAGGCTATGCTCTATTACATATGGCAAAAGCAAAATCATTAAACCGAAAACACTGTCTATCACCTGCATAATTTCACTTGGATCGCTATGATCCTCAATACAGTTTTTTACATCATCAAAAATATCAAAGAATAATTTTACCATTTCCAAATACTGTTTACTCTCTCCGTCCGCCTCTTCTGCAAGCTTCTTGACCAATACTTCGCAGGATGCCAATTCCCTCCAAAAAAGTCCTATTTTCTCCACAAGAGATACCCGAAACGCAATTATACTATTATTGCATTTTTCATCAACAGGGACTTGCAAAACTTGCTTATAACATTGTAAATAAAGCTTTATCATACTAATTTTCTGCATTGCCTCTATCCATCTGTTATGCATTCCCCCAGATGAAATGCGTCCTTCCAGTCCTTGTTCAATTTCGCATGGAAACATCGTATCCATTATTTGTGATTCATCTACATCAAAAACTTTGTAAAACGAAATCCTAAATGCAGCCGGAAAATATATTCCTGATATGCTGGGAATATACGCAAGTTCTAACGATTGTGTCTCAACATACCACCTGTCACTGGATGGCATCAATGCACCGCTAAACACACTCCTAATCTGCAACACAGTACTTAAATATTTACTTTCAAAAGTCTCTCCTTGTAAAACATCGCAATCAACAATAATATATGCATAATGCTCCGTTTTCACAAGTGTACCCTTCATCTCACATACGGCTTTCGCAAGAGCATTTTCAAAATAATCATAACCTTTTCGATATTTTTGTTTTGCATCATAGGCAATCGCATATCCCTTCGGTTGATTATCAAGTACATGCCGCCAGACATTGACTAAGGTCAACACATTTTCGAGTTCTTGTTGTGCAAAAGATTCCTTAAGAGAACTATATCTGGAAAACAACGAAATATACTCTTGTTGGAAACTGACAATGGTTTTTGCTGCTGAAAATAAGTTAAACATCGCAAGTCTTGGATTATTGACGGTACTAATATCCTGTTTTTGAATCCTTACCACAAGAACTTCAGCAAACTGATCATAAAATTTTTTTATAGAAGAATATACATCGTTCAGCAATTTTCTAAACTTTTCATATTTCTCAACGGAAAGTAATTGACGTGTCGGCAAATAATCCAATATCGGACATTTGACGTTCCCCTCCGAATAGAGACAGTATGGATCAACAGCCAAAAATGGAAGTCTGTTTTCCGCAAATATATGGTTTTTAAATGTTTTTATTCGATGTTCAACCCGCTTCCACCTTTCTTTTGTATAATGCCCTCTTTTGTAAATATCATCAATCAGCTTAATCGTTTCTAAAATCAACTCATTGACATTCCTTCTCATATCATCAATTTCGGACACATATTGTTTCCATGAAGCGGGCCGAAAACTGTACTCAATCCGATTCCTTGTCCATCCATTAACTTCAGATATCCAACTGTTATGACGATTACGCTTAGGAATATGCAGTTTATGATCCATAGCACTGATTCCCAAATCTTTTAACAGCTCTACTCCAATCAATTCAATGTCAATAAATTCTTTCTCCGGATATATTTGTTGAAGAATATCCAACATTTTAATGCGCCAGTACTGATTGCTGTTCTCAACATTTTCAGGAATGGCTTCTTCCGTCAGAATCGGTGGTATAAACTTACAAGATACCTCATCGTCTGCAACAGAAAAAGAAACCATTCTCATTTCAGAAATCAATCGCCTCGACATTACTTCCACTGCATTCCGATAACTATCCAACAATGCAGAATGTTCAAAAAGTCCGCGTATAGCATCTGCACAAGCTTGAACTTCACCCGTACACACACTTGCTGCTATTTCAGTTGGATCAAACGGCAGGATCACTTTAAAATTCCGTTTCGCCATCCAAAATAGTGCATAACCAAATAATGTTCTTTCCTCATCCGTGTCCGGCAGGGAAACAGGATATCTACAATTCTTAATAAAACAATCCGTCGCCTGGTAATCAATGGATAAAGAGGCAAGGGAATACTTAGTCTCATCAATTATTTTCTGTAATTCTGCTTTATTAATTGTGGGGATATCTTTTATACTATCAACAATAAGTTCATCTTGATACTCTATACCCGAAAGATCCCGCGGCAAAAAGCAAAACCATGCCTTTCCCTGCTTCTCCACAAGATTTTGAATAAAATCCATATTATTATCAGCATAACGCTTTGCGTCCAGCCAGAGCATAGACTTAATTACATTTGCATATCCCACCCAGTCAGCAAAACAAATTTTAGAAAGCTGCAAAACATCCGCTGACACATACTTATTTTCCGAAAAATAATCCAATAGAATCAATCTGACATTTTGTGATGATACACATGGTAATGTCTTGAATACAATATTCGTTGTATCCATATACATCTGATTACACAAAATATCAAAGATTATTTGTGCTCTTACCGGGTGGAATGCTTCAAGCCTATTTCCATCTACAAGCCTGACTAAATATTCATCCTTTAATCGCCTTATAGCCGCATACAGCGATGTACATGTCACAACTTTCTGGATTTCACGAAAACCAACCGAACACCCTAATCGCCCTGCGTAACACACTAATTGAAGCAACTCTAACCACTCATCAGAAATTCCTTCCTGTAATAAAGAATCGATTTGATTTTGAAGCCGTTTAGTAAGCATCTGGTTGTGTGTAAGATAATACACAAATTCAATCATTGATCCATTTCCGCCAAATGATTGCCATGCTTCTTCAAATGACCTATGAGATGAGTGAGGCCGTACAGCAGTAAATCTACTGTAAATCTGCTCTGCCTCTGTTTCAGAAAGCACTAATTCTATGATACCATATCTGATAGATTCCCCCTTTATAGGCGTAACATTATAATCTTCGTCACGGATTGATATCAATACCGGAATTTCTAATCCACGAAACTGCAATTCCTGCAGCAGAAAAGCCCAAAGAGTTTCCCCGGGCTGAACGTCAATATAAATAATCAGTTCCCTATTATGCCGGCCAAGTCCGGCTAAAGCTGAAACCAAATTCTGAGCCTGTCCTTCTGTAGCAATGGCACGAATACAAAACACAACTCCCTCAGGGTATGTGTCCATCAGATAACGATAACAGAGTGTGGATTTCCCTTGACCTGAAACACCTTTGACCAAGGCAACGCCTATATTCTCAATAGTCTCTTGGATTTTGTTAAGCCAGTAGTTACGTTTAAAATCCAAATTTGAACGAATATGATCCGGATGAGCAGACACACCTTGTAAAAAATCATCCTGAAGCCGCTCAGGGCTGCTGCTCATCTGAAAATCGCTCAGGCATACCAACGATTTATTGTATTCTTTATAGAAACCATCTATCGCTGCAACACTAACACCTATTTTATGTATCTTTTCCTGCCACATCTTTAAAGTCGTAAAACCCTTTTTGTTAGAAAGTTCTGAAATATGCTGAATTAATAGTTCTTGGGCTAAATCGGGGGCTGACATAACAGGAACATAGCTGCTGACTTGTATACAAATATTTCTTTTAAGTTCATCAATATCCACTTTTTCAAAATTCAATGCGTTTATCAGCCAATCCGCATCTCCAACAGAAAGATTATGCTTTTCTTCAAGTCTCTTCGACAGATTCTTTTTGGTATTGTCATTGTTATCCTTAAGTTCTTGAAGTTCGGTTCCCAAATATCCAAAATAAACCACCTTGATGTTATTGAAATCCGGATTTTGCGTATGCAAACTACACATCCGCTTGAAAAAGCCTTCCCCACCCTTGGAAGTTTTAGTTAACGCAAGGCTTGAAAGAGTTAAAGCGACTGAAATATTCTTAATTTGAACGGCCTCAACAACAATACCATCTTTTTTAATTATCAAATCTTCAATGTCTTCCGGATAATATTCATATCCCTGTTCGTCAGAAATCAACCTGGAAGCAATATAAAGCGTTTGGGAAGAAAAACCTTTCCAAGCAGCTTGAGCACCCACATTAGATTTTTGAAAATTATCTTGGTTCATTTTTCCCATCTTCTTAAGAAAGACCAAAATGCCTCTCCAAGGCATCAATATACTCTCTGCATTTATTTTCCATCGGACAGGCAAGAAATAAGCTTTTTCCCGTCACTTTGCTGACACCAATATGTATATCCCAATCTTTTAATATATCCATTCCAACCAGGATATTTCCTTTTCTGTCATAATTTAAGCATATCCTGTCAGATGATATCTTTACCCCTGCTATCATGAAATCAGATATTCCATGCTCAAATTTCATGGCTGAACATCCCATCTTTTCATCATCCGTAATTGGAACTTCGTGCCTTAATCCTCCGGATTCAATTCCGTAACTGAGAAAATATGGTGTACCATTTATAATATCCATCTTTTTTAATGTTTTGCATAGTGTGTCAGATACTTTCAGCCTTT
>JAMPFR010000119.1 GCA_023664365.1 Acetatifactor muris | reverse complement strand
TTCTGGAGCTTGCCATAGACGGGCTGAAGCTGGCGGCAGTGAACACGCCCAATATGCTGAGTACGCCCTTGAGTGTGATGGCGGCCCTGGTGCTGGGGGAATTCTCGGTGAACAGCGGCTGGTTCAACAGTGAGGTCATGCTTTATATGGCTTTTGTGGCTATTGCAAACTATACCCAGCAGAATTATGAACTGGGCTATGCCCTGAAATTCCTGCGCATTCTGACGCTGCTCCTGACCCAGTGGTTCGGGCTGTGGGGCTATATAGGAGGCGTTTTGCTGGCAGCGCTGTCCATCTGCTTTAACAGGACGGTTTCCAGAAGCAGCTATATTTATCCGCTGATTCCTTTTGACTGGAAAAAGCTTAAGAACCGGCTGGTGCGCAGGCGGCTGCCGGAGTCCCGGATATAGTGCTTTACAACACGGTTTGCCGGATGATATAATGTAGTAAATAAAACCGGCATGCCGGAATGACGTGCTGAAGACAATGGAGGTGTCTATGTTTAAGCTGGTGACGGATAACGTGGCGGATCTGCCTTTGGATTACCTGCGGGAGCATAATGTGGATTTCATGGCTCTGCGTTATATATTGGACGGAGAGGAATACGGGAAGGAACGGGAACTGGACTACAGAGATTTTTACGGCAGGATGCGGAACGGTCAAATGCCTACCACCTCCCAGGTCAACCCGGAGGAGGCCAAAGCATTTTTTGAGGATTGCATCAAAGAAAACCCGCAAATATTGTATATTGCGTTTTCTTCCGGACTGAGCGGTACCTGCAGCAGCGGGAGGATTGCTGCGCAGGAGGTCATGGAAGAGCATCCGGGTGTAAAGATTGTGGTAATTGACAGTCTGGCGGCTTCTCTGGGAGAGGGGCTGCTGGTACATAAGGCGGTGCGGCTGCGGGATCAGGGAAAAACCCTGGAGGAGACTGCAGAATGGTTGGAGAATCACAGGCTGAATCTGGTTCATGCCTTCACCGTGGACGATCTGTTTCACCTTCATAGAGGCGGGCGGGTCAGCAGGACGGCGGCCATTCTGGGTACCCTTGTATCTATTAAGCCCAAGCTGCATGTGGACGACGAAGGGCATCTGATACTGATCGGCAAGGTCAGGGGGCGCAGAAAATCCCTGGATTCACTGGTGGACTATATGGCGGAGAAAATGGGATCCTGGATGGAGGAAAACAGGGAGGACTATGTATTTATCAGCCACGGAGACGCGCTGGAGGATGCGGAATATGTGAAAAGTAAGGTGCAGGAACGTTTTGGCATGGAGCATTTTCTGATAAACAACGTAGGCCCCGTTATCGGCGCCCATTCGGGCCCGGGCACCATTGCGCTGTTCTTTATGGGAGAGTCCAGATGAAACGATTCAGGTATACGCTTATTTTGTTGCAACCGCTCTGCGGTTCTGATATAGTAAAATTAAGAAGAGCCAAAAATGGAGGGTAACGAAGTGAAAAGAAAAATTTTACTTGCCTGCGTACTCGGCGCAGTCATGACGCTTTCTTTTGCTGCCTGCGGGGATACCGGGATGCAGGGAGAGAGCGGCGGAACGGAAGAGCAGGCTGCCGGAACGGGACAAACCGGAGACGACGGCAGCGGCGCGGGACAGGCCGGAAACACCGGCGCAGGGCAGCCGGCGGAGGATGCAGACGGCAGCGGCGCAGGAAACACAAAAGAAAACGGGGAAGGCAGTGGAGAAGCCATGGGAGAAACAGGGGCGGATTCAGATTACATAGTAAGCTATGAGGGGATCGCAAAAGCGGGAATCAAGGCGGGAGTCAGTGTTCATGACCCTTCCGTTATCAAGGCAGACGGGAAATATTATATTTTCGGTTCCCATATGGCTACGGCGGCGTCCGAAGATCTGCGTAACTGGACCTCTGTGGGAGACGGTTATAAAAACAGCAATCCCATTTACTACGGGCTGATGGAGAACCAGGAGGCCTTTGCTTATGCGGGAAGCAAGAACAGTGTGATTCCTACGGATGACGGCGGCTGGCATGTGTGGGCGCCGGATGTATTCTACAATGAGTCTGCAGGGCTTTATTACCTTTATTTCTGCATGTCCTCCACTTGGAATGCCTCCAACCTGTGCTATGCCACCAGTGAGAACATAGAAGGGCCTTATGAGTGGAAAGGGGCCATGATCTATTCCGGCTTCACGGAAGGGTCCTTAGGCGCCACCGACGTGACGAAGTATGTGGACAGGGATGAGGCAAAGGCGCGGTATATCAAGGCAAACGGAGAGTACAATTTCGACAGATACCCCAACGCCATAGACCCGGCGGTGCTTTATGACGAGGACGGGAGACTGTGGATGGTGTACGGCTCTTGGTCCGGAGGAATGTATCTTTTGGAGCTTGATAAGGACACGGGAGAGGTGATTCATCCGGAGGCGGACGAGGCAAACCGTGTGGATGCTTACTTTGGAAAACGTCTGATGGGCGGACTGCATACCTCCATAGAGGGGCCCTACATCCTGTATGATGAAGAGAGCGGTTATTATTATCTGTTTGTGTCCTACGGCGGCCTTGCAAGGACGGGCGGGTATCAGATTCGTGTGTTCCGCTCCGAAACCATTGACGGCGATTATGTGGATATGAACGGGAAATATCCTCTGGATACCGGAAATCTGAAGCAGAGCCCCTACGGTCTGAAGTTGTCGGGCAATTATTATCTGCCCAGTCTGGAAATGGCTTACATGGCAACCGGACACAATTCGGCATTTATTGATGAGGACGGCAGGAAGTATATTGTAAATCATACCAGATTTGACAATAATTCCGAATTCCACGAGCCCCGGGTACATCAGTTTATCGTCAATGAGGAAGGCTGGCCCTGTATGCTGCCTTACGCTACAGACGGCGAGACGGTCAGCGAGACCGGGTACGAAAACGGGGAGCTGGCGGGAAAGTATTATGTGATAAACCAGGGCACGTCCATTGACGCTCAGATCGCCCAGCCCTTTATTCTGTATCTGGAAGAGGACGGCACAGTGCGGGGAGACGGCATTCAGGGCAGCTGGGAAGCAAAGGAAGGCAGCTGTTATATGAAACTTACCTACGGTGAGAAGAGCTACAGCGGCGTGTTCTGTCAGATGAAGGATGAAGCCGGAACCCGGGTCATGACCTTCAGCGCCGTGGGCAGTAATGAAAGTGTCTGGGGTGTGAAATACCGGTAAAATGTCGAATATGCAGGAAATTTGCAGGATAACTTGCAAATTTCTCCAAAATCCTCTGTTTTTCCCGACGGAAAGGCAGGGGATTTTGAAATATTGCAACTTTTGAAGCAAATTACAGCTTAAGCTATTATGAAAGGGGCTTGCGCATAGATAGAAGAAAGAATATAATATGTTATTAGGAGGATGCGAAATGATACAGGTAATGCAGTGCTTGATGGAACAGTATGTAGTTGAAATACAAAAGATATACAGAGATCATCTCAGACAAATTATATTATATGGTTCTTATGCAAGAGGAGATTATAGGGCGGACTCGGACGTAGATATAATGATTTTACTGGACATATCTGATTTGGAATTAAAAAAGT
Source organism: Acetatifactor muris (assembly GCA_023664365.1). Taxonomy (GTDB): domain Bacteria; phylum Bacillota; class Clostridia; order Lachnospirales; family Lachnospiraceae; genus Acetatifactor; species Acetatifactor muris_B. The sequence goes on along the minus strand of JAMPFR010000119.1, from coordinate 3,449 downwards.
ATAGTCAGCAGGTTTCCTATATGACATATGATTTTAATTTGGATAATGATATTGACATAAAACCTATTGTTAAGAGTGAAGCCTTTTTTAATAAGTGGGTGGTAAACTATCCGTTTTATGCCAATATTCAGAAGGAGGGGATAGTATTGTATGGAGCAGCATAAAGAGGAAGCAGGGACAAAGAAGGATCTTGTTCGTTATCGGATACAGACAGCTAGGGATACATTAAAATCAGCAGAGATCCTATTTGCTGCGGAAAAATATAAAGGAGCTAATAATCGTTCCTATTATGCTATTTTTCATGCCGTTAATGCAATACATGCTCTAGGGGGAAAGGCATATAAGCGACATAAAGATGTAATAGGTAACTTCAATAAAGATTATGTAAAAACTGAAATATTTTCCAGGGAAATAGGAAGAAAAATCAGTGAAGCGGTGGAAGTCCGCCATGCCAGTGATTATGATGATTTTTATATAGCCAGTCGTGAAGAAGCTGAGCGGCAGATTGCTGTGGCAGGTGAATTTATTCAGATGGTTGAAAGATATTGTCAAAAACAATTAGAGGAATGAGTTACATTTCAAACAAATCATTCATATCGCAGCACAGTATTTGGCAAATAGAGCGCAAAAAAGAATATCTCTTCTCATTTTTCATGGCCTTGCACCTCCAGGCAATCATATAAAAAATTTCATTTTCCCACTCATGACAGAAAAATATTGACAAACCCTTTGGGGGGGTAATATGCTTTTAGTTCTAAAATAAAAGTGTGAAAAGACAACTAAAACAGTGAGGTGCAAAAAATGAAACGAAAAATTTTGACAATGATAACAATAGGGAGCATACTCCTTATGTCTTTGGCAGGCTGTGGGGATTCTTCCGGAAGTCGAACCACATCCGGCAGGGAAACAAGGTCAGACAGGGAATCAAGGTCAGACAGGGAATCAAGGTCAGACAGGGAATCAAGGTCAGATAGAGAGTCAACGGAAGAAGCGGAATGCTCTGACGATGCGGAGACCGAAATGACCCAGGAGAAAGAACGCCTTGACGATTCAGAAGATGAAATAACGGAAGAAGGAAGCGAAGAAAAATCAGGAATGAAAATAGAAAATCCGGTAGTTAGAGAGGCTGGTCTCTATCAATCGGACGGAAGCTTTATCCCCTGGGATGATTTGGGGCTAGATGTAGAAAGGGATTATTATGAAGATAAAGGTCGTCCTTCCAACGTTTTTGGAGACAATGGTTATGATGGCCGTTTAGTTTTGCCGGACACTATAACAAGTATAGGTATAAATGCTTTTGCCGGGTGTCCTTCTCTTATAAGTATTGATTTTCCGAATACAATAACAAGTATAGGAGCGGGAGCTTTTTATAAGTGTCCCTCTCTTACAAGCATTGATTTAAGCAATACACAACTGAAAAATTCTTCAAGTATCGGACAAGACGCTTTTAGCGATTGTACATCTCTAACCAGTATACGTCTGCCGGATATTATGACAAGTATAGGAGATGCCTTTATTGGTTGTACATCACTGACCAGTATAGAGTTTCCGGATACTCTAACATCTATAGATGGTACTTTTAGGGATTGCACGTCTCTGACCAGTATACGTCTGCCGGATACTTTAGAGAATATATATGATCCTGCTTTTATGGGCTGCACATCACTGACCAGTATTGACTTAAGCAATACACAACTGACATGGACCGGAGAGGGCACATTTATTGGTTGTACATCACTAACCAGTGTAGAACTGCCGGATACTGTAACAGTTATAGGAAGTGACGCATTTTCTGGTTGCACATCACTAACCAGTATTGAATTGCCGGATGCTGTAACAGATATAAGAAAGAACGCTTTTTATGAGTGTACCTCTCTTACCAGTATCAATCTGAGCAACACGCAACTGACAAGTATCGAAGAGGAAGCTTTTGCGGATTGTACATCCCTTACCAGTATAGAACTGCCGGCTACTTTCAGAGGTATGACCATTGGGTACGATCCTTTTTCAAATTGTAATTCTCTTAAAAATCTTAATTATGCCGGAACAATGGAAGAATGGAATAATATAGTAAACTCCGATGACTGGGACCGCCTTGATAAAGCAGCACCATTTGGCCGCAGTTCTTCCATAGAAACCATCACCTGCTCGGACGGAGTGATCACCCGTTGATGCATACGAAGCTGAAGGCGGTGGGATTTCAAGAAGAGCGATAACGATCACGCCCCCTGCGGTCCGGGATGGAAGCAGGGGGCATCTTGTGCGTCGGTCAGCGTCGGGTGTGTCAGTTTGCGCAGCCGCAGTCTGCGTTGGTGGCAGGCGCAGGAGTGTTGCAGTCCTGATACTTGTCAAAGGCAGGGTTGAAGGCGTAGAAGTTCTTGCTGTTTAATCTGTCCTGGGTGATGCGCAGCGCTTCCCCGAACCGCTGGAAGTGTACAACTTCGCGGGCCCGCAGGAACTTGATCGGCTCTGCCACATCAGGACAGTCTCTCACGAGACGCAGGATGTTGTCGTAGGTGGTGCGTGCCTTCTGCTCTGCAGCCAAGTCCTCGGTCAGGTCGGTGATGGGGTCGCCCGTCACCTGGAACTGGGCGGCGGTGAAGGGGAAACCGCTGGCAGCCTGAGGCCATACGCCTGCGGTATGATCCACATAATAATTGGCAAAGCCGCTCTTTTCGATCTCATCCATGGACAGGTTCCGGGTCAGCTGGTGGACGATGGTTGCCACCATCTCCAGGTGCGCCAGCTCCTCGGTGCCCAGAGAAGCATCGGAAATGCTCCAAATTAAGTCTTATGCGGACAAGCTGATTTTTTCATACTAAACCACCCACTTGATGCTCTTAGAAGTAGTTGCTTTGCTATTATTGACTTCATTTGAGGACTCGGATATAATATAGTAAAGTACCCACTCGATGATTGAATTTGAGGTTAGTTAAATAGAGGTGGCAAAATGCTTCATGAAAATGATATGAAAAATGTGAGGAAGCTGTTCAATCGGTATCACTATATAATGACTACTGCTGAACTGTTGGAAGCAAAGTTGTACTATGCAGACATTAAACAGCTTTTGGATGCAGGGCTAATTGAGAGAGTTAAAAGAGGATACTATCACTGGATTGAGGATTGTGGGGAAAGCGAAGTTGTAATGATTAATCATCTGTTTCCCGATGCGGTGCTTTGTATGGAAACGGCATTGTTCTATTATGGATACAGCGATAGAAATCCTGCGGAATGGAATTTTGCAATTGATAGGAATGTTTCTAAGCAGAGGACTAAAATTGATTACCCATTTATAAAAGCATACCGTGTGGAGTCGGAGCTGGTTGCACTGGGTGAAACCGAGGGACAAATTGATTTTCAGAAAGTTCGCATCTATGACCGTGACCGCACTATTTGCGATGTACTGCGAAATATGAACAAAATGGATAAAGAAATTTTTAATAAGGCAA
>JAMPFR010000118.1 GCA_023664365.1 Acetatifactor muris | reverse complement strand
CGTAGCTTCGCCTCCAGCCGCCGCGCCCGCTGCACCAGAGCTTGCCGCGCCGGCTCCTGCCGCCGATCCAGTCGTACTTGCACCCGGTACGGCCCCGGCCGTTGCACCAGCTCCCATATGCTGCGCAGCAAGGATGGCGTGAAGGATTTGACTGTTTGGCGCTTCGGCTCCGTATGCGTTCTGGCTGCGGAAAAGCAGCAGCAGGAAGGCCAACGGAGACAGACTGTAAAGCTTCGTGCCCTGCTTCTCCAGTTCCCGGACCTTCTTTTCGATTTTGTTACGTCCGTACATCAGCCGGCTCTTGACTGCGCTCTCTGAGACGTCCATAGCGGCGGCAATCTCTTTTACCGACAGCTCCTCGTAGTAGAACATACCGATGGCGGCGCGCTGATCCTCCGGCAGTTCTTCGATGATCTCACGGAGCAGACGCTTTGTCTCCTTCCGGTCGATGACCTGTTCCGGGAGATTCTCGCTGCGTTCATCCGGAAACAGCTCCTCCACGGGCGTATCCTGCCCGTTGTCTGAGTTCAGCTCCGAAAACAGCATGGGACGCTTCTTTTTCAGCCAATCCCGGGACGCGTTGGCGGCAATCTGCCGTACCCAGGGCAGGAACTTCGTGTCACCCTGGAAGCTGTCCAGATGGGCGAATGCTTTTATGTAAGTATCCTGTATGATATCAAACACCGCGTCCTCATCCTTGATCATGGACTTGACGGTGTAATAGACCTTGCTGTAAGTCTTTTCATATAAGGCGCTGACAGCATCCTGATCGCCCATGCGGGCCGCGGCCACCAGTTCCGCCAACCCGTCGTCCCGGGGGGCGGGCTTCCCGCAGTGCCCGCAAAATGCGGCATCATCCGCGATTTGTTTTCCGCAAAAAGTACAATACATAATTTATTGTTCCTCCTCTATCTTATTTCGGCCCACAATGTTCCGTAACAGCTCCGTCTGTGGTCTTTACACCCATAGAACGAACAGAGGGCGTCGCTGGTTGCAGATATCCCGCAAATAGCGCGGCGACGCCCCATATGCATGTTCATTTCGTTTATTCCCGCGATCCGTGAGCCGGGCGGCCTTCTTCTGCATATTATAAAGCCTGCCGCCCGAAAGTGGAAGTCTGAAAAGGTTATAACTTTTATTCCCGCGAGCAAAATGTGTCCTTCAGACACATGAGCCAAACGGCTATGCTTAAAGCCAACTATAGGTTGACTTGGACAGCCGGTGGTAGTGAGGAGCTGTTTCACAGGGGAGCGGTGAAGAAAGCACAGGAAATTTTGCCTGGGAAAGCAATGAAAAGGATGAGGATAATTTTTCACGCTGGGCAATATGACCCTAATTCAAACCGTGAAGAGGAAAAAATTGCTATGCGGATTTTTCAACAAAGCAGAGATAAGGGTGCGTTTAGTTTGCTTGGAAAAATTGAAGATTATCAGACACCGCTTAAGTCAAATGCTGATGATGAGGCAGGTAAAATTGTTCTGCTTTCCTGTGACGATAAGATAATGCGGATATTGGAGCTCAAGAAACCCGACAGCAAGGAAACAATGCTTCGTTGTGCCTTGGAAGGATACACATATCTGAAAACCGTCAATAGTGATAAACTGATAACTGATTTTGGGTACAATCCGGAAAAAAACCTGATAAAAGCCAGTCCGCTTGTATTCTATGGCGGTGAGCAACATAAAGAAATGTCTCAGTCCAGACCACAATTGCGAAAGCTAATGGCATTGCTTGACAGCAAACCATATTACATAAAAGAAGACCAAGCATACATTATTGTGGAGGAATAGGAAATGAGGAAACTTGCTTCTAAAATAACCCGAGAGTATAATGATATTCTTGACTCGGTAGTGTGTTGAATATGTATACCTATATGACGATACCTAAAACAAATGTTGCTATTAACATATATACGACTTTTCCATACATTCCCAACATAAAAAACGCAATAACCGGCAAAGCTGCCCCCGCAAGTGGTATACCTGAAAAGCAGCTGTAAAGACCAAAGCGTCTTTTCCTTTTTGGCTGTATATCCCTGTGGTATTCTTTTTGATCACATTATATATGGGAATAAATACCTTCGGCTAAAAGTTTTTTTGCTTCCTTACACCATTCTAAATACGTCTGATAGGTTTTTATCCCAAACTCTACCGTAAGCAGATAATATTTGTGTGCAATATCCTCATTCAAGACTTTATTTAAAACTGTTTCTGCCTGTAAAAGATAGGGTAGTTCTTCTTCAATTTTCTTTTCAAACGTTTCGATATGGATGAGTGCCTGTTCGTCACCTTTCTCACTTCCGAAAAATAATTTTAACAATGTCTCATAACGAAGTTCATCTTTTTCAACAGGTAATGAAAGCCAATTTTTCAAATAATCATGTCCACTTTCTGTTATGGTGTAGATCAGTTTGTTCCGTTTGCTGTTTGTATCTTCCCTTTTCGTAGCAAGACCGCGATTAACTAAATCATTTAAGGCGGGGTATATACTGCCATAGCTTGCGCCCCAAAAATATTTCAGAGTGGTATCCATTCGCTTTTTGATTTCATATCCTGTTAATTCCTCATGGCTTAGTAATCCTAAAATCACACAATCAATCTTTTTTTCATTTGCCATTTCTATCTTCCTTTCTTTCAACTACTCCAAAATTCAAAATGTTTTTAGGACAATTATCTATGCATACCCCACACTGGATACATTCTTGATTGACAATTTTTCCTCGCTTTACTTCCCCCATTACGTCAATCCCCATAGGACAGGCATTGTTGCATTTCCCGCAAGATACACAATTCTCCTTTTTGTTTGCTCTAATATGTATTCCCGGCAGACGTAAAATTCTACGTAGTTTTATACCTGATATCATAAATGGAGCCATCCAACAAAGATAATGACAAAATGCCCGTTTTCCAAATAAAATTGAGGGAATAAATATCAAACAAATAATTCCGTAATAAATTATATAGCTTTGAACGGAAGAAACAGAGATACCATTTTCTGTTTCAAAGAAAAAATCTATGGAGATCATTTCTCCACCCTTGCTTCGGCTTTTTTTCATTGACTGCAAAAGCACATTCCTGTAACCCTCCCGCCGGACAAAGATAGGAACAAAATAATCTTCCGAAAGGGATGGACATCAAAAGCATTAAAACAAAAACTATAAAACTCCCGTTGATTATTCCATTCAATCCTGCGTTTATGATTAAAGCCGGGCTGAAATAGTATAGTGTGATAGGAAACAGGAGCAATGAAGTAATAAGCAGTAGTTTTCTTATCCGTTGTCTTTTCATAAAAACCTCCTCTATATTCATCTAATATATCAGCTTGATATATTATACGATGTGCAAATTTTGATGTCAACAGGTTTTCAAAACTCCGTCATTTCTGCCTTGCGTAGTGTTGTAGGTAATGAGAGGACTTATCAGAGGGTTTGGGATACTTGCTCCGAAACTTCTCGTTTTATTAAAACATGGAAAGCCCCCCTGTTTATTTCAATCAGTTCTTTTCGCCCGATTTAGTTTGTGTTATAATACTTGATGTTTATATGAATTGAGCGTTTGAGATATTTGTTTGAGGTATAATCATGCAGATAAAAAAGCTATTCGGGGATAAGAAATTTTACGCCATGGTTCTGGGGGTGGCGGTGCCGATTGTGATTCAAAACGGCATCACCAACTTTGTCAGCCTGCTGGATAACATTATGGTGGGCCGGGTAGGCACGGAGCAGATGACGGGTATTGCTATTGTGAACCAGCTGCTGTTGGTGTTTAACCTTGCTATTTTCGGAGCAATTTCCGGCGCCGGTATTTTCGGCGCACAGTTTTACGGCTGCAGGGATCATAAGGGTGTGCAGCGTACCTTCCGCTTTAAGCTGTATATCTGCCTGGCAATCGTGCTGCTGGGAGTCCTGCTGTTATTGTGTCAGGGGGACGCTCTGATTACGCTGTACCTGCATGGGGAAGGGAAGGACGTGGCGCTGGAGGCCACTCTGGGCTACGGCCGGCAGTATTTGTTGGTAATGCTTACAGGTTTGCTGCCCTTTGCAGTGGAGGAGATTTATGCCAGCACCCTGCGGGAATGCGGTGAGACCAAACTGCCCATGATAGCGGGCGTGGTGGCTGTGTGCGTGAATCTGGTACTGAACTATCTGTTGATTTTCGGCAAGCTTGGATTTCCGGTGCTGGGCGTGGCAGGCGCCGCCGTGGCTACGGTCATTTCCAGGTATGTACAGGCGTTGATTGTCATTGTGTGGACGCACACCCATGCTGAGAGGATGCCCTTTATCCGGGGCGCATACAGGGAACTTAAGATTCCCGGGAACCTGGCCGGAAAAATCATATGCAAGGGAACGCCTCTTATGGTAAATGAAATTCTGTGGGCGGCAGGTATGGCGATTCTGAACCAGTGCTATTCCATGAGGGGACTGGAGGCCTTGGCGGCGTTAAATATTTCCACCACGATTTCCAACCTGTTCAATGTGGTGTTTATGTCCATGGGAAGCGCCATTGCCATTATAGTGGGGCAGCTTTTGGGAGCGGGCAAAATGGAGGAGGCAAAGGAAACGGACGCAAAGCTTATTACCTTTGCGGTGCTTTCCTGCCTCGGGTTCGGCGTAGTGCTGTTCCTGTGTGCTCCCCTGTTTCCGAAGCTGTACAACACCGGCGAATTCCCGGAGGTGCCGGGGCTGGCGGCCAACCTGCTGAGAGTGGCGGCCTGTTGTATGCCTATATGGGCCTTTATGCACACTACCTATTTTACCCTGCGGACAGGCGGCAAGACCATAGTGACATTTTTGTTTGACAGCGTATTTCTCTGGTGCGTGACTACACCCTTTGCCTTTGTATTAAGCCGTTTTACCACGCTGCCCATTGTTCCCCTGTACCTGAGCTGCCAGATGTTGGACCTGATTAAATGTGCCATTGGATTTGTGTTGGTAAAGAAAGGAGTGTGGGTAAATAATATTGTAGAGAACACATAAGTAAGCAAATGCAGGTAATCTGAAAATCTGCAGTAGAAACTGCTGAAAAAAGAAAAGAGGTAAAATATTATGATCAAAGGATTTAAAATGAAGCTTTATCCCGGGATGGAGGCCGAGTACGAAAAGCGTCATAATGAACTCTGGCCGGAAATGCAGGATATGATTCATCAGCATGGCGGAAAGAATTACTCGATCTTTCTGGACGCGGAGACCCTGACCCTGTTCGGCTATATTGAAATCGAGGATGAAGCGCTTTGGGCAAAAGGGGCTGACACTGCAATCAACCGCAAATGGTGGGATTTCATGGCGGATATCATGGAGACCAACCCCGACAACAGCCCGGTCAGCATTGATTTAAAACCGGTGTTTCATTTGGACTAGGGTGATTCAGCCATGCCATTCATAAATTTCCGGCACTCATGTCACATCATTGGCGCTGTCCCGGCCCGCGTTGAAATCCAGAGCATTCTGCAGCGTGGTTCCGGCGATGGCGCTTAATGCTTCCCGGGTGAAAAAGCCCTGATGGGAGGTAATCATCACGTTGGGAAAGGACAGAAGCCTTGCAGTGGTAGAGTGCTCCAGAATTTCGTCGGAGCGATCCTCGAAGACATTGTTGGTTTCTTCCTCATATACATCCAGTCCTACCCCGGCGAATTTGTGCATCCGGATTCCTTCGATTAAGTCATCCGTCTTTACCAGCGCACCCCTGGAGGTATTTACCAGGATGACGCCGTCCTTCATCTGCCGGATGGTTTCGATGTTGATGAGATGATAGGTAGAGTCCATAAGAGGACAGTGCAGGGAAATGACATCACTGTCAGATAGCAGCTTTGCCAGGGAAACATATTCCACAAAATCCTTCAATGCCGGATTCTCGTATACGTCATAGGCGATAACCCGCATACCGAAGCCCCGGCAGATACGGCACATGGCTGCGCCAATCTTTCCGGTTCCGATAATCCCCGCTGTCTTTTCATAAAAGTTAAAGCCCATAAGTCCGCTGAGGCTGAAATCATTCTCCCGAACCTTATTGTACGCCTTATACAGTCTGCGGTTGGCAGCCAGGGCCAGAGCCATGGCGTGTTCGGCAACTGCTTCGGGAGAGTAGCCGGGCACGCGCATGACACGAATGTCATACTTTTTTGCGGCGTCTATATCCACATTATTAAAGCCGGCGCAGCGCATCAAAATCAGGCGTATGCCTTTCTGATGCAGAATCTCCAGGGTGTCAGTGCCCACGTCGGAGCTGACAAAAGCGCACACAGCGTCAAAGCCTTCGGCCAGCGCTGCCGTCCGGGGATCCAGATCGGATTTGGTGTATTCGATTTCTATGCCGGGAAAGCCCGGCAGGGACTCCTGAAAGGAATCCCTGTCATAGCTCTTTGTATCGTAAAACAGAATTTTAACAGATGGGTTCATGGCCATATGCCTCCCTTTGCCTCTTTTATATTTCCGCGAATACATTTTTCATAGTCTGCCCGCGTAATTTATGCTTTATACTCTTTTGCCCACAGCCCGGCGGCAAATTCCCGGCGGTGCTTTTGCTTCTGCCAAAAGTTCGCAGAGCATATGCGGACAACAATTTTATCCCATGGTAATGACTACGTTATATTCAGCCTTGCCCTTTTCATAAGGGATGATATGTCCCTCCACGGCTTTGCCGTCCACGGTCATGGAAGCCACGCCCTTTCGCACATTGCCGGGGTTTTTGACCTGAATATGGTATACGCCCTCCCGGAACTGCCTGGTAATGTTGAAATCACCGAAGCTGTCGGGTACGCAGGGGTCAACGGAAAGTCCGTTGTGGGTAGGGTATACGCCCAAAATATACTGGGAAATATTTACAAAGGTCCATGCAGCCGTACCGGTGAGCCAGCTGTTTTTGGCCTCGCCGTGGAATTTTGCGTCCCGGCCCGCCACCATCTGGGAGTAAACATAAGGCTCTGTGCGGTGAATCTCGCTGATGTCTTCTATGTAGGCAGGACAAGTTTTTTTGTAGATATCAAAGGCTCTGTCACCTCTGCCGATTACGGTTTCCGCAATGGATACCCAGGGATTGTTGTGGCAGAAGATGCCTGCATTTTCCT
>JAMPFR010000117.1 GCA_023664365.1 Acetatifactor muris | reverse complement strand
CGGATGAAAAGCTGTTTCCCTAATTCTTCTTCCATGGCTTTTAGCTGTGTGGAAAGCGTGGGCTGGGAAAGGTGCAGGGTCTGCGCAGCTCCAACAATGCTCTGTTCCCTTGCAACGGCAAGGAAGTATTTGAGTACCCGTAATTCCATGAAAAATCAATCCTTTCTTGTAAATGTAGCATACCATACAATAATATAGGTTTCAACTATGCACATGTATAAGATATAAATATTTGTTAATTTTTCTCCATGGTGTTACACTAGGGAATACAGATGGGAGGCTTTCAAATGAAGAAAAGAGTGTTATCAATCTTGGCGCTGCTGGTGTTGCTTTCGTTGCTTTCTCTGGCAGGCTGTGACAGCCGTAAAACTGAAACGGCGCAGGATGGGGAAAATAAGGGCATGGAAGAAGACTCTGCAGACAATGCTGAAACCCCCTACGGGGATACCTCTGTGCCATCCGGCAATAATAATGAAACAGTGATTGCTCTTACGGAGGAAATCATGGAATTAGAAAAAGGTTTTTCCGCTGTCCGCTATGAAGGGGATTATGGATTTGACCGTTTCCTGTCGGAGGGAGGCGCCTCGTCAGATCAGGAAGTGGCCGGTTTTCTGGTGGAGAACCTGCTGTCGGGTACGAGTGTCCCAGAGGGTATGGGGTTTGGTTTTTCTGGAAGTCCCTTTGGGTGCAGCACGGTTGCCGTACAGGGTTCGGATGGGGAATTTCTGTTTGGGAGGAATTTTGACTGGAACCATTGCGAGGCGCTGGCAGTCGTGGCGTATCCTGAAAACGGGTATGCGTCTATTTCTACAGTCAACATGGATTTTGTCAGCCAGGGGGTGGGGGGCATTGCGCTGAAATTGGATGAGGTAACCCCCTTCGGGGATACCTCTATGCCAGGGTCTGCCCCAGCGATAGCGAGGGCATCCGGCAGTAATAAGGTAAGAACGCTCGCCGCATTGTATGCGCCTTTGGACGGGATGAATGAAAAGGGGCTAGCGGTTTCCGTCAATATGATCCAGGATTCGGATTCGATTGACCAGGATACAGGGAAACCGGACATTACGACAACGACGGCCATCCGCCTGCTGCTTGATGGGGCGGCGACGGTGGAGGAGGCCTTGGAGCTGCTGGGGCAGTATGACATGCACGCCTCCATGGGGATGATGGTCCATTTTGCAATAGCGGATGTGGACGGAAGGAGCGTGGCGGTTGAATATGTGGACAATGAGACCCCCTCCGGGGATACCTCCATGCCATCCGGCAGTAATAAGGAAATGGTGGTGATGGAAACACCGGTTCTGACAAATTTTTATCTTGCCGATGGGGAGAAGAACGGGATCGGGACAGAGCAGTCCCATACCCGGTATGACATTCTGATGGAATGGCTGGAAGATGGCGGGGCAATAGGTGAGGACGAAGTCCGTGATGCGCTTTTTAGTGTGAGCAAGGGGAATTTTGGAGACTCCCTCTCCACGGAATGGAGCGTTGTGTTTAACCAGTCAGAGGGGAGGGCGACGTATTATCACCGTGAAAACTATGAACAGGGATATACGTTTGCGATTGAGTAGAGGAGGCGGCTTATGAGTTATGCGAAGGTATTGCTGGATTTATATAGATTGAAAAGGCATGGCAGGATGTCGGCGGGGCAGATGAAACGGTTTCAGGACAGGGAGTTTCGCAGGATGTTTCATTTTGTGTGGGAACATTCCGGATTTTACAGAAAAGCCTTTGAGGAGGCAGGGATAACGGAAGGGCAGCTTTCCACGCTCCCGCTGTCCGCATTTCCGAAGATTGATAAAAAAATCCTTATGGAGCATTTTGACGGGCTGGCGCTGTTTGACGACATGAATGTGGTTGAAGTTGAGGATGGGGCAGGAGGCAGGGATTTCCTGCATCCTTTGGCAGTGGAGGGATTCTGTATGAAAGGCCTCCGTGATTATCCGTTCCGCAAGATTGACCGTGCTGCCTTTGAGATGCTTGCGGAGGCGCCGGATGCAGGGCGGCATGAGGCGGTACGGATGGGTGTGTCATAATGGGATGCCCTTTGGGTATACGCTTTGTAAAAGAAATCATGCCGGATTCCGTTACGGGGAAGAAACCCCTGATTTTAGCGGACTGCCCGGCAGTATGAAATGATACAAGGGTCAAAAGTCAGAATTCGTATCATGCAATCCAGCTTGGCAAAAAAGAAGAAAGGAGCGGCGGATATGAGAGATGTATTGCTTTCTGCCAGGGGATTGTGCAAGCAGTTTCCGGGCGGGACAGAGCAGGTGTTAAAAAGCATTGACGTGGATATTTACGAAGGGGATTTTACGGTCATTATGGGTTCCTCCGGCGCAGGAAAGTCCACGTTATTGTATGCGCTGAGCGGCATGGACGGCATTACGGATGGGAAAGTGCTGTATAGGGGAAAAGAGATCAGCGGGTTAAAAGAACGGCAGATGGCAGAGCTGCGTTCCCATGAATTTGGATTTGTGTTCCAGCAGACGCATCTGGTCAGTTCCTTAAGCCTGTTGGAAAACGTGGCAGTGGCGGGGTATCTGGATGCTGAAAAGGGTACGGAAGAAACAAGGAAGGAGGCGGGGCGGCTGCTTGCGCAGATGCATGTGGAGCAGGCAAAGAACCGGTTCCCTTCCGAGGTTTCCGGCGGGGAGGCGCAGCGGGCGGCAGTTGCGAGGGCGGTCATCAACCATCCGGGGCTTTTGTTTGCGGACGAGCCTACCGGGGCGTTGAACAAACGGAACACGGACGAGGTGTTAAACCTTCTGACCGGGCTTGCAGACGATGGGCAGAGCATCCTGATGGTGACGCATGACGTCAGGGCGGCCATCCGTGGGATGCGGGTTTTGTACCTGGAGGACGGGAAGATACTGGACGAGGTGGAAATGGGCGTTTACCGGGAATCCGATGCAAAAGACCGGGAAAAGAAATTAAATGACTGGCTCTTGGCCCTGTCATGGTAAGGCGGTGGGGAAATGGAGACAAAAACATTATGGCTTGCGGGCAGCAGGCGGCACAGGGGGAGCCTGGCGGGGATTGCCCTGCTGGTTTTTCTTCTGTCCCTGACACTTTTGACGGTTCTTACCGTATGGAAAAATGCGGGGGATTATGTCAGGGATGAGATGGGGCGGATGGGTTATGGGGAGATTACCGCATGGGTGTCTGGCGTTCCCGATATAGAAAAGCTGGCAGATGAGATTGCTGCGCTCCCGGAAGTGGAGCGGGTTGGCGTGCAGCCACTGATTTTTTCAGAGTATGAGGTAAACGGGCAGGAATCGGACAGCGAGGGGCAGCTTGTCATCTATGAGCCGGAGCGGTATCCCTATAAAATCTTTGCGGAGGATATGGATGGGTACCAGGAAGGGAATGCCGAAATCGAACCGGGGGAAATCTATGCCCCGGTTTCCATGCAGTCCATGTTTGGCGTGGAAATTGGGGATGAGATTGTTTTCCGGATTGCGAGGAACAGCGTGGTAAAATCTTTCCGGGTGAAGGGATGGTTTGAGGACCCTTTTATGGGAAGTTCCATGATCGGGATGAAAAGCTTTCTCATCTGCGGGCAGGATGATGAGGAGATTGTGCAGATGATTGATCGTGCAGGGATTGATGGACTCGCCCGCGGCGGGCATATGGCGCATATTTTTCAGAATGGTTCGCTGGATGCGGCGGAGTTTAATGCGGTTTTAAACAGCAGCACGCAGCTTTTGCAGTATGTGGAGTTTACCCATTCAGACAGCGCAATTTCCGGTTTTATGCTGACGCTGCAGAATGTGTTTACTGGGCTTTTTCTGGCATTTGCCCTGATTCTTGCCATCGTGTCCCTGATCGTGATGGGGCATAGCATCGGCAGCGCCATGGAGCAGGATGTGACGGACACCGGGATTTTAAAAACCATCGGGTTTACCACAAAAAAACTGCAGAAAGTACAGATGCTTTTGTTCCTTTCCCCTGTCCTGTTCGGCATGGTTTTCGGTGCATTTCTGGCAGCTCCGGCGGCGCTTGTAGTCAGCCGCATGACGCTGACGACGACAGGGCTTCTGCTCCCCGCCAGAATCCCAGCAGGGATTGGCATGGCTGTTTTAGCGGTTGTATTTCTGGCATTGGCAGGATTTGTATATCTGAGAACGGCGCATCTGGAAAAAATCACCCCGATGGAGGCCGTCCGCAGGGCAGACGGGAAAGCGGCCGGGAAAAAGATGCTTTTTTCTCCTTTGGCAAAAAAGGGCCTGGGGTTCTGGATGGCGCTGCGCCAGCTTGCAGCAGGCAGGATGCGCTATGCGGGGGTCTGCCTTGTGGCGATGCTGTTAGTGTTTTTTGCGTCCCTGATCGGGCGCATGGATTCCTGGCTGGGGCAAAATGGCGAGGGGCTGATGGATGCATTTAACCCCGCAGATTTGCATATCGCTGCACAGCCGATGGGCGGGGCGTCAAATGAGGATGTGGAGCGGCTGATTTTATCCTATACGGGCATTACGGATTGGTATATGCTTGCCATGCCGGATGTGGCGGTGGAGGGCGTGGACTATACGGCGAATGTCATTACGGAGCCGGGTCGTTTCCATATGCTGGAAGGGAAAACCTGTGCCGGTGATGATGAGATTGTGTTGACGGAGTTTGTGGCCGCTGATCTGGATGTGGGAATCGGGGATACGGTTTTGGTCAGCGGCGAGGCTGGCGCATCGGAATACCGGGTTTCCGGCATTTACCAGTGCGCCAACGACATGGGGGCGAATGTGGGGCTGAGCCGGGAAGGCTACCAGAAGATTGGGCGTGAAATCCCGAATATGTGGTGCGTGCATTATTTTTTGGAAGATGAGGGGAAACAGGCGGAAGTGATGGAGGCGCTTGAGGATGCGTTTGGCGGGGACGTGTACCTCCATGAAAATTCCTGGCCGGGACTGTACGGAATCCTTTCCGCCATGGAGCTTTTAATGGATTTTATGTATGCAGTTGTGGCGGTTGTGGTGCTGGTGGTCATATCGCTGACAGGGGGAAAGCTGCTTGTCATGGAGCAGAAGGATTTGGGGATTTATAAAACCCTTGGGTTTACGTCAGCGAAACTCCGGTTTTCCTTTATGCTGCGGTTTTGTATGGTTTCCATCATGGGGGCGGTTCTTGGAATTGTTCTGAGTGAACTGCTCACAGATCCGCTTGTGGCGGCGCTCCTTCGGATGTTTGGGATCAGCAATTTTTCCTCCCATTTGACGGCGGCGAACACGCTGCTCCCGGCGGCTGTCGTTACCGGGCTTTCCGCTGCTTTTTCCTGGATTGCGGCAGGGAGGATAAAAAAATGTTACAGTTACCGTTCGGACAGGTCTGCGCATTAACTGCGCAGACCGTGAGAATATGATTTAGGAGTGCAGAAATCCCATCGCAAAGCGGTCCTAAGCGCCAGTGGCGCTTGTTAAGGACGGACCGAAGCGAAGCGTAGACTTTTCAATGGATTTCTGCATACAGTTCAGCTTGTCTGAACTGTATGCAGGCTTGTAGGGCTGATTACGGAATAGAATAGGTTTTGCCTATATATTTGTATTGATTATAAGTATTTGATATGCGAATAAAGGCGGTTTATAATAGAATCAGAGATTAAAATCCCCCCCGGGGATACCTCGATGCCAGGGTCTTCTTCACGCCGTTTCGGTCGTTGCCAATCAAGTGCCGCTGGCACTTGGCAACCCAGCGAAAGCGAGGGTATCCGGCAGAAATGAGGAAAAAAATAGAAGGAGTGACAAAATTTATGAGAAAAAAACTGTTGGCAATATTAGGTTTGGCGCTGGCATCCGGGATGATGCTGGCAGGCTGTGCAGGTTCCGGGGCGGGAAGTTCTTCCGGCGGTTCTGATGTTTTGGCAGAGGAAAGCCCGGCAGAAAGTGATGCGACCCCCAGCCTGCAGGAAGAAGGCGGCCCGGCAGACGCAGGTTCGGACAGCGCAGAAAATGAGCCTTCCCAGGCAGCCTCTGAGCTGTCGGCAAGGTTTGGGTATGAGGGGGAATCCTTTACCCTGCATCTTTATGACAATGACACGGCTGCGGCGATTGCAAGGCATGTGGGAACCAGCGACTGGAATCTGCCGATTTACAATTATGAAGGTTTCGACAACTGGGAGGTCATGCAGTATTACGACATTCCGAGCCGTTATGAAATCCCGTCTGCGGCGGAAGAGATCACGGAGGAGAAGGCGGGGGAGGTTTATTATTCCGAGCCCAACCGGATCATCCTGTTTTACCATGACGCGGAAGTTCCCGCAGAGTACACGCCGGTAGGGTATTTTGACGCCACGGAGGATTTTGTGGAGGCGGTGGAAAACAACCCGGTGCTGGAAGGGTGGGGGAACAAGATTATCAGTATCAGTGATGGAGAGGATGGCGAGTGAATGATGTCGGCGCAGGCAATGGGCTATGATTCAGTGGAAGATGTGATCCAAAATCTAAAGGATGCCGGATGCAGCCAGGAAATGATTGACAGTTTTATGAAGTGCATGGACAAAGGCGATTATAACGGGCAGATCCGTTTGATGGAAGGGCAGAGGGAGTGCCTGCTGGACAGAGTGCATCAGGGGGAAAAACAGATTGACTGTCTGGATTACCTTGTTTACCAGATTGGGCGGAATATAAAGAATAAGTGAACTGTTTGGGACAGGTCGAAGCACTTGCTGCTGAGACCGTAAGAAAGTGAATCAAGAGTGCAAAAAGCCCATCAGCGAAGCTGATTTGAAATGGCTTTTTGCATTGTAACTGTGAAGGTACTGAACAGTTACAGAATAAGTGAAGTATGGAGGCAGTGTAAAATGAAAGTAATTGAGAATCAGACATTTGACATGGAGAGGGCGCTTTACGGATGCAATGGAATCATTGTAAAAAACTGTTCCTTTGACGGTCCGGCAGACGGGGAGAGCGCATTTAAGGAAGGGCAGGACATCGAAACGGAGCATTGCTTTTTCAACCTGCGCTACCCGTTCTGGCATGACCATGGACTGAAAATCAGGGATGCGGAAATGACGGAGCTTTGTAGGGCGGCGCTGTGGTATTCCGATCACATTGAAATTACGGATACAAAGATGCACGGGATCAAGGCGCTCCGGGAGTGCAGCGATGTTTCCATTGAAAACTGCGACATTATTTCCCCGGAGTTCGGCTGGTCGGTGAAAAATATTAAGATGCATCGCAGCACGGCGCAGAGTGAGTATTTTATGATGCGTTCCGAAAACCTGCAGTTTGAGGATGTGAGGTTTCAGGGAAAATATTCCTTCCAGTATATCCGCAACGCAGTGTTTGAGAACAGTACCTTTGACACAAAGGACGCCTTCTGGCATTCCGAAAACGTGACGGTAAAAAACAGCGTGGTGAAAGGCGAATACCTGGCATGGTATTCCGACGGGCTGACACTGGTAAATTGTAAGATTATCGGAACGCAGCCGTTATGCTACTGCAAAAACTTAAAGCTGGTTGACTGCGAGATGATTGACACGGACCTTGCCTTTGAAAAATCCGATGTGGAGGCGACTGTCACAACACCTGTCATCAGCATTAAAAACCCTCTGTCCGGGCGGATTTTCGTGCCGGAAGTCGGGGAGAT
>JAMPFR010000116.1 GCA_023664365.1 Acetatifactor muris | reverse complement strand
TCTGTGACAATCAACCAGGATAATTATATGTCAAAAAAAATGGGCAGCAACAATAATATAGCAGTGGCCCAATATCTCAAGCCACTGCTATGTAATCTTTTTGGGTTCTATTTTTAATTCTAAACAATATCCTATTTCACGAACACATCGAATAGAAAATTGTGGTTTTGGCAACACTTTATATATTTTTTCACGAAGATTATGTATATGGCACGCTATAGCATTATTTATATTACCCACAGCAACCTCTCCCCATATCTTTTCATATATCCAATCATAAGTAAGAACGCGCCCTTGATTTATAACAAGCAGACAAAGGATGTCATATTCTTTTACTGTCAAACTGATTTCTTCTTGAATACAGAATACTTTTCTACGTTGAGGATAGATTGCCAAATCCGGAATCAATAATACCGTTTCATCTTCTATTTGTAAATTATCAAAATCAAGGTAACCTTTTACCATACTTCCAACTCCTTCGTAGGTATCGGAATCCTGCTCATGAAAACCTATTATTATACGTTTGATAACAATCATCTCCTACTTTTATAACTGCATTCGTTTTGATCCGTTCTGCAGCTTTGATGTACACATCTACGCAAAATAAATAACGGAACATAAAAAATCACGCTTACTGCTTTGTTAAAATTAATCTGCTATGAATGAACAATGGGTCAATCTACACATATCAGACTGACCCATTCCGGCAATAGCTAAGAATTTTGTCTTGCCTTTTGCATTAATTATACAGCCTCTTTTTTAGTGGAAAGATATTCCGTAATTGACAGTAAGACTTCATCAACATCCAATCCATGCACCACACAAGCCTGCTCCAGCGACTCACCAATCGATGACGGGCAGCCCACACAATGCATCCCTGACTGCATTAAAACATAGGCAATACCACTATCATATTCCAACATATCGCCCATTGTAGTCTCTTTTGTAATCTCCATGCTACTCACCCCTATCTCTTATTGTTCACAAGATTTTCACTTGTATTAAGCGGTTCCGGCAGTTCAGCACCACAGAATGACTTCCCGTTCCTGCCATTTTTTATCATCCACACAATAATCCCAATCACGGCTGCTGCAATTACAACGCCAATCAAAATACTTCCCATGCCCTTTTACCTCACTTAACAAGCATCTTTTTCATTAACTGCGCCTACAATTCTTCCACCATTTCCTCAATGCCCCGATAAGTATCATGCCATGGAGCATATGGTTCACTTTCAGCAGAAGGATACCCTATCGGAAGCAGGCAGACAGGCTTTATGTTTTTCGGCAGATCAAACGCTTTTGCGACTTTCCGGGAATCAAACCCCCGCACCCATACAGAGCCAATTCCAAGCTCCCATGCTTCCAACATCATATGGGTGCAGACAATGCTCACGTCCATTTCCCCAGTATCATATCCACGCTCTGCCGGACTTTTCCACACCTTTGATGCATCCGCACAGAATAACAGAACCACCGGCGCATCATAAGCAAATTGGGTAAGCGACCGTACCTTCTGGATTGCCTCATCGCTCTTCAAAATATAAATCTTCTGCGGCTGGAAATTGACCGCCGTAGGCGCAAGCTGCCCAGCCTTCAAAATTTTCTCCATCTTCTCCGGCTCAATCGGGCGGTCAGAAAAGGAACGGACAGAATAGCGTTCTGACGCAAGCTCTAAAAAACCCATCCCGATCACTCCCCCTGCCTTGCAGGAGCCACCTTTGCGTAACCATCCCACGCAAACAAGGCTTCTTCCGTATCATCCCCATAAACCTGTTCCACATCGCAGATATACAGATAATGGTCGCCTACCTCATGATATTCCTTCAAACTGCACTGAATCGCCACACGGCTATGGGCAGGAACCTTAATATCGCTTCCCTCCACCGCTACAAGCTCAATCCCAAATTTAGATGCCTTATCCGTATTGCGCCCTGTGGTGCTGCCACATCCCATTATCGCATCGGCAATCTCCGCACCAGGAATGGTAATGATAACCTTCTGGTTATTCCGCACCATTTCCCCACTGTAAGAGGTCTTCGCCATAGCATAAGCGATCATGTTCGGATTAAATGAAAGATACGTCCACCATGAAACGGTTGCAAGATTGGTAGACCCATCCGGCTTCTGCGTACACACAACCGTTACAGGGTTCGGAGATGTCAGTTTTGCTGCCTGCGGTAAATTGATTTTTTTCATGATATTCATTCCCTTTCTTTGATTTACTGAATTGATTTTCCAAGTTCATATGCCTGTTCCAGTTCCGGTTTTCCTCCAATATCGCCCACTGCCATATTTCCACCCGCCAGAACATGGCCAAGGTTTTTCCAGCGCAGATGCTCCATCAAATGGTCATAATAAGCCAAGGCATCCTCAAATCCATGTCCCTCTGCCGCCATCAGAAGCGCCGAAGAACGGCCATTTCCCCGGAGGAGGTTGCCATCCCCTTCCTCCAAGGCAAACAGACGGTCAACCGCCGTCCGGAGCTGGCCGCTCATATTCCAGTAATACAGAGGCGTAGCCAGCACGATCACATCACATTCCCTAACCGCCGGATAAACCTGCGCCATATCATCCTTTTGGACACACGGACATTCCCTGCTGCTATGCCCGCCGAAACAGCCTTTACAGCCATGGATATCCATGCCGTCAAGGAAAAACTCCGTAACCGTATGCCCGGCTTCTTTGGCACCCCTGGTAAATTCCGCCACCAAAGCAGACGTGTTCCCCTTCTTCCGGGGGCTTCCATTCAGGATAACAATTTTCTTACCCATGCCTTCCCTCCTTAAATCGCGTCAGCCAGAGCCGCTGCCTTGCTGCAGCCATCCGTTTTATCAATATCCCCCACATTCAACACGCCGGGAACCAAAACCTCGCCCACCATTTTCCATTTATTCAATGCACACATCCGCTCCATCGGGACACGCACACCGTCCATCACAGACATATCATCCTCCTCGCAGCAGGTGATCAATGCACATTCCTTGCCGGAAATATCCTTGCCACCTACAACAAAAGAAAAAATCCGGTCAATAACCCCCTTGATCTGTGCCGGGATCGAATACCAGTAGACCGGCATCGTAAACACAATGGCATCCGCCTCTAAAACAGCCGGGGCGATTGTATTGAAATCATCATCAAAGGTACAGGCTTTTCCCGTAGAAAAGCAGGTTTCACATGCATGGCATCCGCCCACCTTTTTCAGAGCCGCATCAAAACGGGTAACGGTATGCCCCTTTTCCTCGGCTGCCTTGATAAATGCATCCGTCATAGCAAAACTGTTCCCATTTTTACGGGGACTTCCAGTAATCACTACAATTTTTTTACCCATGTTCGTTTCCTCCTGATATTTTAATCATATAATTTTTTTTACAATAATTCCTTTTTCAATTTTGGCTTTATGGTAGAAAAAAACAGCAATAAGCTAAACAATGCGCCAACAGCATCCGATATACTCCCCGCATAAAAAACAAGCCGGATATCAAATACCATCGGCAGACAAAAAATACAGACCGCATATACAATCTTACGGAACACAGACAATGGAAAAGCATACCTGACTTTTCCCATAGCCGTCAAACCATCTACCAGCGCATACTGTACAGCTACCCCTAAAAGTGCCAGCGTGTACATCTGGATGCTGGAAGAAGCCTGGCCAAGCAGAATGTCATCCTGCAAAAATAATCCCGTAAACAACTGCGGAAATGCCTGCACACAAATCTCCAGAAATCCAATATAAACACCACACAAAAGAAATACACCAATGAAAGCCTCCCGAATCCTGCCGTAATCCCTCCTGCCGTAATTATAGCTGAAAATCGTACTGCATCCCGTTGTGATCCCCTGTGCCGGACAGGCAACAACTGTCATAAAACTCTGCACCACCGCAGCACAGGTGATAAGCTGATCGCCAAGGCTGACCCCGCCATATCTCCGAAGCACCACATTCAGCAAAATAATGATCAGATTATCCATAAGGGTGATCAGAAAGGACATAGAACCGATGGTTATGATCCGTGCCGACAGCCCCCACCGGAATCTGCAAAGCCCAAGACGTACAGGCATCTGCCGCCTACATATCCGGGACAATACATAAACAGCCATACAGCACTGCGAGATTACCGTGGCAGCAGCAGCTCCGGCGACTCCCATATCACACACAAAGATTAACAGAGGATCGAGGAGAATATTAACGACCGCACCCATAGCAACCGCAAACATTCCCTGCTTTGCAAATCCCTGCGCCAAAAGGAACTGGTTCAGCCCAACACCACACAAAGATGCAACCGTGCCACAAATATAAATTGTAAAATATATTTCTGCATAAGGATACATTGCATCACTGCATCCCAGCATATACAAAACCGGCCGACGCACCATCAATAATGCTGCTGTAACAAAAACCGCAATCCCCATAAGCAGCAGAAAAGCATTTCCAAGGATATCCTGCGCCCGCTGATGGTCTTTCTGCCCCAAACTGATGCTCATATAGGAAGCCCCGCCAATGCCTACCATATACGCAAATGCGGTAACTGCCGTCAATGCCGGAGCACACACGCCTATACTTGCAAGGGCGGTTCCGCCCGCCTCCGGAACCCGGCCTACAAAAACCCGGTCAACCATGCTGTACAGCATATTAAAAAACTGACCAGACATAGCAGGAATCCCCAGCCGAAGGATAAGTGTCCGGACGGAATTTTTTTCCAGCAATTCCTCTGTCATATGATATCCAGCCATCATAATCCCTTTGGATAAAGCGGGAAGATATGATAAGCCGCATCCACCCGCTTTATTCTTTTCCTACATTTCCGTATTACTTATTTCTGGATCGTATCAGAGTTCTGGTTGTACGCCTTCGCAACACATTTCCATTCGCCATCCATCTTCAGCAGAAGCAGCACATCCGTGAAGTCGATCCGGTTCCCCCAGCCTTCCTCCAGCACACGGACAACGGCCAGAGACTCCTCAACCAGCAATACATCCACACGGGCCTTGAAATTGTCGCCGCCAGGCACAGTATCCACATTGTGGTAGAACTGTTCAATAGAGCCATGCTCCAGCTTCCCATCCAAATAGCCAAACAAAACCGCCTCATCTGTGAATAATTCCTTCGCATATTTGCTGTTGCCCTCTGCGACACTCTTGACAAATTTCATTGCCGCTTCTTCCACTGCCTGATATTCCTTTAATTCTGCTCTCATTGTAATCAGCCTCCTAATATAATTTTTTGATAAACGAAAGCCTGCTTCCGTTTTTATATAAAGCATACCGCCTTATACCATGAACCATTAAATATTGTTCCCTACCTCATAGCCGTCCCATACGGCATGAAGGATCGTGCTGACCTTCTGCCCGTCACCAATCTCATAGACAACCGCCCCGCATCCGCTAAGCTCCTGCGCCATAGAAGGAGCCGGACGGAAACCTACCGCAATCACAACCGTGTCCGCATCCAGCGTCTTTTTCTGCCCATCGCTCTCCAAGACAACCTTCCCATTTTCCACAGCAGAAAGGCGGTGGTTCTCCAGCACATTTACATGATGATGCTCAAACAAGTCAGGAATCATCTGGCCGTTCGGGATCGGGGAAGGGATGCCTGCCGACAAAATCTTCGGCAATGCCTCTACCACAGTAACCTCCTTGCCAGCCTGCGCATAATCCAGAGCCATTTCACAGCCTACCAGGCCGCCCCCGATCACGACAACTTTCTGCCCTACCTTTTCGGGATGCGCAAACGCCTCCATGCAGCCAAGCACCTTTTCATCATCCATTCCCGGCACTTTCGGCATAACCGGAACGGAACCTGCCGCCAGAATGATCACATCCGCGCCCATATCACGGAGCTGCCCCACAGTGACCGCTTCCCCCATATGTACTTCCACCGGAAGACCAGCCAATTCATTCTGATACCAGGCATTCAGCTCCCTTACTTCTTTCTTGAAGCCATGGGAGCCTCCAGGAATCAGATTGCCGCCCAGCTTCCCATTCTTTTCGTACAAAGAAACCTTATGCCCACGCATTGCCGCAGTCCTCGCAGCCTCCATGCCCGCAACACCGCCGCCGACAATAACCACTTTTTTCGCTTTCACGCAGGGGCGGAGCGCAAACCTTACTTCCCGCATTGCCACCGGATTCACTGCACATGTGGGCTGTTTCCCCTGCTGGAGCCTTGTGATACAGCCCTGGTTGCAGGCGATACACGGGCGGATCTTCTCCGTATGCCCGGACAGCACTTTATTTGGATATTCCGGGTCAGCCAAAGCCGCCCGTCCCATGACAACCGCATCAATCTTCCCATCCCGGATAGCTGCTTCCGCAATATCCACATCATTCATGCGCCCGCCTGCAAGGATCGGGATATTCACAGCCTCCTTTGCCTTGGCTGCCAACTCTACCAGATACCCCTTCGGCATATACATAGGCGGGCAGGCATAATAGAAGGAATCATAAATCCCCGTATCCACACTAAGGCAGTCATAGCCATAAGATTCCAACAACTTAGCAATCTCAATCCCTTCTTCCAAGGTACGTCCGATTTCTTCCTCACCGGTCAGGCTCGCCCGCTCAAACCCTTTCACAAATGTCTTCAATCCCAGGCGCATACTGACCGGGAAATCGCTTCCACATTCCTGCTTGATGCCTTCCAGTATCTCCTTTGCCGCCCGCAGACGGTTTTCCAGGCTCCCGCCATATTCATCCGTGCGGTGGTTCATCATGGATAATGCAAACTGGTCAAGCAGATACCCCCAATGGATGGAATGCACTTCCACGCCGGAAAAGCCGGAATCCTTTGCCACCTTTGACGCTTTCACCACAGATTCAATCTTTGATTTGATCTGCTCACGGGTCAGCTCCGGTGAAACCTCGCCCGGATGCCGGAATACATGGACAGATGACGGTGCCGGAAGGTTCGGGTAATTACGCCCCAGCCCCATGGTAATCTGGGCAAAAATCTTCGCGCCATAAGCGCCTGCCCTTTCATTCAGCTCCGTTGCCGTCATCTTAAACGCATCCGGATTCTGTAAGATTGTCGGGCCGACCCCGGTATATGGGTCAACTGTGCCATCCGCCGCAATCGCACCGGTAAAGATCAGGCCGAACCCGCCCTTAGCCCTCTCTACAAGATATTGTATTGTCTCGTCTTTCAGACCGCCGCCCGGAAGATGGTGCTGCCCTCCCCCGATCGGCGCCATACAAAACCGGTTTTTAATGGTCAGTCTGCCAATCTCAAGCGGCTTTCCTAAATACTCATAGTTTTGCATGATAGCTCCTCCTTTACCTGCGGGATTGACTTTTCCCGCTGTTGATATTATAATTATAACCAGAATAAAACAGAAAACAAGTACGCACCTTCAAGTGCGATACTTACACACAGGTTATATACTTACCTAAAGGAGAGTGTTAAGAAATGATCGAACGCTGTATATCACAAGAATGCCTTGAAACCACTGGTTTCAGCTATACCCTGTCCCTGATCAACGGGAAATATAAAATGATAATCCTATATACGCTTATGGAATTTGGCATTGTCCGATTTAATGAAATGAAAAAATATATAGGTAGAATTTCTTTTAAAACGCTTAGCTCCACCTTAAAAGAATTGGAGGCAGATCAGTTGGTAAACAGAAAAGAATATCCGCAGATTCCTCCAAAGGTGGAATATAGTCTGACCGAACGGGGGAAATCGCTCATTCCTATTTTAGATGGTATGTGTGAATGGGGAGATAAACATCGTCTTTAAACTCAAAACACGAAATTCTTACTGTACACAGAATCATTTTTAGAGTAATATTTCAAGCTATACTTTTTGATTTTGCCTTGAGGGGGTTCAAATTGGACATACGGGGAGGGTTCAAATCCAATGCCGGAGGGTTCAAACCAAAACACACCCCATTCCCCTCCAGCCAATTCCTGAAAAACAGCAAGGGCTTCCAGCCACTCCA
>JAMPFR010000115.1 GCA_023664365.1 Acetatifactor muris | reverse complement strand
AAGATATGAGGCATCCGGAGCAGGCCATAACAGAATTTTCCTTTCAAGGCTGGGATGTGATGAAGGAGGTTGACTTTTTTCCGGGAATGGGCTAACATTTTCCATATGATAAAGCAGGCGGAAGAAAAGGTGTTTTCCTTTGTGGAAAAGCATGAAATGATACGCCCCGGGGATCGGATTGTCCTTGGGGTTTCAGGAGGGGCAGACTCTGTTTGCCTCTTATTTCTGTTGCAGGAATACCGAAGGAAGGTGCCCTTTGAAATGCTGGCGGTTCATGTGAACCACGGTATCAGGGGGAAGGCTGCGGAGGAGGACGCCGCCTGGGTGGAGGCGCTCTGCCGGGAGCAGGGGCTGGCCTTCCGGCTGGAATGTGCGGATGTAAAGGGCTTTGCGGTCCGGGAAAAATGTTCTGAGGAGGACGCGGGGCGGCGTTTGCGGTATGAAGCGTTTCGGAAAGCGGCAGGGGAGTTCGGCGGAACTAAAATCGCGGTGGCTCATAATGCAGGCGACAGGGCGGAGACCATGCTGCTTCATCTGTTCCGGGGAAGCGGTCTGAAAGGTCTGCGGGGCATAGAACCGGTGCGGGAGGACGAGAACCGCCGGATCGATACTGTCTGCCCCACAGGTAAGAGCCGCCCTGTGAGCATTATCCGTCCTGTGTTATGTCTGGAACGCCGGGAGATAGAGGAATATCTGCAGGAGAGGCAGCTTCCCTGGCGGGCGGACGCCACCAACGAAGGAGACGGATACACCAGGAACCGGATCCGGCATCATCTTCTGCCCTGGGCAGAGCAAAATGTCTCCGGCAGGGTGGTGAGCCATATGTGCAATACGGCGGATATTTTGTCCGAGGCGGAGGAGTACCTGCGGCAGCAGACGCTTGAGGCGCTGGAGCGCTGTGTGTTCAGGGTATCCGGACGTAAGCGGGAGGAGGCGGAAATTGATATTGCAGGATTTCTTGCCTGTCATCCTGTCCTGCAGAAGAGGATGCTTCTGGCCCTTGCCGAGGAGCTGTCGCCCACGGGCAAGGATATCTCCGCAGTGCATGTGGAAGAGGTCTTAAGCCTGTTTGAAAAAGAAGGAAACCGCAGTATCTGCCTGCCTTTCGGTATCTGCTTCCGCAGGCGTTACGGGAAGGTGCTGGCGGGACGGCAGGAGACTGCAGACAGACCGGGGCAGGCGGAACAAGCAGGGCGAATGGGGCAAACAGGCCATTCGGAACAGGCAGAGCCGTCCGGGGAGTTGCCGGAGCTGGAGCTGACGGAGATTTTTGTAAAAGTCGGAGAGGAAGTTCCCGAAAATCAGTATACGAAACGGTTTGACTGTGATAAAATAAAAGAATCCCCGGTGCTTCGTTTCCGGCAGACCGGCGATTACCTTACCCTGCCGGACGGCAAAGGGAATATGATTCATAAATCCTTAAAGGATTATATGATTGACAGGAAAATACCCAGGGAAATGCGGGACAGGATTCCCGTGCTGGCGGAGGGCAGCCATGTGCTGTGGCTGATTGGATACCGAAGCAGCGAATATTATAAAACCGACAGGAATACAAAACGCATTTTACAGGTAAAATTAAAAGGAAACTGCTGAGGCAGTGAAACGGAGGAGAAAATGTCAGAACATATCAGGGTACTTTTACCGGAGGAAAAGGTGGCGGAGAGAATCCGGGAGATTGGGGAGCAAATCAGCAGGGATTATGCGGGAAAGAGCATCCATATGGTGTGCGTATTGAAAGGCGGCAGCTTCTTTATGTGTGAGCTGGCAAAGAGAATCACCGTTCCCGTGTCTCTTGATTTTATGTCGGTATCCAGCTACGGCGGCGACACCAAGTCCAGCGGCGTGGTGAAGATTGTGAAGGATCTGGATGAACCTTTGCAGGGGAAGGATGTGCTGGTGGTGGAGGACATCGTGGACAGCGGCAGGACGTTAAGCTATCTGCTGGAAATGCTCCAGGACAGGAAGCCTGCGTCTCTGCGTCTCTGTACTCTGCTGGATAAACCTGACAGGCGTGTCATTGATGTAAAGGTGGATTACACAGGATTTGAAATTCCCGATGAGTTTGTGGTGGGCTATGGACTGGATTATAACCAGATGTACCGCAATCTGCCGTATATCGGAGTAGTGGAATTTGACAAATAGGAGGCTTGGAATTTGAAACGGGAAGGCAGAGGATTTTATTCGTTTTTTGTTTTTATACTTTTTATGCTCTCCATCGTTCTGGTTTTTAACATTGTAAACCAGAAGATAGAGGAGGACTACACCAAGGGAGAATTTTACGCGGATTTGGAGGCAGGCAATGTGGCCGACGTGAAGATTCAGCTGAACAGTGAGACTCCCACGGGAGCGCTGGACATTGTGCTGAAAGGCGGAGAAAACAAGACCCTGTATGTGGCGGATGTGGTGGAGATGGAGGAGCTTATCCGGTCATACGGGTTTGACCCCATGGTCAGCGACGTGCCCCGGCAGAGCTGGGTGCTGACTACCCTGGTGCCCATGGTGATTGTAATTGTGGTGGGAATTTTCCTCTTTATGATGATTAATGCCCAGAATGCCGGAGCAAACGCCGGGAATGCCAAAATGATGAATTTCGGCAGAAGCCGGGCCAAGCTGTTCAAGGGGGATAAGACCATTACCTTTGAGCAGGTGGCAGGCCTGAGAGAAGAAAAGGAGGATCTTCAGGAGATCGTAGACTTTCTGAGGGAGCCGGGAAAGTTTAACAGGATGGGAGCCCGGATTCCTAAGGGGGTGCTGCTGGAGGGGCCTCCCGGAACGGGTAAGACGCTGCTGGCAAAGGCTGTGGCGGGAGAGGCGGATGTGGCTTTCTTCAGTATTTCAGGTTCCGACTTCGTGGAAATGTATGTGGGCGTGGGTGCGTCCAGAGTCCGGGATTTGTTTGAGGAGGCGAAAAAGAATGCGCCCTGTATCGTATTTATTGATGAGATAGACGCCGTAGCCAGACGCCGGGGAACCGGTATGGGCGGCGGACATG
Source organism: Acetatifactor muris (assembly GCA_023664365.1). GTDB lineage: Bacteria > Bacillota > Clostridia > Lachnospirales > Lachnospiraceae > Acetatifactor > Acetatifactor muris_B. Next base: position 5,034 of record JAMPFR010000115.1, on the reverse strand, counting down.
ACGAGAGGGAGCAGACGTTGAACCAGCTGTTGGTGGAGATGGACGGATTCGGCGTCAATGAGGGAATCATTGTCATGGCGGCCACCAACCGGGTGGATATTCTGGATCCCGCCATTCTTCGTCCCGGGCGTTTCGACAGGAAGGTGGCGGTAAGCACCCCCGATATAGGCGGCAGGGAGGAAATCCTGAAGGTACATGCAAAGAATAAGCCTCTGGCGGAGGATGTGGATCTAAAGCAGATTGCCCAGACCACGGCGGGCTTTACCGGCGCCGACCTTGAGAATCTGCTGAACGAGGCGGCCATTAACGCAGCCAAGGGCGACAAGGCCTATCTGTGCCAGGAGGATATACGCAAGGCTTTTATCAAGGTAGGTATCGGTACGGAGAAAAAGAGCCGTATTATTTCGGACAAGGAGAAACGGATTACCGCTTATCACGAGGCGGGCCATGCAATCCTGTTCCATGTGCTGCCGGATGTGGGGCCTGTATATACGGTATCCATTATTCCCACGGGCCAGGGCGCGGCGGGCTACACCATGCCCCTGCCGGAAAAGGATGAAATGTTCCTGACAAAAGGGCAGATGCTTCAGGATATTATGGTGTCTCTGGGCGGAAGAATCGCGGAGGAAATCATTTTCAAGGATATTACCACAGGCGCTTCGAGCGACATCAAGAAGGCCACCAAGGTGGCGAGAAGAATGGTGACCCGCTACGGAATGTCGGAGAATATCGGCGTTATCTGCTATGATGACGATGACGACGAGGTGTTTATCGGCCGGGATCTTGCCCATACAAAGTCTCACAGCGAGGCGGTAGCCGGAGAGATAGACCGGGAAGTAAAAGCGGTCATTAAAGAGTGTTATTCGCGGGCAAAGGGAATTATCATGGAGCATGAGCAGGTGCTTCACAGCTGCGTAAGGCTTCTGCTGGAGAAGGAGAAAATCGGCAGAGAGGAATTTGAAGCGCTGTTTACGGCGCCGGCCGGAACGGTGGGTACTGCAGAGCCGATTTAAGAGCAGCAGAAGAGTATAAGAGGAATCGGGTTAGGCAAAATGCACAAAAATGGGATGCTGATTTTGTGATATTTGTGAATTTTAGAAATAGTCAAATGAGATTTTAAATGCTATTATAATATGCGTAACCCCCCCCAATACATTGTATAGTTTTATGCTATACCCCATAAGAAGAAATACCTTCTCTGAAAAGGGCAGCCACCCCATGGCTGTCCTTTTTACTTTTTTCGCGGAAACTATTGAATTAGGGCGGAATATTCAGTAAAATATAAAAGCGAACTGTATTATACGGGAGATTAATTATGGAAGAAAAACTGGATCTGGAAAAAATCAAGCGTCTGGAAAATAACAAGAGATACATTGCGACAATGCGTCCGATCTTTAACAGGAGAGCGCTCTTTACGGACACTACCGGCGATTACCTGACGCCGGAGGAGCCGTCTGCGGGGGAGCAGGTAACCGTAAGGTTCCGCACCGCCAGAAACAATGTAGACCGGGTGGTTCTGATTTGCGGGGAAGCAAGCTATATTATGGCTAAGGCGGAAAGCGACAAGCATTTTGATTTCTATACCTGTCGGCTGCAGCTTGGAAGCGAGAAAACCACTTATCATTTTGAGATACAGTCAGGGATTTTGAGAGCCTATTATGATACGAGGGGATTGGTACACGATGCGAATGTATATTATGACTTTGTGATTCTGCCCGGCTTTAAGACGCCCCGGTGGGCAAAGGGAGCAGTCATGTATCAGATTTTTGTGGATCGTTTCTGCAACGGGGATCCCTCCAATGACGTGCTGACTAATGAATATTGTTATATCAACCAGCCTGTGCGCAGAGTGGAGGACTGGGGGCGTTATCCTGCAAACATGGACGTGAGGGAATTTTACGGCGGGGATTTGCAGGGTGTTCTGGACAAGATGGACTATCTGCAGGATTTGGGAGTGGAGGTTATTTATTTTAACCCGTTGTTCGTGTCTCCCTCCAACCATAAATACGATATTCAGGACTATGATTATATTGATCCGCATTTCGGTAAAATCGTAGATGATACGGGGGATCTGCTGCCGGAGGGCCAGCGGGAGAATCGGTTTGCATCCAGATATATTAACCGTGTGACCAATCCGGCAAATCTGGAGGCCGGCAACCGGCTGTTCATCAAGGTGGTGGAGGAAGCCCACAGGCGCGGTATGCGCGTCATCATGGACGGTGTGTTTAACCATTGCGGCTCCTTTAATAAGTGGCTGGACAGGGAGCGTATATACGAGGAAGCGGAAGGGTATGAAAAGGGAGCCTATGTCAGTGCAGACAGCCCCTACAGAGGTTATTTTGCTTTCCGGAATCCGAACGGCTGGCCCTATAATAAGTCCTATGACGGCTGGTGGGGGCATGATACCCTGCCGAAGCTGAACTATGAGGACTCTGAGCAGCTGATGGAATATGTGCTGAGAATCGGGAAAAAGTGGGTGTCGCCGCCCTTTAATGCGGATGGCTGGAGACTGGACGTGGCGGCGGATCTGGGCCGCAGTCAGGACTTTAACCATCACTTCTGGCAGGAGTTCAGAAAGGCCGTGAAGGCGGCTAACCCGGAGGCTATTATTCTGGCGGAGCACTATGGAAATACAAAGGACTGGCTTCAGGGCAACGAGTGGGATACCGTCATGAACTATGACGCCTTTATGGAGCCTGTGACCTGGTTCCTCACCGGTATGGAGAAGCACAGTGATGATTTCAGGGAGGATCTTCTGGGAAATGCGGACAGCTTCTGGGGTTCCATGCAGCATCACAGCTCCAGCTTTTCCATGCCCAGCTGGCAGGTGGCAATGAACGAGCTTTCCAATCATGACCATTCCCGGTTCCTGACCCGCACCAATCATAAGGTGGGAAGAACGGACAGCGCGGGGCCTCAGGCAGCGGAACAGGGCGTGAATAAGGCCGTATTCCGCGAGGCGGTAGTCATGCAGATGACCTGGGTGGGGGCGCCCACTATCTATTACGGGGATGAGGCGGGAGTCTGCGGATTCACGGATCCTGACAGCAGACGTACCTATCCCTGGGGCCATGAGGACAAAGAGCTGATTCAGTTCCACAAGGATATTATCCGCATCCGCCGTGAGAACCCGGAGCTGCGGGTCGGCTCTATCAAGTATGTAGACAGGGATTATAATTACCTGGCTTACGGCCGTTTCAACAGGAAAGGCCAGTGCCTGATTCTGGTAAACAATAACAATCATGCCATTGAGAAACAGATTTTCGTCTGGGAGCTGGGGACGGCGAAGCACGGGAAAATGCGGGTCCTTATCTGCACCGACGAAAACGGATACAGCGCAGGGCAGGAATATGAGATAGAGGGCGGAACGATCAAGGTGCAGCTGCCGAAGACCAGCGCCATGGTGCTGAAGTTCGTCAGGGAAGGATAATTATTTCTGTTTGGCAAAATGATGCAATTAGGGATTATACTGGCTTTATACCGGCGGCAGCCTGTATAGAGCCGGTACTTTTATTCCCGCGACCAAAATGCGTCTTTCAGACACATGAGCCAAGGGGAGGTGGTGAATCAATGGGGAAAGCAGGAAAGATGTTTTTGCTGGCAGCAGGGGCGATTATCCTGTGGCTGGGGACTCTGTCTGCGGCGCAGGCGGCGGAGCAGGCACAGGAAGACAGGGAGGCACTGGAGGAGCTGATAAGGCTGTACAATGAATACGAGGCCGGGTTTGCAGCCCTTGAAAGCGTGTCGGACATTGAGGAGAACGGTTTTTATGTCATAGAGGAACAGAGCTTTCCGATTATTCTGGAATCCTTCGGGGAAGAAGAGGTTACCTTTCTGCCTGTCATGGATGAGGAGTACAGCCGGATGGCGGTTTTGATTGCAGACAGTGAGGGAAATATTCTTTATAAGACAAACCGGCTTGAGACCAACAACAGGCGGCTGGGAGAGCTGAAACAGCCCACAAAGGACATTGCGGCAGTGTCCTTCCAGGATTTGAACGGGGATGGGCTGACGGATATTATCCTGATTACCGACTGCGAAAACGAGACAGGGGAGTATGGAGGAAGAACCTACAAGACGGGAGACGTGCTGTTCCAGAGACAGGGTGATTTTTACAGGGACTGGCGGATCTCCGACAAAATAAACAGGTTCAGCATGAACAAGAGCATCGACTTCATAGTGGCCTATGTGCGGGACGGCATTTCCGTTGAGGTGCTGTACACTGCCACAACCCTGGACGAGCTGCTGAATAACGGATTTCAGACCATACGGGAGCAGTGCTACTGGCGCAGCTTTGAGAAGCAGGGTACGCTGCGTATTGTTCCCGGTGTCATCAAGATGGCGGAATACAACATATTCATGATATACCTGATAAACGAACAGGGATACATTGTCTGGAGCTTTCAGACCATGGGCGACTATGACAATCTGTATTCCCTGAAGGGCATGACCTGTAAGGACATGGACGGGGACGGCATGAAGGATATTGTAGTCCTGGGCAGATACAGTTATTCGGGCCCGGAAGGGGAACTGCTGGTAGATACAAAATGCTCCATTTTTTACCAGAGGACAGAGGGGTTTGAGGAGGATACGGAATTCGGCGATTATCATCAGTGTACCTCGGAGGATACCGTGAGCGGACTGGTGGAGCTGATTCGCGAATACTGGGGGTGGACGGTGGAAAATGATTAAGATACTGATTGTGGATGATGAAAAACCTATCTGCGACCTGATAGACATTAACCTGTCGGCGGCGGGTTATGAGTGCAAATCCGTTCAGGACGGGCTCAAGGCCATTGATTTGATTGAATCGGAGCCCTTTGATCTGATCCTGCTGGATATTATGCTGCCGGGAGCGGACGGCTACGACATCATGGAGTACATAAGACCCCTGAAAATTCCCGTGATTTTCATTACGGCAAAGCATGAGGTAAAGGACAGGGTGAAAGGGCTGAAGCTGGGAGCGGAGGATTATCTGGTGAAGCCCTTCGACGTGGTGGAGCTGGTGGCCCGGGTGGAGGTAGTGCTGCGCCG
>JAMPFR010000114.1 GCA_023664365.1 Acetatifactor muris | reverse complement strand
ATGGCTGGCACGTTCAGGGAGATGGAATGAAAAAGGATAAAATCAGCAGGAAAGCCTGTCACGGCTCTTCTGCTGATTTTTTTATGCCAAGAAAAAGATGTTGACAAATATTTTCATGTGTAATAAAATTATTACACATGAAACACTTTGATTTGAAAGGAGAGCAAAAATGGGAAACATTGCAGTCATCATGCCTGTAATCGGCGCAATCGGTTTTATTATCATTATTGCCATCATACTGGTTATCAGGAGCAAGGAGAAAAGGGAGAGGATAAAAAGCGTTGATGTGGCAAGGTTTAACAGTTTTGCAGAGGAAATGAAGCGTGAAAATGCTGAAATGAAAAAAGACCTGCAGACTGTAAAGGAAAAAGTGGAAGCCATTGACAAGATGATGAAAGATATTTGATTATGGAAAATTTTGTTGGGGATTTGAACTTAAAAAAATATGAAGATTACATCAATGTTTTTGATGCCCTTTCACACCCGGTACGGATAAAGATCATCGGAATACTGGCGGAAGGGCGGCAGTATGTGAGCGAGCTGGCCCGTCTGGTAAATATCAGCAGACCCCTGCTCTATATGCACCTAAAGAAGCTGAAAGCGGCTCGGCTTGTCACCAGCGCAATGGAAATATCGGAAAGCGGCAAAGCCATGAAGTATTATGCACTGGAAGATTTTGAATTGCAGATCACGAAGGAATTACTGAATGGGCTTTCACAGAACATCATTATTGAAACACCATCCAAAGATGGCGATTAGCCGGAACCGGGGAAAGGGAGGACTTTGATAAAATGAAAAAGGGAATAAAGAGAAAAATTATGGCCTGTTTTACCATGTTTGCCTGCCTGTTTATCTGTGGGTGCGGGGACAGCAGTAAAGACCAGATTATTGCGGTTTATGACTATTCAAGCAGCACAGAAAAAGAATACGGTGCTGAGGATAAAACCGCAGATGATTTAGTCAATCAGCTCAGCGATTATTTTTTAGATGGGGAAAGTGAAGCGGAAGAAATACCGGGTGAGGCGTATAACTATAAAAGGGTAGACGTATTCCAGACTGACGGCCATGCATCAGCAGGACAGCAGAAAACGGATGAAAACAGAATCATACATATTGAACTGTATCAATACAATGATGAAATTTACTGTGAAGCCCGCTTTGGCTTTTCAGATCAGGAATACACGGCAAAACTGCCCGCAGAGATTTTAGCGCAGGTGGAGAAGCTGGAGATGGAAGGGCAGTAAAAATATTATGGAAAGGCGGCTATTCTTATGGAGCTGGTTTTAGAGGACATCACGAAAAAATATAGAGATAAAACGGCTATCAGGAACGTCAGTGCCAGGCTGCACAGCGGGCAGCTTATAGGGCTGATCGGGAAGAACGGTGCAGGAAAGACCACGCTCCTGAAACTGCTATCCACAATCCTGAAGCCTACAAGCGGGCGTATCCTGCTGGATGGGCAGGATATTGTGAAAAACCCTAATGTTATGAGGAGTATGGTAGGCTATCTGCCGCAGGAGGTTTCCGCCTACCCGAACCTGACGATACTCGAATATCTATCCTATATTGCATCTGTAAAAGGGATAAAAAAGAAAGATGTGGAAAAACAGATAAACAATATGCTGGCGGAGTTCCATCTGGACAATGCGAAGGATAAGCGTATGGGGAACTGCTCCGGTGGAATGAAGCAGAGAGCCGGCATTATCTGCGCTTTGTTAGGTGATCCGCAGATCATCATTATAGATGAGCCTACCACCGGGTTAGACCCCGAAGAGAGGGTTGCAGTCCGCAATATCCTGTCGCGCTTATCCAGGGAGCGGATTGTCATTTTATCGACACATATCGTATCGGATATTGAGGCGGTTGCCTCCCGGATACTGTTGTTGCAGCAGGGCAGCTTAATCTTTAATGGCAGCCCGGAAGAACTTATTGCCGGGGCAAAAGGGTGTGTATGGGAGTATACGCTGCCGTCCCTGCGGGAAAACATGAAAGGCGTCAGTGGCATGGTGCAGACGCAAAACGGCATCCACATACGGCAGGTCAGCCGGGAAAAGCCTGAGAAACAGGCAGTTCCGGTAACCAGCACACTGGAGGATGCCTGTCTGTTTGCTATGGAGGGATGACTATGGAACCATATATCATTTACCAGGTGATGAAAGCTGACCTGCTGGAAAGGGTAAGGAGGTCTTCGTTTCCGGCCATGTGCATATCTGCCATGTTCCTTGCGTTCTTTTCCGTTCCCGATGTGGGAGCCCCGCTGGTATCCATCTGCATGGAACCGGGCATATTCAGCCAGGGCTCCAATCCGTCATGGATACCGATTGCCATAGCCTTATGCGGCGGGGTGCTGTTCCCCATGATCGGGCTTTCTTTTGTAAAAAATAATATCAGCATGGACAGGGAAAGCGGCCTGCTGTACGGCCTGCAGTCCATGAATATGAAAAAGGGGAATTATGTCATCGGGAAATTCCTTTCCAATTTATCCATGCTGACCGTCATGTGGCTGTTTGTGATGCTTGGGGCTGCGCTTATGCTCCCTTTCCGTTTCCCGGATCATCCGTTGCCATTTTATGATTTCATCAGCCCCTTTATCGGTATTTATCCGGGGATTGTTTTTGCATCTGCTTTTGCAGTCCTGCTGGAGAGCGTACCTTTTATTGGCAGCAAGGCCGGAAATGCTGTCGGGCTTACAGCCCTTTTTGTAATGTTCCTTGTCAATTATTCGGCCAGTGGGTATGACAATGTGCTGCTTGGGGCATTTGATTATGGAAATTATAGATGGGTTATGGACAGCATCAATGATGCCGTGGTTCCAATCATCGGGCGCGGGGTGCGGGAAACAGGCATACTTGTACCCGGAGGGATGTTTGCAGACAGTAAAGGCGGGCAGGAGCTGGTTTTTCATGGCCTGCTGTGGAACTGGCGGTATCTCATGGATAAGATTATTCTGATTGCCATAAGCATGACGCTTATCCTGTCAGCAGCTATTTTGCTGGAAACAACAGAAAAAAAGAAAAAGGCATCTTTTCAAAGCCCACGGAAAAAAGGGCAGGCGGGCAGAAAAACCGTTCACTGTACAAACCAGTTCATGATGGAGTGCAGGCTGCTCTTAAAAAGCCTGCCGAAAGGATGCTTTGTTGTAAATGCGGGATTATGGGTATACAGCATTTTTGCACCATTACAATATGTGCAGGGTTATTTGTGGATCATCATGCTGGTCTGTTCGGTGGCCTTGTTTTCGCAGATGGGGTGTCGGGAACATGAGAACAACTTAACGGAATGCTTTATGACCATAAAATTTTCCTTAGTCCGGCAGACGGTGTATTCTTATCTATGGGGAGTGGTCATACTATTTATGCTTTCCGCACCTGTTGTTACAAGATGCTTTGTGGGACAGAAATATTTATGTTCGTACAGTTATATTGTGTTTTCGCTTTTTGTACCCGCATTGGCTTGTTTTTTGGGGGAATGCTCCAAGTCGCGGCGGGCATTTGAAACCGTATATCTGCTGATATGCTTCCTGCTGTTAAATATGCCGTCATTCCTGTTTCAAGGATATGTGGTGGCGGCGATGGCGGTTGGGACAGCCATTCTGATGCCCATTACCCTTATGAAAAGACTGCATCTATGATGTTATTATTCGGAAAAGAAATGAGGTGACAGCGTTGGTACGGATTGCCATATGCGATGACGAGAAAGAAGCCGTCATGCTGCATGAAGAAATCATAAAGGACAGCCTGCAGTCCTGCGGTATCGGTTATGAAATAACAACTTACACATACAGCAGCAATCTTTTGGCTGACATTACGGAGGACAGGTTCTTTTATGACCTGCTCCTGCTGGATATTGAAATGCCCGATGTGACAGGCATGGATCTTTCCAAAAAGATAAAGCCGTTTCTGCCCAATATTAAGGTCATTTTCATAACCTCGCATATGGAATATGCGGTTGACGCTTTTGAACTTTCGATCTTCCGCTATGTGCCGAAAAATGATCTTGAGAAAAGGCTGAAAACTGCCGTGGCAGATGCGGCAAAACTGATCGAACTGGAAGAGGGGAAGGAGTACATCATCCAGGCAGCGGAGCGGGTGGAGAAGATACCATACAAGGATATCTTCTATATCCGGCGTGACAGCGGTAAAAATTCAGCGGTATGCTCAAATGCTGGAACGTCAAAGGTCAGGAAAAGTTTACAGCAGGTTTTCCGGGAGATTGCCGCGCCGGAGTTTATTTTTATTGACAGGGGCTGTATCGTAAATATCATACAGATCATGAAAGTGGCTGACGGAATGGCATTCCTCAAAAATGGTGAGGCACTGCCGATCAGCCGCTCACATTTACAGGCGGTCAAGCAGCAGATAAACAGGTTTTGGGGGACACACATATGATGGGCTGGTATCAGATAATTTCATTTCTTTTCACAAACGGGCTGCGGATATTCTTATGTCTATATCTTGTTGTGGCGGTGCTGAAGTTATCCGGTGACAGGAAAAAGGCGTGTGTTCTTTCTGCTTGTGCGGCTGTTTTTATTACCCTGCTGTCATGTCTGCCAATTCCGCAGATATATATCGCAGGTGTCGAGATTATTATCATGATGCTGATTATCCGGCATCTGTTCAGTGCCGAACTGCGGATGCCCCTTTTTCTGACTTTCTTTTATGAGATAACGGTGGCTCTTTGGGAATTTATGCTATCTGCCAGCCTGGGGATTCTATTCCGGTCAGAGGGATTTCTTGACAGAAATATGCCGGGGTATGTGGCGGCGGTCTGGATTGTCCGGGCGCTTATGCTGGGCATTGCCGTTCTTGCCGCCAAAGCCGGAGAGGGAAGAAACAGAGTCATATCTGTGGTTGCAATCGCAGGCTTATTTGGGGTGATCTTTTTATCCGGGCAGAGCATCATAACCATAGATGATGAACAGATGACAACATGGATTATTTTTTCCATGCTGATCCTTGTTGCCGTCCTGTTTTTTTATCTCACCCGCCAATATGAGATGGAGAAAAAAATAGCGGATCTGGAAAAAGAGAAAAACGCATTGCTGATACGGGATTACCAGTTGCTAAAAAACACCTATGCTGCCAATGCAAGATTGTTCCATGATTTTCATAACCACATTGAGGCACTGCACCGTTATCTGGAAAAAGACAGGACGGCGGAGGCGGTTCAGTATCTGGAAAGCCTGCGCTCACCGATTGAAGCAGTTACGCAGCCCGTGTGGGTAGGAGATGAAGCGGTGGATTATCTGATCAACAGTAAGATCACCCTTGCCGCTTCACAGGAAATACAAGTGAAATGCAATATTGAATATCCACAGCATACGAATATCCGCAGTGTTGACCTGGTGGTAATTTTAGGAAACCTGCTGGATAATGCCCTTGAAGCAGTAGAAAGCACAGAGGGGGACTTGCGTTTTATCAATCTGACCATCCGCCGTATCAATGAAATGCTGGTTATCAAGATGGAAAATGGGTGTAACGCCACGCCTACTGTAGCTGACGGAGATTTGCAGACTTCTAAAACAGATAAAACCTTGCATGGGTGGGGACTTCAAAGCGTCCGAACCGCTGCTGGACGCTATGATGGAATTATTGAAACAGAGTACAGCAATCATATATTCCGCGCTGTTGTCACATTATCTTTTGAAGCAGTAAAGGCATAATCAATGTATCGAAAAAGCAGACCGCTTATTTTGGCGGTCTGCTTTTTCGTGGACAAAAACCTACCATTCGTGGACAAAACGGCATGGAAGCAGTTTTTACGGTATGCTATGGACATAGCAGTGTTTATATACCAATGTGAATGGAGGAAAAATTATGAGGCACTTTTATTTTCGGTTGATTTTTGGAATCGTCTGGCTGGCTGCGGCGGTTGTCAGCGCCGTGAAGTCGAATTTTTCTTTTGCTACCCTGTATGCAGTGTTGGGCATCGTATTCCTGTGGTCTGCTTATTCCATCAGGAAAAAGGGAAAGGACAAAGACGATGACCAATAATATGACCGGGAATGGGAAACTTCTTCTTCTGAAAAATTTAAACGTCTGGTACACGAAGGGAAAGCCTGTTCTCGATAAGTTTTCTATGGAGCTGGAAGAAAATGAGGTTATCGGGCTGATCGGATTGAACGGGGCGGGCAAGACAACCTTTATTAAAACGCTTTCCGGCCTGCATGGCAGTTTTCAGGTTGAAACTGCCATGTGGCAGGATAAGCCGCTCATGTTCCGTGACAGGAAATTTAAGGAAGAACGGTATATTGTCTTTGCCGAAGACCATTCATTCCGGTTTTTTACATTCCGTGAGTATATTTCTTATGTGGGAGCCTCCTATGGCAAAAAGATGTCTGACATTGAAGAATTAGTGCATGGCTTTCATTTTGAGGATTACATGGATGTATTGCTGAAAGAGCTGTCAACGGGAAATCTGAAAAAGGCTTACCTGATCACGGCCTTTGCCCTGAAGCCAAAGCTGCTCCTGTTGGATGAACCCGTGAACGGGCTGGATTTCCAAAGTACGGAATATCTGTATCAGCAGATAAATGGCTATCGGCAGTACGGCACCGTCCTTTTTTCGTCCCACATCCTGGAAAGCATCTGCCTGACTTCTGACAGGGTTCTGGTGCTGGAGCAGGGGCAGATTAAAAGGTGTTTTGTGGGGCGGGGGATTGAGGCAGGAACAATCCGGGAGGCGTTAAGAGAATGAACATACTGAGAGCCTTGTCGAAACAGCTTTTCGGTGCGAGGTATGAGCGCATCATAAAAAGCCTTTCCGCCTGCCTTATCCTGTTTCTTGCCGTCCGCACCGCAGAGGTCAGCGTGGAGATTGCACCGTCCATTCTCTTTTTGACAGCTTCAGCCCTTTCGGCGGGAATCATGTGGCAGATGTTCCATTCTTCGGGGAATGCAGACAGCATGGCCGGTCTGTTTATGCTGCCGTTTACAAACAGGGGGATGACCTTTTCGGTTGTGCTTTCATTTGCCGGGTATACGCTGGTTACCAAAACATTCCCCATGCTGGCATTGTTCCTTGCCGTGCATAGGTGGGGCGCATTGCAGACTGCTGCGGCCCTGCTCTGTGCCTTTAATGGATGTTTCATGGCTGCGGCATGGTATGCCCTGGCAGGGAAAAGAAAGCTGATCCCCATTGCGGCTTTATGGTGCGGGGGGATACTCCTGTCCATATTCTTTGTGGAGGAGGCTATGGTTTTTGCATTGATCATGCTTGCAAGCCTGTTCCTCTCATTTATGGTACTGCTGATGGCAGACGCTTATGTGTTTTACCGTCCGGCATCCGCAAAACCTCTGATCAGGCGAACGAAAGGGACAGGGAGCATACTTCTGTATCTGTTGCGTTATCTGGCAACGAATAAGAATTACCTTATGAACACTGCCGGGCTGTGTGTGGTTGGCGGCATCCTGCCGATGGTGTTGGGGCAGTTTGATGGGCTGAACGTGATGCCGTTAGGATTTGGCATCCTATGCCTGAACACCCCGGTCTGCATCCTGCTGTCCTGTGACCCCGGTTTGGAGCAGGCAGTCCGGCTGCTGCCCGGACAGGCATGGCGTTTTTGTACTCGCTACATTTTTTTCATCTTCTCTGTCAATATGGCAGTGAGCAGTGTGTATCTGGTTGTCTGGCAGATCCAGCATGGCGGTGTGGGCGGCATGGATATCATGACTGCGGTGCTGATCGCGCAGCAGAGTGCAATCCTGTCTGTTCTGCTGGAGTGGTTTTACCCTGTCCGTAACTGGAAGATTGAAAATGACCTGTGGCACCACCCGCGAAAATATATTGTGCCGCTTATCATGCTGCTGATTGCAGGGCTTATCGGTATGTGGTCTGTGGGCGTATGGGTTTTGCTCTGCATTGTAATAGCTGAAGTTTTAAGTTTGCCGCTTATCACAAGGAGGATATAGTGCCATGAAAAATACGAAATGCTGTCCGAAATGTGGATCACAGAATATTGTCCGTGTTCCCGATAACCAAAACCGCCATGCCAGCGGGAATAATATTTATACGTCAACTTTTACATTGATAAAAAAAATCCCGGTTATCCGTTATGTCTGCTGTGACTGCGGATATGTGGAGAATTGGGTGGAAACGCAGAGCGAGCGTGACGAGATCAAGCGCACGTTTGGGTAAAGAAAGAATGCAGGAATTCTACAAAAGCCAGCCGCCGCTATGGGAAAACCGCCCCATATGCGGCGGTCTGCCGTTTCCCCCGCACCCTCCCGCCGGCTGGCTTGGATTTCCGCTTGGCACCTGGGGAGGTCAGAGGTAATATGCTTTATAGTCGTTTGGTG
>JAMPFR010000113.1 GCA_023664365.1 Acetatifactor muris | reverse complement strand
GACCTGAACCGTGCGCGTCTGCCAATTCCGCCATTCCTGCGAACAAATCATATTGTATATGATTTGCTTTCAAAAGTCAATGAAATTTTTTGAATTTTTTGAAAAACTTTCAGACACAGACCCGCCACAACATCCCGACGGGTCTGCGCACTCTCTCCATTTTTGCTATCCCACACTCGATTACATGGTGTCAGTATAACCGGAACTTCCCTGCACATTATATGCTCCGGCAGCCGTATAGCCGCTTCCTGCATTCGCCTGGGTAGTCATATAGTAATCTACAAGCGAAGCATTGGTGGAAACGGAAGAACCGTAATCCTTAAAGAACTCCTGTACCTTGGACATATCTGCCTTTTTAAACGTTTCTTCGTCTATGGTCATCTTGCCCTTTTCGTCCACGCTGATTCCAAACTGCTTCAGCACATCCGCATTTTTTGCCGTTTTTTCCCTGATAGAGGACAAATTCGCCAACACGCCGGAATTTGCGCTGGATTCAGCCGTATCGAACATGCCGTTGTAATTGTTTACAAAGCTTTTTGCCGCGGCAAAAATTTTATCCACATCGTACTTTTCAGTACCTTCCTTATCCTTCACCTTCTGATACAATTCATCCGATGCAAGAGTCTTTCCGTCCGCTTTAAGCCCGGCCGCGTTGGAAGCCGCCTTGTTTGTCTCCGTGGCGGTTGTACTGTCTGCAGCACTTGTGCCGGCCGCCGCCCCCGCAAACTGGACGCGGGACGCAAGTCTGGAACCGTAACTCATAATGTCGTCAGATGTGAATAAATCCTGTACCTTGGAAATATCCGCCGCTTTCAGCTTGGCTTCATCAATTTCAAGAGTACCGTTCGTATTCACCCTGACGCCGATTTCCGAGAGCTTGCCGGAATTTGCAGACGTACTGCTCATCATGTTTGCCACATACGCCGTTTTGCCTGTCAGTGTAGAACCCTTTGCCGCATTTACAACATTGTTATAATCCGACACAAATGTCTTCACTGCGGAAACCACCTTGTCTGCAGCGCTCTTACCGTTTTCCGAATCCGTATAGGTTCCGCTGCCCTGCAGCGCTGCAAGGGAACTCTTCATGCTTGAAAGCCCTGCTGTCAGATTGGAGTTTGCCGTCTGCACATCTTTGGAAACCCTGGGATTCTTCTTTTCTTCCTCCAGCTTCTTGAGAATATTTTTGGAACTGCTCTTCGTGCTGCCGGCTGTCGTACCCGAATCCTGATCCGTCGCATAATAAGCTTTCATAAGCTTAGCATAACTGCCATTCTTAAGGCTGGCATAATCTGAAAGAAAATTCAGATTTGCCGTTCCCCCATTGCCGGATGAAAGGCTCTGGAACAGATAGGAACTGTCCTGCTTAAAACCTCCTACGTCAACACTGATCCCCATTGTCATCACTCCTTTGAATAAAAAATGTGAACCTCCATGTTCTTACGCCTGATATACAATATCAGTGCAAATCCCTTATAGTTACTATTAGTGTAACACATGCTTTTAATGATTGCAAGGCAGCCTGACAAAAAATGTCAGAAACCTCCGCTACACTTATATAATCGGCTTTCTTACCTTGAAAATTAACCGATTATCAAAACTTTCAACTGCCCCGGATGAAAGAGGACAATGCTAGCGGATGAAATTCGTCCATTCAAAGGGTTCCCTTTCCGGTATGCCGTACCGCTCCTTTCCCAACGCAATGCTCTTCATCAGAAACGCCATATTCCGGGCAAGGGTGCGCATCATCTGCAGCCCCTCTCCGTCCTGCCCGGCCTCTCCCGGCGCCGCGCCGTGAATACCGTTCCAATATTGTCCGGAAGCAATGGGCATTCCGGCAATGCCGAAAAACTTATTCAATTCGTCATAGGTGGCCGTAAGCCCTCCCCGTCTTGCGGCCGCCACCGCCGCGCCTACCTTCATGGTCTTGTCAAAGCCGGTGCTGTAAAAAAGTCTTGTGAGAAATGCCACCAGAGTAGCGTTTGCCGAAGCATAATAAACGGGGCTGCCCACCACAAGCCCGTCGCACTCCTCAAATTTCCCTGCCGCTTCGTTTACAGCATCCTCAAAGACACATTTTCCGTTTTTGGCGCATTGCCCGCAGGCAATACATCCCCGGATATCCCTGTTGCCGATGTGCAGAAGCTCTGTCTCGATTCCTTCCTCCGCAAACACCTTTTCCATCTCACCCAGGGCCAGGCCGGTATTTCCATTTTTTCTCGGGCTCCCGTTAATCATTAATACCTTCATAAAATTATACCTCCTACATCTTCCGTTCCATAGCAAATGTCGTTAGCTGCTTTACAGATTGCAGATCATCGTTTCCTCGGTCAGTCAACACCCCCGCATAGCTATACAAAAAATGACGGATTACACTGATTTTACAGTGTTTCCGTCATTTCCCGTGTTTGCCGGAGTGGAAGCAAGGAGGCTCGAACTCCTGACCTTTCGCGTGTGAGGCGAACGCTCATCCCGGCTGAGCTATGCTTCCATGTACCCTATTTTAACACGCCGTGGGAAAAAATCAAGTAGAAAATGTTATTATATCTTCATTGCCTTATCCACCGGCACCGCACAGACCACTCCCCTGGCCTCCGAACGCAGTCCGAACTCTTTGTTTACCTCCTCCATAATCTGGTTCCGCACACTGTCCGACGCCAGAATAGCGATGATTTCCTTTTCCTCCTGCGCCTGCAGGGCCATTATCTGCTCCGCCCCCGCAAGCCTGGCGCGAATCACGGTGCCCCCCGTGGCTCCCGCCTTTTTTGCAGTCTGCATTACACCGTCCGTGTAGCCCTGGTTGACCGTAATCAATATCAGGCTGTGATGATATTCACTCTTCATGCCGCTCTCCTCTCCCCCTTTTTCCGCATTTGCCGCCTGTAACAGCAGCAGCTCCGCCGCCACATAATTAATAGCCGACGTGGACAGAAGCATCATCAGTCCGTTATAGCCCATGCCGGAGCTCAGGTCTTTTGTAAGCTCCGCCGCCAGCGCTGCCACCTGTCTGCGGGGCGCATAGCTCACCACAATGTCCTTATCACTGCTTCCCAGCCCCAATATGTCCATCATTTCGGAAGAGGCCGTTCCCTGTCCCACACACTGCATATGAAAGCCGATACTTCTCCTGTCAAGCATTTCAATATACGCTTTTGCCCTGCCCCGCTCTATAATGGAAAGAATCACCATAATCTGATTCCGTCTGTCCGTACTCACGCCTCCACCTCCCCGCCGTCCTCATCATAATACAGAATAACATCCTCTATCTGGCTCATCTCATAATGGGTCTTTGCAATCCGCCGCTTTCTCTGCACATTGCTCCACAGGCCCAGTACCTGAATCGTGATAAGGGGCGTCATTGCCACCATAGCCACCAGCCCGAAGGCGTCGGTCATAACGTTTCCGCCGCAGGCCTCACAAGCCCCTACGGCAAAGGGAAGCATAAAGGTAGTGGTCATAGGCCCGCTGGCAACGCCGCCGGAGTCAAAGGCAATGCCCGTATAGATGGGCGGAACAAAAAAGGTAATCACAAGGGAAACAGCATACCCGCCTATCAGAAAAGGATAAATGGAGATACCCGTCAGTACACGGAGCATGGAAACACCCACGGATACGCCCACTCCTACGGACAACGCCCGTCCTATGGACTGCTGGGATATGGCGCCGTTGGTAACCTCCTCCACCTGCTTTTTCAACGTATGCACTGCCGGCTCCGCCGAAACCACAAAATACCCCATCAGCATACCCGCCGCAATCAGCCAGTATTTATGGCCGCCCCCGGCAATTTCCGCGCCGATGAGCCTGCCCGCAGGCATGAATCCCGCGTTTGCGCCTGTGAGGAACAACACCAGTCCGATATAGGTATAAATCATACCTACGCTGATTCGAATCATCTGATGCTTACGAAATCTTCTGAAGGCCAGTTGGAATATCAGAAACACTCCCACAATGGGCAGAAATGCAACCAGCACTTCTTTTGCATACAGAGGCATTTCCTTCAGAAAAAACAGAAACGCGTCCCTGGTGGTAAGATATTCTCCCAGAATCGTCTGTGTAGTTTCCGGCGCAGGCGAAAAACAGATGCTTAATATCAGCACCGAAAGAATGGGGCCGATGCTGCATAACGCCACAAGTCCGAAGCTTTCTTCCCCGGAGTGCCTGCCTCCCTTAACCGACGCCATACCTGCACCCAACGCCATGACAAAGGGAACCGTGATAGGGCCTGTAGTCACTCCGCCGGAGTCAAAGGCTGTGGGAATAAAATCCCCGGGCGCAAATACAGCCAGCGCCATTACTGCTATGTAAAACACCAGCAGCAGCCTGGACAGGGGCATATTCCTTCGCGTCCTCACCATGGACAGCACCAGAAAAATACCTACCCCCACAGCCACAGACAATATCAGCACCAGATTCGGAATAGAGGGAACCTGTTCTGCCAGAACCTGCAAGTCAGGCTCCGCAATGGTAATCAGCGCTCCCAGAATAAAGCACACCACCACCGCCACTATAAATTTTTTCGATTTACTGATTTGTACGCCGATGCCTTCCCCCAGGGGCTGCATGGACATACCCGACCCTATGGTAAAAAGGCTCATGCCAAGAATCAAAAAAACCGTTCCGAAAATGAACAGCACCAGAATGCCTGAATCGATAGACGCCAGGCTGACGCTTAAGACCAGCACAATTGCCGCTATGGGCAGGACAGATCTGGCGGACTCGCCGATTGCTCCTCTGATAAATCTCACGCAGTTTCTCCCTCTACACTGTTATATTTAAAGCATACCAACTGTAGGCGCAAAAGTCAATGCAAAAGCCTCGGGGGGCAGAAAATTTTCCCTGCGGCCCGAGGCATCGGATACTGTCAATGTACTATTTTATTTCTCTCACAATATATTATGGCAGGCATCATAACATCGTCGTTTTAACTACATTTCCATTCTCGTCATACTCCGTTTCTTTTATCTTCGACCCGTTTCCGTCATATTCCCACACATACTTCAAGACCGGAACCTTGCGATTATAACCATCGTAACCGGTGGTTTTTATTCTATTTCCCGCCTCATTGTACTCATAGTATTCCACACCCCACAAATCGCCCTCAGGGCCGTAAAGCGCCGAGCTGACCGTTTTCTCGTTCCCAACGATTATATTCAGCAGCCAGCTGCCGTCAGAATTATAAATACGTTTCTCATGGGAGCTTTCCTCTTGCCTGGCTGCCTCCGCCTGCTCTCTGTCTGCTATACTTGCGTATCCCGCTGCAGTTCCTTCCGTTCTGCCTTCCTGCCTTCCGAAGGCTTCATAATGCTCTATGATTGCCATAATGTCATCGCCGAAAGCCTGCTTAATATCCGCGTATGCCTCCGCGTAAGCTATGGGGTCAAACAGCACCCCTTTTCTTCTATTGGTTTCCTTTACACCAAAAGTCAGGAAATGCTCTACATAAGCATCCCAGTCATCTCCAAACGCCGTCTCCAGATCTCCATAAGCCGCCCTGTATGCAGCCACATCCAGAATAGGGTTCATCTGTCTGCCTTCCTTAAGACCATACTCCAGAAAATGTCGATATAGAGCCGTTTCATCATAACCAAAAGCCGCTTTCAAGTCCTCATTGCTGTCCGCATAATACTTTGCATCAAAGATGTCCTCCAATCCGGCAGCTGATACAGGCGCCACTCCCGCAAGGAAAAC
The DNA here is from genome assembly GCA_023664365.1 of Acetatifactor muris. Taxonomy (GTDB): domain Bacteria; phylum Bacillota; class Clostridia; order Lachnospirales; family Lachnospiraceae; genus Acetatifactor; species Acetatifactor muris_B. The sequence continues at coordinate 3,170 of JAMPFR010000113.1, read as the reverse complement.
CCACACTGCCGCTCCCGCCAATATTGTACCTTTCACTTTACCTCTGATTTCACGCATTCATTTTTTCCTCCTTGTTCGTAGTATTCAAATACCACTCTTCCTTCAAGGATATAACACATTTTTTTGTCTGTGGTTTCCTATGAGCATACTTTTCCAAAAAAAAGAATCCCACGCAGGAGATTCTCTTTTTCGCCCTATGCAGTTTCGCTCATCTTCAGCTGAGCATTCACCAGCCCGTAGTAGATACCCTTCTGTTCCAGGAGCTCGTTGTGGGTGCCGATCTCCGCCACGCCGTGCTTGTCGATAACCACCAGCCGATCCGCGTTCCGCAGGGTGGAAAGCCTGTGGGCGATGGCAAAGGTGGTTCTGCCCTTTACCAGCCTGTCAAGGGCCTGCTGGATCAGGAACTCACTCTCCGTATCCAACGCGGAGGTAGCTTCATCCAGAATCAGGATTCTGGGATTGTTCAGAATTGCCCTGGCAATGGCAATCCTCTGGCGCTCGCCGCCGGACAGATTATAGCCGTGTTCACCCACATAGGTATTGTAGCCGTCGGGGGTCTTGCAGATAAAGTCATGGGCATTCGCCGCTCTGGCCGCCTGAATAACCTCCTCAAGGGTAGCGTCCTGCTTTGCAAAACGGATATTTGCCAGAATGCTTCCCGAAAACAGGAATGTCTCCTGCAGCACCACGCCAATCTGAGAATGCAGGCTTTCCATCCGGATATCTCTTAAGTCACAGCCATCCAGCGTAATCTTTCCCTGATCCACATCATAAAGCCGCATAATCAGGTTAATCAATGTGGACTTCCCCGTACCGGAGGCTCCCACCAGTCCGATCATCTCTCCCGGCTTCACGGAAAAGCTGATGTTTTCCAGCACCGGCTCATAGGTCTGGTAGCCGAAGGACACCTTCTCAAATTCAAAGGCTCCCTCAATGGGAAACTCCCTGCTGTTCTCCCTGTCCGCCAGCATGGGCTCCTCATCCAGCACATCATAAATCCTGTTCAGACTGGTCACCATCTGCATCACCTGGCGGGGCAGATGGGTCATCCAGCTCAAAGGCCCGAACAGATAACCGTTGTAGGTCACAAACTGCACCAGCCGTCCCACCGTCATATCTCCGTCCAGCACCTGGATACCGCCGAAATAAATGGCAATATATGTTCCTATCCCCAGCAGAAATGTCAGAATAGGGAAGAACACCGCCCAGAATGTCTCATTTTTCTTTTGTATGGCTGCAAATTCCCGGGTCTTTCCCGTAAACTTTGCGCTCTCCCGCTCCTCCTGTCCGAAGGACTTCACGATTCTCATACCGGAGATAATATCCTGCAGATTGCTGCTCAAATCATCAAATTTCAGCCATTGTCTGTGGAAAATCGTCCTGATATGATGCCAGAACGCCTTTGTCACCGCAAACACTACCACCACAAACATCAGGGACAGCAGGGACATTTTCCAGCTGATGACAAACATCATCACCAGGGACACTATCATGGTCACCAGGGTGGAGAGCATGTCTCCGAACACCTCTTCCATAAATTCCCGAATCTGCCTGGTGTCCCGGGACACACGGTTCATCAGCTCTCCCGGCCTTCTGTTATTGATAAAGGACAGGGACAGGGACTGAATCTTATAATACAGCTTTCTGCGCAGGCTCATGCTGATGGACGCCCCCAGCTTTGCGCAGAACCAGAACCGGCCTATCCGCAGGGCCATCCCCGACACCAGCAGGGCAAAGGTGATGCCGATGAACCACCAGAGCTGGGTATAAGTACCGTTTCCATTGGCAAGGGCGTCGTCGATAAACTGCCGCTGCACCATAGGGGAAATCAAATCCACCGCCGCAATAAACACCAGCATCACGGAAAGCAGTATCAGCCTTCCCGTAAATTCCCCGCAGAGGGCCATAAATTTCTTAAGGATGTCCGCCTTGCCGTCGCAGTAGGGACATTTACTGGTTCCCGGCAGGGCCCGGCCGCATTTTTCACAATATTTCTCATATTCTCTGCTGGTAACCCGATCCGCCCGGGAAAGCCCTCTGCCCTCTTCCCCTGCGTTAATAATTGTCTGTGCACCCCGGGCCACATAAGCCACCCGGATAATATGGCGCATGGAAAAACGCGCCGCACAGGAGGTGGTGCCGTCCCTGCCAAACACCGTGAGGATGCCGCTGTAAACCTGATGTTCGCACTTCACCTTCTCACAGTCCGCCAGCTCATACTCCGCCGTCTTCACGCCGTCTGCCAGCACCATCAGCCGTTCCTCCGTCACTGCAATCCAGGCAGTGTCCGTATAAGCAGTCTCAGCCTGCTTCTTTCCGTTGTCAAACCCCAAATCCACAGGCACACAGTACCACAGTGTCTCGCCGTCCCGCAGCTCCAGCGCCTTTTCCTGAGACTCGCTCAATGTATATAATAGCTTCATAAATTAACTCCTTCTCAACAAGACAGTCTTCCTCGTACCGCCTGTTTTTCTCCACCTGTCATCAGATGAACAAATCCAGCTTTTTGCGTTCCATGACCGTCAGCGCATACAGATCCGGCAGTTCGTACCGATTGCCGTCAATGTCCGTAATCTGGTATCTGGCGCCGCCGATATTGATGACCGCATCTCCGCCCATATGGGTGGTAAAGCGGCACGCGCCGAAGTCCGTCATCACATGCCAGTAGGCATACCCGTACTCATCCTTCACATCCATCACCTTGCGGATCACCGGCATGAAATAGCGCAGACGCACCTGCTCCCGAATCATTTCCTGCACATCCCGCTTCATATCCTTCAGACTCCGGATAATGCCGATCTCCTTTGCTTTCTCGTCCGTCTCCCGAATGGAGATAAATTCCTCCGGGTTTGTCAGGGGAAAGGTCAGATACACGCCCACCCTGTCATACTCCTTATCCTCCAGCTTAAGCGCCAAAAATCCGCCCTCCGTGCGGCAAAACTCTGCGTTTTCCGCAGTGAGGAACCGCATCTGCAGCACCTCCTCCGACTCTCTTTTCAACGCCTCCTCGTCAAATTCTTGCAGATCCAGCAGATCCGGCATTGCATTCTCTCTGTTTTCTTCCATATATACACCTCTTTATCTGTTTTTTCACACATCCCGCTGTTGTCTCCGGCGGCACATACAATAGAATCAAAAGGCTGATTCTATTGTCAAGAACAATCAAT
>JAMPFR010000112.1 GCA_023664365.1 Acetatifactor muris | reverse complement strand
AAGGTTGGAAAGTACCCAACCTAAGAAAATCTAAATCATTCCGGGAAGAATCCGCAAGCGGATTCTTCCGGCCTTGCGGCGGTTCATTGATTGTTTGTGCCGCCGGTGGCATGACTGGAAGTGTGAGAAGAAATTCTACGGCGCAAGGAAGCGCCTGCTCACACTGAAGAATGCAAGAGGGTGCATAGCACACCTTTTTGGGCAGGCATTCTTCTCGGAGTCGCAGACTCTGTGGGATTGTTTGTGCCTGCTGAAGCGGTATAAATGAGTTACGAGACAGGATAAAATCAGGACAGGCAGGAAAGAGATATGTATGATTTTGACAAAATGACAGACAGACGGAACACTGGTTCCTTAAAGTGGGACGTGCCGGAGAATGAACTGCCCATGTGGGTGGCGGATATGGATTTTGAGACTGCACCGGAAATCCTGGAGGCGATCCGGCAGCGGGCAGCCCATGGTATTTTCGGTTATAATGTGGTGACGGAGGACTGGTACAATGCCTATGCGGGTTGGTGGAACCGCAGGCACCACGCTGTCTTTGAGAAGGACTGGCTGCTTTTTTCCACAGGAGTGCTGCCCATTATTTCCAGTACGGTGCGCAAGCTGACTACGGTGGGAGAAAATGTGGTGGTGCAGACGCCGGTGTATAATATGTTCTTCAATTCCATACGGAATAACGGGCGGAATATACTGGAGAGTCCTCTGGTGTATGACGGCTGTGAGTATTCCATAGATTTTGAAGATCTGGAAGAGAAGCTGGCCAACCCGCAGACCTCCATGATGATAGTATGTAACCCCCACAATCCTGTGGGGAAAATATGGGACAGGGACACGCTGGCAAAAATCGGGGAGCTGTGCGCCAGGCATCATGTGGTGGTGCTTTCCGATGAAATTCACTGTGATCTGACGGACCCCGGCTATGAGTATGTGCCCTTTGCCTCTGTGTCGGAGACCTGCCGGGACAACAGTGTGACCTGTATTGCGCCCACCAAGACCTTCAGTATCCCGGGCATTCAGACTGCGGCGGCGGTGGTACCTGACCCTGTGCTGCGGCATAAGGTGAACCGGGCCATGAATACGGACGAGGTGGCGGAGCCTAACAGCTTTGCGGTCTGCGCCGCCGTGGCGGCATTTGACAGGGGGGAGCCCTGGCTGGAGGAGCTGCGCGGGTATCTTGCAGATAATAAGCAGCTGGTAAGGGACTTTGTAGGGAGGAATCTGCCGGAGCTTAAGGTGGTGCCTTCTCATGCAACCTATCTGCTGTGGCTGGACTGCAGCGGCGTCACAGAGGACGCCGGAGAGCTGGTGCGCTTTATCCGAAAGCACAGCGGGCTTTATCTCACCCGGGGGGAAGAGTACGGCGCTTCCGGCAGGAGCTTTATCAGGATGAATACCGCCTGCCCCAGGGAGCGGCTTCGGGAGGGCCTGGAGCGGCTGGTGAAAGGTGTAAACGGAATGAAGATTTTCTAAGGTTGGAAAGTACCCAACCTAAGAAAATCTAAATCATTCCGGGAAGAATCCGCGAGCGGATTCTTCCGACCTTGCGGTGGTTCATTGATTGTTTGTGCCTGCTGCGCAGGCATGACGGAAAGTTTAAAATTTATGGGCTGGGAGCGTAGAACGCTTCCAGCTTTTTTAATTCCTCATAACGGGCCTTTGCCTGCCGGGCGGCCTCCTCGAACAGCACCCGTGCCTCTTCGGGACGGAACCGTTTCAGGGCGCCGTAGCGGGTTTCGCCGTCCAGGAAGTCCTGATAGTCCAGAGAAGGCTCCCCGCTGTCCAGAATAAAGGGATTTTTACCCTGTTCCCGCAGGGAGGGGTGAAAGCGGAAGAGATGAAAGTAGCCGGAATCTACGGCTTTTTTCATTTCGTGGCCGGAGGAACCCAGACCGGCCTTAACGCCGTGGGCAATGCAGGTGGCGTAAGCGATAATCAGGGAGGGCCCGTCGTAGGCGACTGCTTCGGTCAATGCCTTTAGGGTCTGGTTAAAGTCCGCGCCGAAGGCTATCTGAGCCACATAGACATTACCGTAGGACAGCGCGGTGGCGGCCAGATTTTTCTTGCGGGTGGTTTTTCCGCCGCTGATAAATTTTGCAGTGGCCCCCAAAGGGGTGGCCTTGGAAACCTGGCCGCCGGTGTTGGAGTACACCTCCGTGTCCAGAACCAACAGGTTGATGTTGCGCCCTGTGGAAAGGACATGATCCAGGCCGCCGAAGCCGATGTCATAGGCCCAGCCGTCTCCGCCGATGACCCAGGGGGCGGAGGCAGAGCCGCCGGAACGGGAAGCACTGCGATCCGCGGTGACGCTGTCCGCCCCGGCGTCCTTTGCCGTGCTGTCGGTGGCAGAATTGTCTGCCACCGGATTGCCTGCTGCTTCGCTGGCTGCCTGCCGTACTTCCTCCGCCAGCAGCATGCCCAGTCCGAATTCCGCCGCATCTTCAAAGAGCGAATTTGACCAGGCGGGTCCATGGCCCTTTTCGTCCAGAGTGTAGGCGCAGGAGGGCGCGGAATTTGCCCAGATGGAGCTGCAGCCGGTGGCGTTGGCAATATAGATTTCCGGGCCGAACAGTTGGGTCAACAGCTTTACATAGGGCGTTTCCCCGCAGCCTGCACAGGCTCCGGAAAACTCCATGAGAGGGCGGCGGAACTGGCTGCCCTTCAGGGTGTGGACGCCGAATTTCTCCACGGCCTCTTTACAGGGCAGCAGAGATTTTGCGTAGTCGAAGCATTTCTGGGCGAAAGCCCGGGTATTCTGCGCCGGGGCGCTGCCGGAGGATTGCTGTCCGTGGAGGAGGATTCCGGAGGCGGGAGCGGGGCCGCCCTTTTGGATGGAGTCATCTGCAGGCAGGGAGCTGCTTTTTTGGACAGAGCCGCCCGCAGGCAGGGAGCTGCCTTCCGCGGTCAGGCATTCCTCCCGGGCGGGCCGCATTTCCAGAGCTTTTTTGCCCTGCTTTCCGGGACAGACTGCGGCACAGGAGCCGCAGCCCGTACAGTCCACCTGGGAGATGACAATGGAAAAATCGTAATTGACTAATCCGGTCATAGGAATCCGGGGCATACCTTCCGGCGCATTGGAGGATTGTGTTTCGTCCATGGGGGCCGGGCGGATGACTGCGTGGGGGCAGACGAAGGAACAGCGGGCGCACTGGATGCAGTTCTCAGGTATCCATACGGGTATTTCCGTTGCCACGTTTCTGCGCTCATGGGCAGTGCTGCCGGAAGGTGTGCCGCCGTCGGCATAGGGGAGAAAGGCAGAGACGGGAAGTTCGTCTCCCCGCTGGTCGGTGACGGGCTGCTGGATATTTTTTACATAGTCTGCCAGAGGCTTTCGGGCAGGCAGGGGCGGATTGTCCAGGGCAGTCCCGGAGGGCGCGGAGGAGGCGGTGTCTGAAGACATGGCAGCCGCCGCTGTCCCCAGCCAGCGCTCCGGCAGGGGAATTTCCTCCACCTCCGAGAAGCCTCTGCGGATGGCCTCCTGATTCATTTTCAGAATAGAGTCTCCTTCCCGGCCGTAGCTTTTGGCGGCGGCAGCGTTCATCTGTTCCATTGCCCGTTCCGGAGGAAGCAGCTTTGTCACCGCAAAAAAGGCAGCCTGAAGGATGGTGCTGATTTTATTGTTCAGTCCTACCTCTTTTCCGATGCCAAGAGCGTCAATGACATAAAAGCGAATATGGCGGGCGGCAAGATACTGTTTTACCTCTTCGGGCAGATAGGCTTCCAGTTCTTCTCCCCGACAGGCGATATTCAGCAGGAAGGTTCCCTTATCCTTAAGCTCCTGCACCATATTGTATTTGTGCAGATAGACGGGATTGTGGCAGGCCACGAAATCCGCATGGTAAATCCGGTAGGCGCTGTGAATGGGAGAATTGCCGAAGCGCAGATGGGAAATGGTAAGCCCTCTGGATTTTTTGGAATCGTACTCAAAATACCCCTGTGTGGACAGGGAGGTGCCTTCACCGATGATTTTGACGGCATTTTTGGTGGCGCTGACAGTGCCGTCTCCGCCCAGGCCCCAGAATTTACAGGCAGTAGTGCCCTCCGGGGCTGTATCCGGCAGCTTTGGAACAGGCAGGGAGAGGTGTGTCACGTCGTCGGTGATGCCCACCGTGAAAAATTTTTGCTCCGTATTCTGATAGACAGCCGCAATCTGCCCGGGAGTAGTGTCCTTGGAGCTTAAGCCGTACCGCCCGGAGAAGACCCGGAGGGCGGGAAGGGGGCTGCCGTCTTCGGCGGAGCTTACCGCCAGCCGTCCGGCCTGCTCCAGTGCCGATACAACATCCAGATACAGCGGATCGCCCGGGGTTCCCGGTTCTTTGGTGCGGTCCAGCACAGTAATGTGGACTGCCGTGGATGGCAGCGCCGCCAGAAGATGATCGGCGCTGAAGGGGCGGTACAGGTGCACGCTGATTAAGCCGTACTGTTCCTGCCGGGCGTAATCCAGATATTCCCGGATGGTTTCGCAGATGCTGCCCATGGCAATGATAACGTGCTCCGCCCGGGGTGAGCCGTAATAGTTGAAAAGACCGTAGTCTGTGCCCAGCCGGGTGTTTATCTTTTCAAGCTGCCGCTCTACAATGCCGGGCATGGCGTCATAGAGGGGATTGGAGGCTTCCCTGGCCTGAAAGAAGACGTCGGGATTCTGAGCGGAACCGAAGGTTCTTCCGTGCCGGGGATGCAGACACCGGCTGCGGAAGGCGGCAAGGGCCTCCGGGCTGTGCATGGCTTTCAGGTCGTCATACTCCCACACCTGTATTTTCTGCAGTTCGTGGGAGGTGCGGAAACCGTCGAAAAAGTTCAGAAAGGGAAGACTGCCCTCCAGAGCGGCAAGGTGCGGAACGGGAGAGAGATCCATGACCTCCTGAACGCTTCCGCAGGCAAAGATGCACGCGCCTGTCTGACGGCAGGCATAGACGTCGGAGTGATCCCCGAAGATGGAGAGGGCATGGGTGGCAATGGAACGGGAGGCCACATGAATGACGCCCGGCAAATGTTCTCCTGCCAGGCGGTAAAGATTGGGGAGCATGAGAAGCAGCCCCTGGGAGGCCGTAAAGGTAACTGCCAGCGCGCCGGACAGCAGGGCTCCGTGGAGTGTGCCTGCCGCTCCCGCCTCCGACTGCATCTGTACAAGCCTCATGGGACGGCCGTATATGTTTTTTCTGCCTTCAGCGGCCCACTGCTCACAAAGCTCCGCCATGGGAGAGGAAGGGGTGATGGGGTAAATTGCCGCCGCTTCGCCGTAAGCGTAGGCAACGTGTGCGGCGGCCTGGTTGCCGTCCATGGTTCGGGTTGTTCTTTGTATCTGCATAAAAACACCTCCACAGGTTTTTGTGATTATTGTCCCTCGGAGGTGTTATTTTATGCATAAGATTATTTCAGGAAGCCGTTGACGATCTGTGCCTCCGCTTCTTCCTCTGTAAGCCCCAGGGTCATCAGCTTAATAATCTGCTCTCCGGCGATCTTGCCGATAGCTGCTTCATGAATCAGCTCCGCGTCCAGATGATTGGCGGTGATCTCGGGAATGGCGCTTATTTTTGCATTGTCCATGATGATTCCGTCACATTCGGAATGACCGGCGCAGCGGTTGTTGCCGTTGATCTTTGACAGGAACAGCTGGGTGGAGTCGTCCCTTGCCACGGAGCGGGAAATAATATTGGCGCTGGAGCCATCGCCGTCCAAATCCACCCGGAAGGAAGTCTCTGCAGTCTGGCTGCCGTGGGTCATAAGCTTTTCCGTGACTATGAGCTTTGCGCCGTCCGCAAGCTTTGCGCCGGTGGAACGCTTCGTGGAGTCCACGCCCTTAATCTGAACGGTTTCCATTTCCATGAAGCTGTTTTCTCCCAGCTCCACTACGGTTCCGGGATTCATGATGCGTCCGCCCCTGCCGTCGCCGCTGCCGTAATGCTTTTCCACATATTTGACATGGGAATTCCTGCCTATATAAAAGGAGTGGATGCCGTCATGCCTGCTGTCCGCGTCTCCGCTGTTGTGGATGCCGCAGCCTGCAACAATGGTTACGTCGCAGTCGTCTCCCACATAAAAATCATTATAGACCATTTCGGTCAATCCGCTTTGGCTTAAGATAACGGGAATATGGACGCTCTCCTTTTTGGTGCCGGATTTGATATGGATGTCGATGCCCTGCTTATCTTCCTTTGTCACAATGTCAATATTGGCGGTGGTGGCACGAGCCACGCTTTTGCCGTCGGAGCGGATATTGTAAGCGCCTGAGGGCATTTCATGGAGCCCCGCTACCTGCTCCAGCAAATTTTTCTGTATTTCATCCATATTTATTCACCCGCCTTTCTCTCAGTCCGGGAATCCGGGCCGTAGGCCCGCTGGCAGCCTTCGGTTCCCCGGAGAAGCTCGGGAAGGATCTGGTTTCTGCGCCCTCTGGCCTGCACGGCGCCGCCTGCAAGTACAATAATCTCATCCGCAATATTCAGTATGCGCTCCTGATGGGAAATGATAATCAGGGAATTTTCCCCTGATTCGTGCATTTCTTCAAATACCCGAATCAGATTGTTAAAGCTCCAGAGGTCGATGCCGGCCTCCGGTTCGTCAAAGACCGCCAGAGGGGTGTTGCGTGCGATGATGGTGGCAATTTCAATCCGTTTTAACTCACCGCCGGAAAGGCTGGCGTCCACGTCCCGGTTGATGTAATCTCTGGCGCACAGGCCCACCCGGGAGAGGTAATCGCAGACATTGGGAAGCTTTACCTGATTTCCGGCAGCCAGGGTGATCAGGTCTTTGACCTTGATGCCCTTAAAGCGCACCGGCTGCTGGAAGGCAAAGCTGATGCCGGCCTTTGCCCGCTCCGTAATATTCAGATTGGTAATGTCTTCTCCGTTAAACAGGATTTTACCCGCGGTAGGCCGTTCGATACCCATGATAAGCCTGGCCAGGGTAGACTTGCCGCCGCCGTTGGGGCCGGTGATGGCAATGAAGGTGTGATCCTCGAAGGTAAGGTTTACATCCCGTATGATTTCCTTTTGCCCCCGGCTGTCGCCGGGAACCTGAAAAGAGAGGTTTTGCAGTTTAAGCATATGGCGCCTCCTGGTTGTCAAATAGTCAGGGAATTTTGCTGGGACTATTATAGCACAATCGTTCTGTAACCGCCAGACTCATTTTTGAGCAGCAGTCCGGCATGGCTGAACTGTTACTTTTTTGCCGGAAAAATTACAAAAATATTGTAGTAAAAAGGGAAATATGGTATAATAGCCGCGATAAACCAAACGGCCTCCCGTGAGACATTTGGCTTCTGTACGTTCATCTGTATAAATCAAAAAAACTTAGGAGGGAGAATCCAGTGAACGAAAATTTTTCAGAAAAGGGACATATTAATAAAACGGCGCTCTTGGGACACACTATTATAGCAGTGGTGCTTGCCCTGGCGTATGCCCTGGAGCTGCTGAAGGGTTCGAGAACCGTTGGATATTATATGGTGTTTGCGCTGCTCTGCATTGTTCCCGTGGTGGTGGAGCACATTCTGTACAGGAGAAACCGTGAGGATAAGATGATTCAGCATATTATGGGAACCTGCTACGGCATCCTGTATCTGTTTGCCATCTGGACTACTCACAGCTTACTTACCTGTATGTATGCTTTTCCTATGTTTTTGGTTATTATATTGTATATGGATGTACGCTTCTGCGTAATAATCGGCACCGGAGCCTTTTTGGGAAATGTTGCCTGCGTTGTCAGGGATGTACTTACCACGGGCTATACCGCCGAGGAAATTCCGGATGTGGAAATCCGAATCGCGGCAGTGCTGATAACGGCAGTTTATATGGCATTTACCACCGCCGCAGTGAAGAAGGTAAACCAGGTAAAAATGCAGGCCATGCAGGCGCAGGCTAAGGCAGCCGGCGCCCAGGCGGAGACTATACTGACTACATCGGGAAGCATGATTTCGGATATTAAGAGTGTGTCTGAAAAGGTGGAACAGCTGGGTGAGTCCATGGAGCAGATTCATACATATATGGGCGAGGTTTCTTCCGGAAGCACCGAAACGGCGGAATCTATCCAGCAGCAGATGCACAAGACGGAGATCATCCAGCAGCATATTGCCAGGGTGAAGGATACGGCGATGGAAATTGAAGAAAATATGGGTGAAACCGTGGACAGGGTTGAGACGGGCAAACGCCAGATGGATGCGCTGGCAAAGCAGGTGGAGAGTTCCATGGCAGCCAACCGCAGGGTGCTGACCCAGATGAAGGAGCTCAGCGAATATACCAGTCAGATGAACACCATTATAGAGACCATTACCAGTATAGCCAACAGCACCGGTATGCTTGCCCTGAACGCCAGCATTGAGGCGGCCCGGGCAGGTGAGGCGGGAAGAGGCTTTGCCGTGGTGGCCAGTCAGATTTCAGGGCTGGCAAACCAGACGAAATCCGCTACCGTGAATATTACGGAGCTGATCGGGCACATTAATCAGGAACTGGTGGATGTAGAGGCTGCGGTAGACGTGGTGACGGAGAGCAACAAGGCCAATGCGGAGAGTACCCAGGTGGTGACCGAAAACTTTGTGGGTATTACCCAGGGAACGGAAAATGTGGGACAGCAGACCAAAGAACTGATGAATATTGTAGACGAGCTGGAGAGCGCAAATGCGGACATTGTAGAGAATATTCAGACGATCTCCGCCATCACGGAAGAGGTTTCCGCCCATGCCAACGAGACCTACAACGTGTGCGAGGAGAATACCCGTCTGGTAGAATCCGTGACCGGCATGGTGGATGGGCTGAACGCAGACGCGCAGAAGCTTCAGAACAGCAGATAAATTTTAAAATTATTCTTGACTTTTGTGTGAGAAACGGGTATTATATCTAATGTTGCAGGGCATATTTTATAATGTGCTGCTGCGGCGTTAGAATGTGTGTTTAGCTCAGCTGGATAGAGCGTTTGGCTACGGACCAAAAGGTCG
>JAMPFR010000111.1 GCA_023664365.1 Acetatifactor muris | reverse complement strand
CTTTGTGGCAAGCGTAAAACTCTCACGGGGATAGCGGTCAACCAACGCCTCTTTTGCCGCGCGTTCAGAACCGCCGTTGTCATACACATAAGCGGTATCAAAATAGGTCAGCCCCGCCGCCATAAACTCATCCACCATCTGCTTCGTCTGCTCAATGTCTATTTTAAATCCCTTTTTTGGCAGACGCATCAGCCCAAAACCAAGTTTTGGTGTGTTTTCTCCAAAATAATGTTCCATTTATATTCCGTCCTTTCCCTTTTTGGTAAGTTTTTGAAATTCCTTTGATAAATAGTGCGCCAGAAAGATAAACAGCCCCATGATAGCGATGTACTCTGTAAAGAAGAACACGGCAGATCTTTCAAAATCAAAAAATACAAAGTGTGATTTCAAAAACATATAAGTTAAAAATTGGTTCTTTACAAATGCATACAAACCATACCCGGCAATTAAGCCCGCAGCAATACGGGAAATAATCAAAAATGCCTTAGAAGAAACTGAATGGATTGCTTTTCCCACCATACCAAGAATCATATTCCAATGCAGTCCTAAATGAAAAGCCATCAGCACAAATCCCCAAAATGCAGAGAGTATATGTATCTGCCGCACCAAAAACATAACGCTCGGAATCGAAATAAAAGTGAATACTTCTCTGGAAAGGATTATGCCGCTGACCATTAAGCCAAACATGGGAAGCAGGACAGCAAAATCTGCCGCTGTCTGCAATATGCGTGTCAGCGTATATCTCCCTTTAAAAAGATGGCTATACCAGTTCCGATTCATAATGTGATGCGCCAGCCACAAAACAAACAATCCTGCACCAAGCCATTCATGGGCAGCATCCCCCGTAATCTGCCGCGCCATTAAAAGCAACAATAAAACTGTCATCAATACATCAACCGCAATTTTGAATATAAAGCCTTTCTTCATTGAGATACATCCTCTCCTTTTTAATGCCGCATATTACGGGATTCCTTTATCAGTCCTACGGCATTTCTAACGTATCCAGCCACTCATTTACCTGTGTCCTGACTTCCTCATTTGCTGTACTTGCATTGACTGTAAACCCATCCAGTATATCCGCATCAGGGCACAGTTCTTCTATCTGATTGATCATCTTTCCAAACCTGCTTCCAAGATGGATTCCAAAGGGGACAATTGTTTTCCCGGATAAATCATTTTCAGTCAGAAAAGTCCTCACTGCGGGCGGAATCTCATTTGACCATACTGGAATGCCAAGAAACACCACATCATACTGCCCCATATCTTCTATCCTGGACTGCAGTGGGGGCAGTGTCCCGTTTTGAATCTGTTCAATAGCCCCACCGAGCATTGTGGAGTAATCCGGGTCAAATGGCTCCTGCATAAGAATAGAAAAAACTTCTCCCCCTTTCTTTTCAATAATCTCCTGCGCCATGACCTGCAGATTTCCTTCTGTATTGGCAGTATCCCTGTTCAGACTTGCAGAAGTGACCGCATCCACGCTCATGCCGCTGGTATCTCCCATGTTCTCACTGTATGCAAAATAGGCAACCAGCACCCTGTCCGTTCCTGCGTCATCCGGTACACCCTGCCCCGGTTCTGAAAATGTCTGGGATTCAGGGTTTATCTCTGGCTGCGGTGTGGGATTTGCATTTGTGCCTGAAAGCTGCCTCCCGCTGCCACAGGCTGAAATTGAAAGCACAAACAACATACAGACAAATACTGTTAAAATCCGTTTCATATCTCATTCTTCTCCTTTCCAATTTTTTCATTTCAGATTACGCCTATCTCCTGTAAATAGCCATAAATATATGTCAAAGACTGATGATAGGCAGCGCCCCAAAAACCATGCCCCGCACCGTCAATCACATAATAGTCTGCGTTCTCATAAACTTCTGCCGCACGGTCAGAATAGGATATGGGAACAATGCGGTCTGCGCTGCCATGCATCAGCAGGACTTTCTTTTCAAAATTGCCGATTTCTCCATACACATCATAATCCCACATATCCACAACATAAGGACGCCCCACAGTAATCCAGTTAAAAAAGAAGCTCTCCGGCACTTCCTCCGGCGAATCATACAGCTCACGGACTGAATCGCTCACCAGAAAAGCAGGGTATTCAAGAATAAGCCCCGCAACTCTTTCCGTGTGCCTTGCCGCGGCGATCGCTGAAGCGATACCGCCCTGACTTTCCCCAAAAAGCACGATACGCCCTGTATCTACAAATTCCCACTCTTCCGCCGCTGCGAGGATTGATTCTAAATCAGAAACTTCCGTCATCACTGACATCTCTGTTGTATCCCCGTCACTGCGGATTCCACCGCCGCCCCTAAAATCAAAGCAGTATACGGCAAGCCCGTGTGTGGCAAATTCTTCCGCATAATCTAAACAGGAAGCATAATCCGCGCCAAGACCATGGGCGCAGATCACAAGCGGGATTTTCTGCTCCCCCGTTTCCGGGATATACGCAATCCCATATATCTTCTGCTCATTATTCAGCACTGTGATTTCCTGCTGTCTGTATTCATAAACTTCCAGATTCCCATGCTCATTCGGCATCGCAGATTTATTTTCCGTCCTCATACTTTGCTGTCCCATCTGGTTCTTATCAGGCACCTCTGATTCAGATATTCCACAACCGGCCAGAGTAAAAAACGCCACAAGAAACATCAATATACCGCCCATAAGCCGCCGCCCTTTTTTCATGTCATCCATCATCCTCCGGCAATCCATTCTCTTTTCGGTTATATTTTACCTCTGACAATACCAGCCCCGTCATTGTCAGGGCTGTTCCGGTAATTGCCAGCACTGTTATATTTTCCCCCAGAACAAAGGCTGCTGTTACAACCGTAATAACCGGCTCCAAATAAATATACACACTTGTCTTTACCGGCCCCAAAGTTTTTATTGCAAAATTCCATGTTACAAAACAAAGTGCTGATGCACCCAGCCCTAAAAACAAAATATTAAGCAGATTCACCGGCCTTGCAAGCCTTGCCGGATTCCATTCATAATTCCCAAAAAATAAAACAGGAAGTATAAAAAGAAGCCCATAACCAAATATCCGGCGCGTAACCTGGATGGTATTGTACCCAAACGCACTGATCTTCCGTGTCAGCACAGAGTAAAAACCCCATGCAATGGTTGCCGCAATCGCCAGAAGATCTCCTGCCGGATTCAGCTCCATTCTGGAACCATTAAAGTTGATCAGGCTGATACCGACCATAGAAACCAAAAAACCCGCAAAAAACTGAATATGTAACCTTTCTTCCTGCTTCATCAGCAGACACGTCAAAATTGCCGTGAAAAACGGTGCCGCAGCAATAATAACACCAACATTTGAAGCCAGGGTATAGGTAAGCGCAGTGTTCTCCAACAGAGGATACAGGCATACGCCGCATAGGCCAGCCATTATAAACAAGAGCTCCTGCTTTTTATCCACAAGTTCCAGACGGTGCGGATACACCAAAAACAGCGCCACAAACCCTGATAAAAAGCGAAAGAACAGTATTTCCATCGGCTGAAATTCTCTGAGAAGGACTTTGGTAGAAATGTAAGTAACTCCCCATATCAAAACCGTAATGATCGCCGCAAGATGCCCTGCCGTGTTTTTTCTTCCCATGTTAATCCCATTCATCCTCAATCCATCCCCATAAATCCGGCAGTACATTATAAAGATACTGCCTGACATTGGCATAGTCATGGACACCGCCATCTTTCACGTGGAAACAGATATTGCCGATGTTTTCATCCGTGCTGAACACAAATGTATCAGAAATGTGGCTCATAGCCTCTGTCTGCGCCTGCATCATAGGGTAGGCTATATCATCATTCCCTGTCACCTCATAAATATAAAAATCATCTATGCCGTAACCGGATTCACGCAAAGCGCTCTGTAATGCTTCTGCCGTTTCCTCCGCTGCAGACCTTCCTCCCTGCATTTCAACCGCCCAGCAATCCCCGCTGATAGGAAGGAAATATTTGAAATAATCCAGCTTTTCCATAAAGGTGTACCAGGTTGTCACAGAGCCCATGGAAAAACCGCCAAAAGCCCTGTGCTCCCGCGATGCTTTAAGACCAGCATCATCCGTGCTGTCTGCATAAGTGGAATACACGCTTTCCACTGCCGGAACCAGATCATTCACCAGCTCGTCCGGGAACAGCTTCACAAGATCCTCTGCATAGGAAACGCTGGCATCCGCATTTCCCATAGGATAGAATGTAGGTGTTACAACAATAAGCGGTTTCATTTCTCCGTTTGCGATCAGGTTGTCGAGGATACATTTCAGCTCCGATGACTGCCCCGCGCCGCCAAAACAGGTCTCTGCGCTCCCACCGCCGCCATGCATCAGATATAAAATGTCATAAGAATTTTCATCCCCATACCCATAAGGCAGATAGACATAGGCATATTTATCCTGCTTTTCTTCCGGATCAGAATAAGATGCCGTCTGATAATCCAGCCTTACCACAGTCCCGGCCTCATCCGGCTCATTTTTGTAAGCAGCCGGTATCGCTTCAATCGTGGGATTAGGATCAAAGATTCCATTGTCCGATTCCTGCATTCTCTCAGCACTCTGCATATCTGTCCGCCCCGCTCCCTCAGATTCCACCCTATTTTCACCCTGCCCTGACACAGACCTGTTTGAACAGGCAGTCAAAAGCAGCAATACCGCCATACTAACGGCAATCCACGCCTTTTTCATGTATCCGCCTTCTTTCCTGTTACGCCTACAGCCGGGAGACCGTCTGGCTTCCCGGCTATGGTTATTCATTGCATACTCTGATTGTTCGCCTCCACGATTTCCGGCAGGCGGATATGTTCGTTATGGAATCTTGCCTCCGGGTTCTTCTCCGGATACCTAAGTCCAATCGCTTTCTGCGGGCAGTGGTGGATGCAGGCCATGCACATCTGGCAGTTTCCGCCTCCATAGACCGCCCGCTGGTTCTCAACATGGATGCATCCGCCCGGACACACTTTCATGCAGATACCGCAGCCGATACACTTGTCCGAAACCGTGTATATATTTTCAAAGGAACCGGACGGGCCGCCGCCCATGCGGGATAAAAATTCCTGATGCGCCGCCCTGTCTGCATCCGTCACTTCATCAATCTTATGTACTTTCCCTGAAACTTCCTCTTTGATGACGGCGAGATTTTCTTCGATCCGTTTCTCCGGCGCGCTGGCGACCTGTTCTTCCATATCAAAGCCGGGCAGGAAATTGTCTATCATTTTGATAGTGCGGATATAATCTGCCTTTTTCCCTGTGGACTCCAGCATTTTCTGCGCCAGTTCCGCAGCCCCTCCGTGCCTGTTCCCATAGGTCAGGACAACGAAAAGGTAATCCGTGATAAATTCCGCATTTTTGATAAATTCCCGCACCATGAAGGGCGCTTCATGCCCGTAAACGGGATATACCAGACCAATCTGATCCGCCTCATACGTCTGGTCATCATTTTTTATCGCCTGCGGGATGCTGACAAGCTCCGTGTCAAGCTGTTTTGCCACATACAGGCTGTTTCCGGTGCCGGTAAAGTAAAAAACCATACTGTCATTCCTCCATCTGATTTTCCCAAAATGCTACAGCATCATCAAGCCACCCCTCTGCCACGGTTCCCGTCCCAAGCCCGAAGCCGTGGGGCAGTCCTTCATAGGAGTGGAACTCTGTAGGTATTCCATATCCCTCCAGCGTCTGCAGCCTTCTCTCCATGGTCCGCCAGCTTGCAATGCCGTCACTGGTTCCCACGCAGGCATAAGTGGGGGCATCCTTTTCCGACACATCACTGTGTCCCGTGTACTGCATGATCACCGCTGCCGCCTGCGGGATGTCCGTCCTCCCTGTCAACTGCTGCAGATAATCGCTGTTCCCAAGCGTTGCCGCCATCCTTGCGCCCGCTGAGCCGCCCCAAAGGGAATATCCGTCAGGGCTGACTTCAAGCTCATCCGCATTATCATAAATAAATTCGATCGCCTGCGCCAGATCCTCATAGGCATGATCCGGACGGTATATGAGCGCAAATGCGTTATAGCCCTGCCTGCTGACCTCCAGTGCGTGGGGAAAGCTGTCATGCATCGCCCCCACATACACCATGCCGCCGCCTGCATTCATTATGGCAAATTCTGCTCCGGGTTCTCCCCGGAAAAAGAACAGGCCCGTATCCTGTTTGGAGGGATCGGACTTCTGATCTTCCTCCGTATAAATGTTATAAAAAATCTGCTTTCCGCCCTCCGCCTGCTCTTTCAGGTAATTTACGATTTCCACAGTCTGCTCCGTTTTGATATTGTTATACCAGATATAAATGCCGTTGGTGGAAAGATCGTCAAGGGTCATGCTTCCCTCCACAGCGCGGTCAACCGGGAACAGCAGATGCCCGTAATTCCCAAAGGCAGGAACAGCTTCCACTTCCGAAACCGTGGTATCCGCCGTGACAGCCCGATTCTGCTGTCCCTGTGTCCCTCCAAAGAAAAACGGAAGGGCGTTATAAACATACTCCTGCACAGCCACAAGGTCATGGACGCCATCCTGCTTTTTGTAATAAACCACGTGATCAGGGGTAAATACATCACTCCTTGCAAGCATCTCCCTCATCTGCGTATCCATCTGCCCCTGGATGGCATCGCTCGTCCCGGTCGCCCCATAGACGAAATACCCTTTTTCATCCAGACCGTCCGATTCTATAAACTCCTCGAATAAATCACAGGTTTCCTCAGGATAATAATCGCCATAACCTCCGTAATACCAGCAGGAACCGCTCATAGGAAGGAAATACCTGATATAATCATGGTTGAATACAAACTGATGCCAGGTAGTCACCGCTCCCAGCGAAAATCCGCCAAAAGCCCTGTGGTCGCGGGAAGCTTCCAGCCCTTCCCCGCTTACTGCATCCGCATAAGTGTGGAACCTGCTTTCTACAGCAGGAATCAGGTCATTTCTCAGGTCTTGGTGAAATTCCCGCAGTTCCCGCACCGAAAGCCCAAAATCCTGCGGTTCGTTCTCTGCATCGAACGTAGCGGATACGACAAGAACAGGCGGAATATCACCATTCTCAATCATATGGTCTAAAATCTCCGGAAGGTATGACCCTTCAAAATAATCTCCTGCCGTCATCGTCCACCCATGCATCAGATAAAGGATGTCATACCGGGTGCCATCATCGTTTTCATCATACCCATAAGGCAGATATACATAAGCAGGCTTCACAATTTCCCTTCCGTCACCGGCATAGTCTTTCGTGGGATATTCCATCTTTACAATCTGCCCCTGCTTATCCGCCGATCCCAAGTATCCTTCAGGAATCGGCTCCGTCATACCGGTTTGTGGTATCCCGGCTGTTTCATTTCTCTCCGGTTCCATTGCCCCCATCCCCTCCTGCCTGTCTTCCGCAGACGGTTCACTGCCAGCGGAGCATCCTGCCTGCAGAATCATGACAAGAATCAGCAGGAGCGGTATTATCATTTTGAAATAAAAGCCCTCTCCCATGTGCATCCTCCCTTGCTGTCTTGTTGCTATGCCAGATATTATTTCAATTTCCTGTATTCTTCTTCCTGCACAGGCTCGCACCATTCTGTACTGGTTTCCTCTCCGGCTATCTCAACGGCAAGATGGGAGAACCAGCTGTCTGCCACCGCACCATGCCAGTGCTTCACATTTGCCGGAATATTGACCACAGTACCCGGCAGAATCTCCACAGGCGCCTTCCCTTCTTCCTGATACCAGCCCCTTCCGCCGACACCGATCAGAAGCTGCCCGCCGCCGCTCTTTGCATGGTGGATATGATAATGGTTCCTGCACCCCGGTTCAAATGTCACATTTGCTATGAGCAGCTGCTCTTTGGAAACCGGTGCAAGATAACTCTGCCCGTCAAAATACTGTGCAAAGGCGGTATTCGGCTCCCCGATAGGGAACATGATTGTATTCTGGTAGCGGCTTTTTTCATCCGTTTCAGTTTCTTTTTCATCATAAATCTCCGCAATCATGGGGAAAGCGCTCCATGCTTTGGGCCAGCCGCAGTAAAACGCAAGCTGTGTCACGACTTCCACCACTTCCTCCTTTGTCACGCCATGGGCTTTGCCTAATGCAATATGGGACTTCAGCTGCGGATATAATCCTGCGGAAAACAGGGCTGCAATTGTGACCATGCTCCTGTCCCTTGCCGAAAGTTTATCTTCCCTTGACCAAACCTCACCAAACAGTACATCATCATTCAGCTCCGCAAATTTAGGAGCAAGCGTTCCAAGGTTATCCCTGCCGGCTGTCTGCTTTTTCATATTTTTTACCTCCTATTGTATGCTCTCTTGCTTTATAAAAGCAGCAAACCCCGCACAGGGCGAGGTCTTGCTTGCATCTCCTTACGCTTTTTTCATAAGCTCCGCCCCGGCATTCCACGCCTGACCGGCTTTCTCACCAGACACATAGTACCCTGACTGGAACTGGTCAAAGATCAGCGCAGATAATTTTTCAGGATCTACCTTCCCATTCTCAGACAAAACGGATTCTTCTGCCGCAGCGTTCATAATCCTGCCTACCACTACATGAAGATTTTCTGTGTCCACCACCTCAGCAAGTTCACATTCCATCACCACCGGGAATTCCTCAATCACAGGCGCATTGACAAAATCACTCTTTCTGGCATGAAAACCTGTACGCTCGAATTTATCCTCCATCTTGTTGCCCGAAGCAATCCCGAAAAAATCCGCCTCCGCCATATGCTCCCTGTCTGTGAGGCTGACTGTAAATGCCTTTACCGCACGGATATTTTTTGTTGTCTTGTGATCCTCGTCAATAAACAGTGCAATCCTATCCATGCCACATATCATTCCCCACGCGGCATTCATCACATTTACCTTGCCATTTTCATCATAGGCGGCGACCATCAGGACAGGCATGGGATACAGCGCCGGGACTACCCCTAAATTTTTCTTCATTTTAATCTCCATTCCGCCGCCTTTCAGTTGGCGGCACAAATAGTAATGAA
>JAMPFR010000110.1 GCA_023664365.1 Acetatifactor muris | reverse complement strand
CATACTGTTTCAGATATTCCTCAACGTCTTTCCAGTTTACGTTTCTTTTTCCTTTAAAAACAATGTCATTTATTAGCACAATCCTAATTCCGTTAAGGTCTGTAATAATGCTTACATTCCTGTCCATCCGCAGCACCGCCTTTATAATATATTGATTTTCTGCTATGTCCTTGCCCATGTAATACCCCATGTTAAGATGCAGGATGCAGAGAATCCCGGTTACCTAACCCCAATCATACCACAACCGCACTTCTTTTGCATCTGGAAATCCTTATTTCTTTTTCCCTTCCGGAGATTTCTTTTTCGGGAACTCCATGCGGAACTTGAACTGTATGCCGCTTTTTTCCTCCCCGTTTTTGGTGTAACGGTATTCCTCTGTTCCATCCGGGATGATGTAGGCATCGTAATCTTTTCCGGTCCTGCTCTTTAAGCCTTTTAACAGGATTTTCCTCCCGGCAAGCATATCCTCTGCCTGTGCGTCAGTAAGCGTAACGCCCATCACACGCCCCACGTTCATGCCGCATTTGTTTACGCAGTACGCGCCGTATTTCCCTTTTGCCACCTGCCCGCCGCAGTTCGGGCAAACTCCAAGCGTTTCCCGCTCCCTTGCAAACATTTTTTTCTGTTCGTCGCTGGCTTCCCCGCAGCAGCGGACAAGTTCGGAAACCATGTGTTCAATGTCCGCCATGAAATCCTCCATAGCAAGCTCCCCTTTCGCTACCAGCGTCAGGTCGTTTTCCCAATCAGCGGTAAGTTTCGGGGATTTCACTACATCGGGAAGCGCGGCAATCAGGTTCATGCCGTCCTCTGTCGGTATCATCTGTTTTCCTTCACGTTTCACGAAACCATCCCCGACTAATTTCTCAATGATGTCCGCCCTCGTTGCAGGCGTTCCCAAGCCTTTACGCTCCGCGTCCTCACCAATTTCGCCGCTCCCCGCGCGCTCCATCATTGACAGAAGGCCCGCTTCCGTCAGACGCTTCGGCGGCTGCGTGTAATGTTCCGTTACCTTTGTCTGGACTTCCCCAAATACCATGCCCTCAGACAGCTTTGGCAGCTTTCCATCCCCGCTTTCCCCTTCCTCATCAGATTTTCTGTGGGAACGCCGGAATGCTTCTTCAAACTCCTTCCAGCCGTTCTTTAAGACGGATTTCCCGGAAACCGTGAATGATATGCCCTCACATACAAGCTCCGCTTTTACCGTTTCATACTCATGCTTTTCTGCTACGGCGCACAGCAGGCGGTTTGCGGCAAGCGCAAGGATTTTCCTTTCCCCATCCGGCAGGACGGAGATGTCCGCCGCAGCAACCTCCATTGTGGGGATGACTGCGTGATGGTCCGTGACTTTCCGGCTATCCAGCACACCTTTCATGTCCGGCTCTGTGTTTTCCGGCATCTTACAAAGATTTGCCTTATAAATGGCATGGATTACGCCCGCCGCCGTATGCCCCATATCGTCCGGCAGGTATTGGCTGTCTGTCCGCGGGTAGGTAAGCAGTTTCTTCTCATAAAGGCTCTGCGCATACTCAAGCGTCTGTTTTGCCGTGAACCCGAAAAGTCTGTTTGCATCCCTCTGGAGCGTTGTCAGGTCATAGAGCTTCGGCGGCGCTGCCGCTTTCTTTTCCCTTGTTACGGACTGCACGGCTGCGGTTTTTCCGGCGCACACCGCGGCAATGCCATCCGCCCTGCCCATGTCGTCAATGCGCTCCGTTGCAGCGTCAATCCCATCCACAAGGATATGCGCCGCATAATATTTTTCTTTCCGGAAGTCTTTCAGTTTTTCCTCACGCCCGGCTAACATCGCAAGCGTCGGCGTCTGCACCCTGCCGACTTTCAGCGTTTTCCCGCCGTATAATACGGTAAAGAGCCTTGTTCCGTTCAGCTCCACAAGCCAGTCTGCCCGCTGCCTGCAGAGTGCGGACCGGTACAGGCTGTCGTAACTGCTTCCCGGCTTTAAGTGTGCAAATCCCTCACGCGCTTTCCTCCATAGATGAAATCCAGAGCCGCTCAAAAGGCTTCCTGCACCCTGTCTGATGGTACACCAGACGGAAGATCAATTCCCCTTCCCTGCCCGAATCGCAGGCATTGATCAGGCCGGATACCCGGCCATCGTGCATCAGTTCCTTTAAGATGCGGTACTGTGCCGCCGTTTCAGTCTTTACCTCTGTTTTCCAGTGTTCCGGTATCATGGGAAGGCTGTCACGGCTCCATCTTTTCCATTCATCGCAGTAAGCGTCCGGCACCGCAAGTTCCACCAGATGCCCGATGCACCATGAAACGAGGTAGCCGGTCTCCGCTCCGCTTCGGTCGGCGCAAAGCCGCTGTCCACCGGACAGCGTGCGCCCCTCCATGTAGCCGTCTTTTTTCTGGTCTGCCCCGATGACGCTGGCGACTGACTGCGCCACGCCCGGCTTTTCCGTGATTACCAGTTTTAATGTGTCCGAATTTTTTCCGCTCATATAAAAATATGACCGGGAAGCAGAGGTTTTCCTGTTCCCACTTCCCGGCGTCTCCTTTCTTTAATGTCTGCCATTTCTCCCTATGGCTTTTCAGGGATTATTTTCCCACGTTTATCACATACTTCCTGCCTTTTTTTCTGTTTCCACGCCGCAGACGGATTCCGGAACAGTAAAAATGTCCTCCCCGTCCTCTGTCATGCAGACGGTCACGGTAAATGCGCCGCGCCCCTGCATTGCCGGTAACGCAATCCGGTAAATGCCTTTTGCAAGCCCCGCAAAACAGAAATAACCGTCTTTGTCCGTGCTGGCTGTCTCTGCCGCATTTTCATTTAACGCATCTTCCCATTCCTGCCCGTCAATCCGCTCCAGCGTGACGCGCTGCTCTGCCGCAGGCGTTCCGTCAGCCCTGCGGACTGTTCCGCAGATTTTCTTCCTGCCATAGCAGAGGAACAGGAATAGCAGGAACAGCAGAAATGCAATGCAGGAAAAAAGGAAGAACAGCAGCGCATCAGTAATGCTTTTTCCGCCTCCGTCCGGTTCTTCTTCCTGCTTTGGTTCCTCCATCTGTGCCGTTTCCTCTGTTTCCATTTTTTCCGTCTGTTCCGGTTCCTTTATGCCGTTATCCGGCCCCGCCTTTTCCTCTGTTTTCTGCGGCCGCTTATCTTCTGTTCCGGATTCCGGCACTGTTTCCGTTCCCGGATTCCCGCCGTTGTCCGGTTCCTTGTCCCCGCTTCCCGGATTCCCGCCGTTATCATCCGGCGTTTTGTCGCTGTTATCCGGCGTTTTATCACCGTTTCCGGGGTCTTTGTCCTTATCATCCGGTGTTTTATCTTTATCTCCCGGCTCTTTGTCCTTATCATCCGGTATTTTATCCTTATCTCCCGGCTCTTTGTCTTTATCATCCGGCTCATCATCCTTGTCGCCCGGTTCCTCATCCTTATCATCTGGCTCATCGCCCTTGTCGCCCGGTTCCTCATCCCCCGGATCGTCCGGCGGAAGTTCTGTTTTTCCAAAAACCGCATAGAATACCGTATCTTCCGTGATGAAGCTGTAATCCCCATCCCAACATTTGAACGTATAGGAATATTCCCCATCCGCTTCCTTTACCGGGTTTTCCGGCGCAGACGCCGCCCCGCCGTATCTGACGGACTGCGTATCTACGGTTTTTCCATCGCTTACGAAAGTTACCGTATAATAACGCGTCTGCTCCTCATAGACAGGAGAGAAAACCATATCTTCCGTGATATGTTCTGTGTCGCCATCCCATCCGGTGAAGATATAGGCATATTCCTCATCCTGCTCCTTTTCCGGGGCTTTGGGCAGGACGGCCCCGTGTCCGTGCGTCACTTCCTGCTCGCTGATGGTGTTTCCGTCCGCATCTTCAAAAATGACCGTATAGACATTCCATTCTTTTTCAAAGACGGCTTCCACCGTTTCATCTTTTAAGACATTCCTATAATTCCCTTTCCAGCCTGCAAACTCCCACATGCCCCATTCTTCCGCTTCGCGCTCCGGCTCCTTTGGCAGTTCTGCAGTTCCGCCTGCCTTTACGGTCTGGCGGTCGATAATGGTACTGCCATCCACAAACGTTACCGTATAGCTTCTGGCTTCTGCTTCATACTGCGGGCGCAGCGTCATGTCACCGTGTATGCTGGTATAGTCGCCGCTCCATCCGGCAAAAATATAGGTGTTCCACGCATCCGCTTTTTTCTCCGGGTTCTCCGGCGCTTCTGCGCTTTTTCCATATTCCACGGCCTGTACGCTCAGCACGTTCCCCGCCGCATCGTAAAAGATGACTTCGTACTCGTTCCATTTCTGTGTGAATTTTGCCTGCACGGTCATGTCCTCCGTGACGGACGCATAATTCCCTTCCCATCCGGCAAATTCCCATGTTCCCCATTCTTCCGCAGGGCGCGACGGGTTTTCCGAAGCCTGCGCGCTCTTTTTGTATTCCACTTCCTGCCTGCTTAGCACCGTCTCCCCGTCTTTGAATGTAACAGTAAATTTCCGTATCTCATACTGTGCCGTCACGGTCACGTCCTCCGTGATGTTTTCAAACCCCCTGTTCCATCCGGTAAACCGGTAGCCTGTCCGCGACGGGTTTTCCGGGGCTTCTGTGGATGCGCCGTTTTTTATGTTCTGCCTTGACAGCACCCTTCCGTCATAGTCCACGAATTTCACCGTATGCGCATCTTCCGTATCCTCCCCCTGCGTTGCATACCCGCAGACTGTGCAGGATTCCGTGTACGGCGTGACAAAGACGCCTTTGTCTGCGTCAAAATATTCCTCCCCGTAAGCCGTTTCAAACTCCCTGCACATGGAAATGATGTTTGCTTTGGACGTCCTTTTCGTGAAATAGTTATAAAAATCGGAACCCGTATGTATTTCCGCATATCCGCATATCGGAAGTTCGGTGTTGATAAAGGAAAGTGCCTTGTATTCCTCATCCGCTTTTAACGCATACACCACCGCCCTCTGGATCGTGGTATCTGCAAACGCCTTTGCCCCGATATAGGACACGTTTTTCCCGATCACCAGCGTCTGTATCTCAATGTCACTCCCTAACATCTTGTCACAGAAGGCCCCGCGCCCGATTTTTGTCACACTGTCCGGGATGACAAGCTCGTCCTGTGCAAGTTCAATGCCGCCCATGACGTATGCCGGAAGCTCCGTGACTCCTTCTGCAATTTCAAGGTTTCCTATCCCGCTGCCATAAAACGGGCAGTCGCCCATCTTTTCCGGCGCAGGCACTTTGGCGCTCCCCGCACGGTAGTACAGGCTCCCGATACTGCAGTTGGAAAAAGCTGCTTTCCCGATATATCCTATGTTTTCCCCGATGGTAAGACTGCCAATGGTAATGTCATTTGACCAGAGCGCATAGAACGCCAGATTGCCGATGGAAGTTACCGTTCCCGGAAGGTCCAAACTCTCCACAGAAAACTTTGCATAAGTAAGCAGACACCGCGGTATGGTTTCCACGCGCTCCCCGAAGGAAATTTCGGAAAGCGCCACGCTCCCGAACGGCCCGTTACTTCCGCTCATCGCTGCGGTTCCCCCCTACCGTAGCGTTTACGGCGTTGTAATGCAGGCTTGTGATTTTGGCGGAAGCGAAAGCCCCTATTCCGATGTCTTTCACATTCTCCCCAATGGTAAGCTCTGTAATCGTGGAGCGGTCATAAAACGCATATTTCCCAATCCGCTCCATGTCAAGATTTAACATCGTCTGCGTGACATAGGCGTTGCAGAAAAGGTAGTCAGGTATCTGCGCCACGTTTTCCCCGATGGCAAGGCTCCCGATCTTTGCGGCGTAAAAACATCCCGTCTGGCTGTCCTTCGCCCCTGTTTCCAGCTCCGCGTCCATTGCAAGAGCCCGGATGTCGCAGTACGAAAACGCCGCAGCTCCGAGATATTTCACGTTTTCGGTAACGGTAAGCTCCACGTAATAAGGATCATAGGTCGGCCATGCGGAATAAAAGGCATAATCCCCCACCCGCTCCAAATCACAGGTGAACTCGTTGAAATAAAAGTACGCGCCGCTGAACGCATAGCCGGGCAGTTCCGTGACGTCCGCCCCGAAATCCAGCGCATAGATGCGCGCCTGGTAAAATGCGGATTCCGTCACCCCGCCTGCCGTATGGACGGCATGGGTATTGTAATGCAGCGTCTGGATATGCGCCTGCTGGAACGCGCCTGCATGGAGCGTCCCGACAGCATCCGTCAGGGTAAGCTCCCCAAACTCCGCATGGACAAATGCATCCGTTTCCACATCTGCCACGGTAAGCGCCACGCTCCCCGTAAATTCTGCCATGTTGAACATCCATTTTGAAATCGTGCAGACATTCCCGCCCGTGTAAAATGCCCCGATTTTTGCGGATGAGAACGGCGACATGAAATTATTGTCTGACGTAACCGCTTCTGCCGCATTGAAATAAAGCACTCCGATTTCCACGCCCCAGAAAAGGTGTTCCCCGATATATGTGACCGGCTCCGGTATTGTAAGGGATGCGAGTTTTGCCCCGAACGGAAACGATGCGTTCACCGCAGTTACGGTATAGCCGTCAATCTCGCTTGGTATGTTTACGTCTTTCCCCGCATAGTCTGTGACCGTATGGACTGCCGCAGTACCGTCCGCATAGCCGTAATAGGAGTAGGTCACGCCGCTGCTGTCGGTGTAATCCGCATCCACAGCCGCACTGTCTCCCTCTGCCGTACCGTCATGGGCGGCAGGCACATCACTTAGCAGCGCCACGCTTTCCATTTCAAAATCTTCTGATTCTGTTTCCGGCTCTCCGGCCGTGATCTCCATTTCCCCGGACACTTCTTTGTCTGCTTCTGCATCCTGCCCGCCGGGGTTGGTCCCGCTTTCCGGTTCCCCGGTTCCAGTGTCGTTTTCTGTGTCTTCTGTTGCTTCCGTATTTTCTGTTTTCGTGCTTTCCTCTGTCCCGGCTTTTTCTGCATCTGTACTTTCTGTGTCTTCCGTCTCTCCAGCTCCTGCTTCTGTGCCTTCCGTCTCTCCGGCTTCTGCTTCTGCCGCTTCCGTTTCTGTTTCTGTGATTTCCGGCATATCTTCTGCTGTTTCAGTAATTCCCACTCCGTCTTTTGCATAAGTAAACCGGACATCCGGCACGCCGCAGATGACACATGATACTGCCAGCAACAGCGCAGCCGCCTGTTTCCACTTTCCCGCTTTTTTTCCCATAAACGATAATGCTCCTTCCATTTTTCTATATTTTTTATTTTCGTTTTATGCTGCTTCCCTTCCTCTGTCTGTATGCCGCTCACAGGCACTCCTCCGCAATCCTGCGTTCATTGTCCTTTACAGGCGCGTGGCTGCTTTTACATTCTGTTTTTGCGGCTTCCAGCCGGTTCCGCAGCGAAACCCGTTTCACTTCTTCTTTTGGCATCATTTCATACATTTTTGTTTCCTGCCCTGCTTTCTGTCTTTCCTTTTCCCAGAACATTCCCGCCGCCAACGTGTCTTTTTTAATGACGCGGTGTACTTTCGGCCTGATACCTTCCACACAGTCTGCGGCCCGGTGTGCCACATCATGCGTCTGGCCGATCAGTTTTTCTGTCGTTCGCAGCGACCACAGGACATCCGTCCATGCATAATTTCTCTCCCCTTCCCCAATCCAGCAGCCGCTTCCCATATCCTGGTAATGCCCTTCCATGCACACCATTCCCCTCGCTTCTTCAATCCTTCCGACTGCCTTATCCACGGCGGCAAACGGCCCCACAAGCGATTTCATCAGTCCTTCCAGTTCCTTTTCCGTCTTTATGGCCGGGAACGGCTTTTCTGACACCTGCTTCCCGCTGAACCGGAATCCCATCACCGAAGCCTCTATGCCTTTTAAGATCATGGATTCTGCCCGCGAATAAAACCCCCACGCCGCACAAACCCCTTTTTCCGCTTCTTTTAGTGCAGAAGCCGCAGCCTGCTTTTCCCCGCTTTCCGGCAGGGCGGCAGCTATCCTGGCGGCTTCCTCTGTTTCAATAGACATCATGTTTATGTTGTTTTTCAGCATATCCATAGAATGGAAAATATTTGAAAACACTAACCTTATGCCCGCGTTCCCATCCTGCCCCAGAAGGTCTTCATATTCTTTTACCACGTCTTTTTCCTGCATCCATTCCGTTACATTTTCAATCGCTGCTCCACCTCCCTGCCCGCGCCATGCACTTCTCCGGCAGACTGTATGCTTAAAAAAAGGCGCTCCCCCTCTGTCCGTCCAGCTATGGGAAACGCCTTTTTCAGCGGACAATCCGCCGTGCCGTTATTTGTTTTTATTCTTATGCTTCGTCATCACGGTCAAAGAAATCGTCAGAACCGTTTTCATCTTCCGTATCCTCATCCGCATATTCCTCCGTATCTTCCATGTCATCGTCCTCATCTTCAAGAAATCTTTCTTTTTTCCTGCGCATCACTTTAA
This sequence comes from Acetatifactor muris, assembly GCA_023664365.1. Classification (GTDB taxonomy): domain Bacteria; phylum Bacillota; class Clostridia; order Lachnospirales; family Lachnospiraceae; genus Acetatifactor; species Acetatifactor muris_B. Next base: position 654 of record JAMPFR010000110.1, on the reverse strand, counting down.
AATAATAGGCGCCGCCGACAAATAAGACTGCAACGGCTCCCATGAGGATATAGGATGCCACCGGGTTCTGCTCCGTTGCTTCCTCCATGCTTTCCGTTTTCTCCGTGTATTCCGTTTCTTCCACGCTTTCCATCTCCTCTCCACTTTCCGTTTCCTCTGTGTATTCCGCAGGGATGCCGTTATTGTTCGGAAGGGCGGATTCCTCTGCCGTTACCGCGGATTCCAGCGCGGCAGAATTTTTCGGAAGCGTTTCGTTATTGTCCGATGTGGCATTTAACAGGTCATTCTCCGTAATCTCCGTCAGAAAATACACCACTTCTTCCTCCCCGTCACGGTCAATCACAAGGTAAAAAACTTTGTCCGTTGCGGTCGTTATGGTATAAAATTCCTTTCCCTGCCCTGACTCTCCTTCCGTCTGCGCATCACCGTCTTCCGCTGCTTCCTGCGTGACGTCATTGCCGCTGCTGTCCGTTTTCATATGCTCCGTCACGGTTCCAGTTGCGCTTCCCGGATTTGTGGCTTCTGCGCTTTCCGGAAGCTGCGCCGCCGGGTTCTCATCGCTTTCGTCTGCCGGGTCTTTATAATATGGGTTCTTCGTCTGGTAAGTTTCTGACATGTTCCCGGCATTGTCCATTGCGGAAATGGTGAAATACT
>JAMPFR010000010.1:40072-68035 GCA_023664365.1 Acetatifactor muris | reverse complement strand
ACGCAAAGGGGATGCAACAATCTTAACAGACTGTTGCATCCCTTATTATGTGCCGAATTTGCAATTTTATAAAGGATAATCTCCTACTGCTTGCAATCTTCACAACCAATCGGATATAATAGCTTTATGTCCCGAAGGCGGAATGAAAGGAGACTGTACAATTTTCATGAAATCAACGGAAAATCTGAAAAAAAAGAAACTGTTTCTGTTTGACATAGACGGCACTCTGGCGGTAGGGGACACCCTGTATGAAGGCAGCGCCCGGCTGCTGTCCCACATTGAACACATTGGCGGGAAATCCTATTACATTACTAATAACTCTACCAAAAGCGGCAGAGACTATGTGGAGAAATTCCGCGCTGCCTTTTCTCTGGAAACCACGGAGGACCAGTTCATCACGTCAGGCTTTATGACAATCCGATTTCTGAAAAAAAATTATGCTCATAAAAAGATATTTGTGCTGGGAACCGCTTCCTTTGTGGCGGAATTAAGACAAAACGGACTTATCGTCACCGAGACTGCAGAGGACGGCATTGACTGCGTGGTTGCAGCATATGACAGTGAATTGAACTATCAAAAACTGGTAGAAGTGTCGAAGGTGCTGCTGACTACGGAGGCCCCCTTCTATGCCACCAATCCGGATCTGCGCTGCCCTATAGATTTCGGCTTTATTCCCGACTGCGGATCTATTTGCAGCATGATTACCGCCACCACGGACAAAAAACCTGTGTACCTTGGGAAGCCCAGCCGGGAGGTAGTGGATTTGTGTCTGGAGCTGTCCGGTTTTACCCGGGAGGAAACTCTGGTAGTAGGCGACCGCCTCTACACGGACATCGCCTGCGGCATCAACGGCGGAGTGGATACCTGTGTGGTCTTTACCGGAGAGGCAAAGCCTGCGGATATGACGGACACCCCCTATCCCGCCGACTATGCCTTTGCCAATATAGAAGAACTTCTGAAAAACTGCATCTAGCGGTGGATTGCCTTCTCGATAACACCGATTCCCAGAGGATAGGGACCGGTATGTACTCCGATTGTGGCGCCAATCTGGTATGTGGGAATTTCCTTTACCTCATAACCGCTATTTCGCAGCGCTTCCACCACACTGTCCCGGTAAGCCTTTCCTTCCTCTATATCATAGCCGTAGCCTATGGTAATGCTGTAACAGTCAACTCCCAGCCTGCTCTTTTTTAAATAATCCAACAGTAAATCCGTGGCCTTCGCCGTACTGCGCTTTCTTCCCCTGCCGATTCCCGAGGGGAAAATCTCGCCTTTTTTCAACGTTATCACAGGCCGGATGTCCAGAACGCTTCCCGCCAGGGCGCTGACCTTGCCGATGCGCCCGCCGTGCTTTAAATATTCCATATTGCCCACAGTGAAAAAGATTCTGCCGGTGCTCTTAATTTCCTCCAGCCGGGCTATGGCGTCCCCATAGCTTACTCCCGCGTCCCGCAGCTCCACGGCTTCCAGCACATACAGCCCCTGGAGCACCGTGTTGACGGTAGCGTCGATGACGGTAATCTCCGCCCCGGGATATTCCTCCCGCAGGGCCTCTCTGGCATTTACCGCAGACTGCATGGAACCGCTGAATTTTGTAGTAATACAGATGCAGATTACAGGCACTCCCGCCTCCGCATAGGGCCGGAAGGCGTCTTCATAATCCTTGGCAGAGGGCAGGGAAGATTTGGGATACACACCTTTCCTGTCAACCATCTGCTGGTAAAATTCCCGAATACCGATCTCCACATTTTCCTTCAGATAATGTGCATCATCAAAAGACACATAAAAGGGAACTATTGTTATATTTTTCTTTTCCGCCAGTTCCGGAGGCAAATCACAGGAGCCGTCGCTGATAATATGGAACGCTTCATTCATACCTTATAATACCTTATAACCCTTTCAAACAATGTCGATTACAAAGTACAGAATACCACTTACCTTTCAAAATAGCAACAGGATTTCTGTTTTTATAATTACATTTTATAGTTTTTTTATCTTTTTAAGGTGGTTTTGATTACTACATGTTTATTTCAATGCGGACAAACTTCCGTTTTCCTACCTTCAGCACATCACCCGTTTTGATTTTCTCCTCCATATCCTTTACCCGCTCACCGTTCCTCTGCACACCTCCCTGGGCCACCAGCCTGCGGAACTGTGCGCCGCTGCTTACATATCCCCCGTTTACCAGAGGCCGGATGCAGTCCAGCAGATTTCCCTTTTCCATAACCACCTGCAGTATATCTGCATCCTCCGGAACCCGGCGGTCGGTAAAGGCTTCCCGGAAAAAGCGTTCCGCGCCTTCCGCCGCCTCTTCCCCATTGTAAAGGGCTGTGATTGTCCTGGCAAGCAGCAGCTTTGCGTCTTTCGGATTCCCGCCGTCCGCCAGTTCCTCCTTCACCCCGTCCAGTTCCTCCGGCCGGATGTCTGTAGCCAGCTCAAAATATTTGATAATCAGGCTGTCCGGCACCTGCATCACCTTTGTGAACATGGTTCTGGCATCCTCCCGGACGCCGATATAATTTCCCAGACTCTTGCTCATCTTTTCCACACCGTCAATCCCCTCCAGCACCGGCATAAACAGCGCTGCCTGGGATTCCTGCCCCCGCTCTCTCTGCAGGCTTCTCCCCATCAGGATATTGAAGGTCTGGTCGGTTCCCCCAAGCTCCAGGTCAGCCTCCAGCACAACGGAATCATATGCCTGCAGTAAGGGATAAAAAAATTCATGGAGCCCGATGGGAATATTATTTCGGAACCGATTCTGAAAGTCATCCCGCTCCAGCATTCTCGCAACCGTTATAGTGGACGCAAGCTCCAGCATTTCACTTAAACTCACAGACTCCAGCCATTCCCCGTTGTACCGTACCAAAGTCTTTTCTCTGTCCAAAATGTGAAAAATCTGTTCCTGATAAGTCCCGGCATTTACAAGCACTTCTCTGTCCGTCAGGGCTTTTCTGCCCTTGCTCCTGCCCGTAGGGTCTCCGATTTTTCCCGTAAAATCTCCGATTACTACCACAATCCTGTGCCCCATATCCTGCAGCTGCTTCAGCTTCCGCAGCGCCACTGCGTGTCCCAGGTGTATATCCGGCGCGCTGGGATCCATGCCGAATTTAACGGTCAGCGGCTTTCCAGTCAGAATACTGCGCCGCAGCTTTTCCTCCAGCTCCTCCTCACCGATAAGCTCTGCCGCCCCCTGTTTGATGACCCGCATACCATGGAGGACTTTGTCCTCCAGGCGGACCTTTTCCTCCATACGCTCTTTTCCCTCCATACGAACTTCTTCCATCTCTTTTCTCCTCTCTCTTTACACAAATTTGTCTTATTTCCTGTCTTTCACCCCATGCCCCGGCTTCGGATATCCACGCCGCAGAAGCCGGATCCCATGACAATAGAATTCACACTTCGCGGGAATTCTGTTGTCACGAAAAAAGCCCCCGTCCTTCCAAAAGGACGAGGGCCGAAAGCCTCGTGATACCACCTGATGTTCACAGACAGCTCACACTGCCTGCCTCTTCGAGTACGGCTGCCGACACAGCTTATACTCTAGCACGATAACGGATGCGGGAACCGTCACAGCCTACTGTCCGCCGCTGCGGAATTCGGTGTGAAGCTCAAAGATGTATTCACATATAGTTTCCCATGCGCCTCTCATCACCCGGCTGCTTTCTGTATGTTTCACTATCTGCTACTTCTTCTTATCATTGCCTTTATAATTCAATCACTTGAATATGAAGTTTTAAACAGGAACTTAAAATGCATTATAAGCGATTCAAAAGGGGCTGTCAATGATTTTTTCAATTTCCGATTCTTTCCCTAAAACCGCCTCCACAATACACGGTGAAAATCTGGTGCCGCTGAAGGATTGCAGCCGTTCAAACATTTCCTCCGGCCGAATCACCTCATTTCGATAAGTTCCTCCCGAACTGCAGCTCTTATCTATAAAGTCCGCCGCACTGACAATATCCGTCAACACCGCATCCCGCTCCGTTTCCCGATGATATTCCTCAGGAAAACCGCCCTGCCCGTCATACCATCTGTGATGCCCCAGAACCACCGGCGCAAACTCTTTTGTGGAATCGCACCGTTTCAGCATCTCATATCCAAAGACCGGATGAAAGCGATGTATCTCCTCCTCCTCGGCAAACCAGCTTCGGCCCGGCACCTCATACAGCTCCAGCAGCTTCAGTTTTCCGATATCGTGAAGAATACAGCATTCCTCCAGAAATTTCTCCGTCTCCTCCCGGCGCAGCCGCAGCTCCTCCACGCTCTCTATCCCCCTGATGCCTGTAAGCTGTTCCGGTTCTTCCTGCAGTACATACTCGAAAATCAGTAAAGCCAGCTTCGCCACCCTGCAGGAATGTACATACGTCTCCGGCTGCCTGTATGCAATCACACTTTCCGCATACTCCCGGAAACAATTCTCTCCGGGGTACTCAATATACACGTCCAGAATCGCCCTGATATAAAAGAACAGATTATCCATATTCTCACCAAGGGGTACAAGCTTCAGATACTTCGTTATTCTGCGGTACATCATCAGGATGACCGGTTTTTTCCGCTGCAGCAGCTCCGCGTCTTTGGATGCATAAACCGAATAGATCGCCGGAAGATAAATATTGCCGTACATCCCGTTGGTACTGTAATCAGAAAAGGACACGGCAGCGTACAACTCCTCCAGCTTATGCAAAAGCTCCGGCAAAGCATATACCCCGCAATAATAGGATGCCGCATAATAAGTCTGAAGCCATCTTGCTTCCAGGGGTATTCCCCTTTCCTTTGCATTTTTCATCTGCCTGTCATAGACATACTGGGCGGATTCCATGACCTCTCCCACTATTTTGGCTGTGACCTCCCCGCCCCGCAGCTCCCCCATCAGGGTGGTTCTCTCCTGATGCTGCTTATAAATATAGGTATTCCAGGGCAGATCCGGCGTTTTCTCATGGTATGACGGATCCGTCAGCACCTGCAGGGAACGCCTGATTACCTCCAGCTTCTTTTCCGCCGCTTTGCCGCCGTGTCCCACAATCCCCAATGCCAGATTGCCCATGGAACGATGGATGTAGCCTCTTGTCTCCGCATCCTCTATCTCATCATACACCCGGATATAGCCCGCAGCCTCACCGAACACCATCTGCATCTTCCAGCAAAGCTGTCCGTCGTTACGGCCTCCGGATATGCTTCTCAGGCCAAAGAGCGCCATGCCTGTCATATAAAGCTCCTTGATCAGCAGATTCCGCTTATCCTTCACTCTCGCATATGACACAAGGGCTTTACATACATAATATCGCAGTGCTGCGTCCAGCTGGCTCCGCATCAATACATCCGTAAACTCTACCAGGGAGTCAATGTCCTCCTGATCGGCAGTGAGGATATTATCAAGAATGGGAATCAGGCTTTCCCGCAGAATACCTGTGTTTTTTTCTCTAAGCTCCCGCACCTTTGCGCCCCTTGCCATAAGCCTGCGGTTCGTTTCCTCCCGGGACAGTCCTCTAAGTGCCGTATGCTGCATCAGCTTCAATATTCTTTCTATATTAGCAATGTATTCTTCCTGATATTGCCGCATACCTACCTCCCGCACCACCGGCTCAGGCACTCCAGCAGCTGCTCCACATCGATAGGCTTGGTGATATGTCCGTTCATCCCTGCCTCAACAGAACGCTGTCTGTCCTCCGCAAAAGCATTGGCAGTCATGGAAACAATGGCTACCTCAGACGCATCTGCGCGTTCCAGGGCACGAATCCGTCTGGCTGCCTCCAGCCCGTCCATGACAGGCATCTGAATATCCATCAAAATCAGGGAATAATAGAATTCCGGCTTTTGGCTGAAAGCCTGTACCGCCTCCTGCCCGTTGTATGCCGTATCAATCTGCGCACCCGTACTGCTCAGAATTTCTACGGCGATCTCCATGTTCAGTTCATTATCCTCCACCAGAAGAATACGGCTGTTCCCATAATTTTTCCTTGATTCCTGCTGCGCCTGAGCCTGCCTGTTTGCACATTCCTCCGTGTAGGCATACAGAGCCTCTGCCAGACGGCTTTCAGACAGGGGCAGAGGAAGAAAGGACGTCACACCCGCCTGTCCCAGCAGATACTCCTCCTCAGACCAGTCGTTTTCAGACAAAAGCAATATGGGAAAATGTTTTCCCTTTCTGGCACAGATTTCCGGCAGGAAAAGTGAAATCTCCATATCAGCCAGCTTATCCGCCGTGAGCATGGCGAAATAGTCCAGTCCCCCAATGTCTGCGTCATTCATCAAATCCACCGCTTCCATGCCGCAGGACGCCACATCCGCCTCCATGCCGAAGCGGCGCAGCATTTCAGGCAGCCTTTCCAGCTTTTCCGCCGCTCCCTGCAATACCAGCACCCGGCGTCCCGCCAGAGCGTTTTTTTCAAAGGCCGTCCCCTTATCCGAAAGCTCCAGCTGCAGGCATACCTTGAATCTGCTCCCCTCCCCCTTTCGGCTTTCCACCGTGATATGGCCCTGCATCATCTCCACCAGCTTTTTGGTGATGCTCATGCCTAAGCCCGTTCCTTCGATTTTGCTTAAGGTAGTATTCCGTTCCCGCTCAAAAGGGTCAAAAATGTGCTTCACGAACTCCGGCGTCATACCGATGCCATTGTCCTCCACCTCGGCCAGAAGCCGAATCATTCCGTTTTCCCCCTGCTCCTGGCTGATCCGCATGCACACCTCTCCTCCGTCCTCCGTATATTTGACGGCATTGGACAGGAGATTAATATATATCTGTTGAATGCGCATGGCGTCGCCCTGGAGATTTTCGTACAGAATCTCTCCGATTTCCAACCGAAAGCGAATCTGCTTTTTTTCTGCCTGGGGCTTGATGACTATGACAATGGAATGAATCAAATCCATCAGCTGAAAATCATCCAGCATCAAAGTCACCTTGCCGCTTTCGATTCTGGACATATCCAGCACTTCATTGATCAATCCCATAAGGTGTCCGGAGGCAACCTTGATCTTTTTCAGACAGTCCTCCACCCTCTTAGTGTCTTCTATATACTTCAGTGCAATATCCGTCATACCCACAATCGCGTTCATAGGTGTGCGGATATCGTGAGACATCTCCGAAAGGAACTTGGTCTTCGCCTGATTCGCATCATTCGCATGCTCCAGCGCATTTTCCATATTCCTGCAGTATTGCCTGTAGTTCTCCTCTGCCTTCAGTTCCACATCCGTCATATCCACAATCATGATAAGACACATATCACTGTCAAAAGCAGAACTGTACATATGTCTCTTTTCTTTCCACTGCTCCCCCAGATCCCTAAACCTGTGTCCGGAAATTTCCTTCATGTTAATTTCCGTCAGGGCCGCCGCAGCTGCATTTCCGTATACCAGTACGGCATCCTCCGAAAGAGGCAGACCGGTCACCAGAAACGCCTGTTCACTTTTTCCAAAAAGCTGATTCAGTTCCTCAAAGGTTTTCATGCCGCTTTCTCCCTGTATATCATCTGCCGGCGTATACTGTCCGGCTTTCCTATACGTCCAGTATATCACTTCCGTTTCAGTGTGTCACCATATACCCGCAGCACGTTTCCGCAAAATACCATATCCAGCTGAGATTCTGTAAATCCGGCGGCTTTCAGAGCCTCCCACAGCTTCCCCATGCTTTCCGCCCCCGGCAGTTCTTCATGGGTATCAATCCCGTCAAAATCGCTGCCCAGTCCCAGGACCTGCATTCCTCCCACATTTACAATATGCTTTGCATGCCGGACGATGGCTCCAATGGTTCCCGGATTCCTCTCTCCCACGGCCGCTTCCTCCAGAAAGTCCGCGCAGTAGTTCAGTCCCATGACGCCGCCCCGCTCCGACAGCTTCCGAATCATATCGTCTGTCATATTGCGCACATTGGGGCACACGGCTCTGGCGTCGGAATGGCTTGCTGCAAAAGGCTTTTCCGTCGCCTCAAGCACATCATAGAAACCGGCGTCCGACAAATGGGACACATCGGGAATCATCCCTAAGTTCTCCATTTCCGCCACGAACTCCCGGCCACGCTCCGTCAGTCCTTCCGTCACATTGGGCGTGTGCAGGAATGCTTCTATCAATCCTTTTGCTCTCAGCGCCCTGTCAAAATTAGGATGTCCCAGTTCGTTGGGATAATTCCAGGTCAGGGTAAGCATACGGACTCCCATATCATAAAGCTTTCGCAGCTTTTCGATTTCTCCCCTGCACACAGCGCCTTCCTCCACCGTCAGCATGGCGGACAGCTTTCCGGCGGCCTCATTGGCGGCAATGTCCTCAAACGCAAGCACCGGCGCAATCAAATCACTGTTTTTTTCCAGTTCCGACCGATAGCGCTCATACAGTCTGCAGACTGCCTCCCAGGGGTCGCCGCATCGCTCCAGCTCCACAAACAGAGCAAAATTCTGAAGCAGATAGTCTCCCTTCTTCATGCGCAGCAGATCCAAGTGTCCCGTGTTGCTCCTTAATCCCTCCCGGGTTCCCTTCTCCTCCAGCTCCGCCAGCCTGCTGACCGTGTCGCAGTGCATATCCGCAACTCTCATCTCATTCTCCTTTTTCGTTTTTGATTCGATTTTAAAAGAAGTGCAGACAGGCCAATGTCATCCGGCTGAAAGCATATCCCTCAAGCCGTCGTGACCCTGGCCCACCGGCACTTCCTCACTGTATTTATCTTATTCTCAACAGCGCCGGACTATGAATCAGTCCTTCTCCTTATTCATGACCGCAAAGTTCACTCCCGTATCCCTGGGTTCATCCTCGCTGAACACATAATCCTTGCCGGGCAGCACCGCATTCAGGATAATGCCCACAAGCGCTCCCACTGCAAGGCCGGAAAGGCTGATAGTCACAGAACCCACCGTAAAGGCGATGGCTCCTGCGGCACTGTATTTGATGCCGATGGACAGCACCAGAATCAGTGCGGCAATGATGACATTGCGGCTCTTGGAAAAATCACAGTGAGACTCCACTACATTGCGGACGCCCACTGCGGAAATCATGCCGTAAAGCACCAGGGATACGCCTCCCACCGTCGCAGAAGGCATACAGCCGATAACTGCGGCAAACTTGGGACAGAAGGAAAAGAGAATTGCAAACCCTGCCGCCAGGCGGATTACCATGGGGTCAAACACCTTCGTCAGGGAAAGTACGCCTGTATTTTCACCGTAGGTAGTGTTTGCAGGCGCGCCGAACAGGGAGGCTGCAATAGTGGCAAGTCCGTCGCCCAACAGGGTCCTGTGCAGTCCGGGATCCTTGATATAATTTTTCCCTACCGTAGAGGAAATAGCGGATATATCTCCCACATGCTCCACAATGGTAGCAAGGGCAATGGGCATGATGGTGATGACGCTGGTAATCAGCATGGACACATTGCCATCCCCAAAGGCCCAGAACACGGTGCTGTCCCAGTGGATGGGAAGACCGATCCAGGCCGCGTCGGCAACACTGGTAAAGTCCACCCTCTGCAAAATAACCGCCAGCAGATAGGAGCCGAGCACACCCACAATAATAGGCACAATCTTCAGCATTCCCCTGCCCCAGATATTACAGATTACAATCAGCACAATGGCCGTAAGGGCAATGAGCCAGTCTGAGGAACAGCTGTCAATGGCAGTCTGGGAAAGAGTAAGACCGATAGCGATGATAATAGGCCCCGTGACCACAGGGGGGAAAAATTTCATGACCTTCTTTGTACCGAAGAGCTTAATCAAAAGAGCCAGCAGCAGATACAGCAGACCCGAACACGCCACGCCGAAGCAGGCGTAAGGCAGCAGACCCGGCTGAAGGGTGCTGGGATTATCCATGGGATTACCTGCAATGGCATGATAACCGGCCAAAAACGCGAAGGAGGACCCCAGAAAGGCAGGTACGTTTCTCTTTGTCAGAAAATGGAACAGTAACGTCCCCACCCCCGCAAAGAACAAAGTGGTGGAAACATCCAGCCCTGTCAGAACAGGAACCAGTATGGTGGAACCAAACATTGCAAACATGTGCTGCAGGCCCAATACTGCGACCTTTGGAGCGCCAAGGACTTTGGCGTCATAGATGCCGCTCTCACCGAGAGCCGATTTCTTCTTGCTCATAAACTCATCCTCCTGTGATTTTCCCGCAACCTCTCCCCTCACGAAAAGTGGATTTACAGGCTTTTTCCGCACAATGAGGCCGTATGGACGGCCTCATTGCACTTTCTTCTCTATGATAATCGCTGACCGGGAATGCGTCAAGAAAAATCCATGGTAACAGCTGTTTTTTATTCAATACCCCGTTGCCTGCAGCGGGGTTATTGACTCAGGCAGGGTGTCTGTCCGAACTGCATTCTCCTTCAGATAGTCCTTCCATATCTGAATATATTTGGCCTTCAGGTGAACCCCGTCAAAGGTGTAGGAATCCACCAGGCCCCCCGTCTCGTCACAGATGAGGGGATTTACATCCAGATAAAAAATGCTCCTGTTATCCGCAAGCTTCTCCAGCTCCAGATTGCGGGCCTCAATGCCCTCGTTGTTGATATAATCTCCCTGATTGGAACGGGCTGTGGTTACCTTGATAATCCCCTGGATATAAATCACCGCGTCCGGCTGCAGCTCCTGCAGATGAGCCACCACCTCTCCGTATTTTTCCGTAAAGGTCTCTACGGTACCGATTCCCATTTCGTTAATGCCAATCATCAGATAAATCTTCGCGAAGGAATTTTCCTGCAGGGCCTCCTCAATGGTAATTTTCTTTTTCTGCCCCGGCACCTTCACAATTTCCGCGTCAAATATTTTATATACGGTAAGGCCGGTAGATGCGTAAAATGTGGAAATTTCCTCCAGTCCGCCGTACTCGTACATGCCCACTGTTCTGGAATCTCCGATGAACACGGCGTCCGAAAAATAATCGTCCTCCACCGTGGTAAACACCGGCCCCTCATACACATCCGCCCCGGATGTCTGTACTCCGGGCTGTCCTTTCGGCCCGTCGCCCTCTGCCTGTGCCTGCCCGGCGTCCGCCGATGTTCCGTTCGGATCTGCCCCGACACCTGCAGACGCTCCGCTCCGGTCTGCTCCCGCTTCCGCCGACATTTCGCCCCGATCTGCCCCGGCTTCTGTCAGCGCTCCGCTCCGGTCTGCTCCCGCTTCCGCCGACGTTCCGTTTCCGTCTGCCCCGGCTTCTGTCAGCGTTCCATCCCGATCTGTTCCCGCTTCCGCCGACGTTCCGTTTCCGTCTGCCCCGGCTTCTGTCAGCGTTCCATCCCGATCTGTTCCCGCTTTCGCCAACGTTCCGTCCATGTCTGCTCCCGCTTCCGCCGGTATTCCGTCCCGGCCTGCTCCGTCCTTCGGCCGTTCTTCACCGTACTCCCGGCCGGCATCTCCCAGACAGAACTCCTTCACCTGCTGAGCCGCCTGCGCATAGACCTTCCAATGATCCACTCTGCTCAGATAGATGATTCCCACTGCCGCCAGCAATATCAAATAATAACATTTCTTTAACTGCTTCACTTTATCTCTCGTCTCTCCTAAAATCTTCTGAAATACATGAAGGGATTATCCCCTTCCACCTGAAGCCGCCACACACACAGCCAGAAGAGCGCCACAAGAATCAGGGCGCCTGCCACGCTGTCCTTCCATTTGCGAAACAGCCTTTGCAGCACAGGAGTACACCCGATGGCGCCGATACCGAACAGATACCAGTATGTCTGCAAAGCTCTGAGCCAGTCTCCCGCGCTGACATGAGCGCCCTCCAGTGTGCCGAACATCCTGCCCAGATATGCCTGCAGCTGCGATAAATCCGTCACTGCAAAGCAAACCCATGTCACAGGAATGACAGCCCACAAATACAGATGGGGAAGGGCCTTCAGGGGACCTTTCAGCATTTTGCCTGCTCCAAGGGCATCCATCTGCCTTTCAAATACAATCAGCAGCCACAGCAGCATTCCCCAGATCAGGAAGTTTTCCGTGCTGCCGTGCCAGACTGCCGTCACTCCCCAGACCACCAGCAGATTGAACACTGTCCGCAGTTCTCCCTTTCGGCTGCCGCCCAGAGGAATGTAAATATATCTGCAGAACCAGCCTCCCAGCGTCATATGCCATCTGCGGTAAAAATCCCTTACAGACCCTGCCATATAAGGCGTGCGGAAATTTTCCGGCAGTTCAAAGCCCAGCATCCTGCCCAGTCCTACCGCCATGAGGGAATAACCGTAAAAGTCAAAGTAAATCTTCATGGAGTAGGCTGCAGCCGCCATCCAGGCCAGAGGTGTGGATATGCTTTCAAAGCCCGTCACCTGCACCTCCTGCCACAGAAGCCCCAGCCGATCTGCCAGCAGGACCTTCGCCGCCAGTCCCATGGTAAATACCTTCAGGCCCTCCTGCAGCTTCTCCGCATTGAACTCCCGCTTATAAAGCTCCTCCCGCACCTCTCCGTAGCGGACAATAGGCCCCGATATCAGCTGCGGGAACATGGTGATATAAGTGGCAAAGCAGACAAAAGACGTCTCCCTTCGCTGTTCTCCCTGATACACATCCGCCAGATAGGAAAGAATCTGAAAGGTATAAAAGCTGATGCCCAGAGGAAGTCCCGCCTCGTCAAACACCGCCTTGCAGACCGCCAGCACTCCTATGTTAATCACAACCGCTGTGATAAAAATTCTTTTTCGCTTCCTGTCATATTTAATTTTCTTTTGTTTGTTCTGCTTTCCTTTCTGCCTCGGCATCTGCTCCAGACGAAGCCCCGTAAGGTAATTCGCCAGCACGGATGCCATGAGCAACACCAGATATTTCGGCTCTCCAAGGGTGTAAAAAATAAGGCTTCCTGCAAGAAGCACCGGGTTTTTACACTTCCGGGGAGACAGCCAATAGACAACCAAAAAAACCGGCAGAAATAGAAGCAGAAATTCTATACTGCTGAATATCAAAAAACATCACATCTTTCGCTGAATCTATCGTTATGCGTTACACCGCTTGCTTATTTATCGTGCTAACTATATAATAACCATAAAGCCTGCTTCTGACAACTTAAGAAATCTTAAAAAATGTTACAATATTATGTAAAAAAGAGAGGTATCCACATGAAAGAACAACTGTACACCATTCCCTTAAATGACGCCGTAGACGCCAATGACGAATGCCCTTTCTGTTTTATCGAACGCAGTATTGAGCGGGACCTGCTGGATTTTGTCCTGGGCAGCAGCGCTTCCTACATGGAGGCGGACATTCGCGATATGACGGACAAGGCCGGCTTCTGCCGCCTCCATTTCCAGAAAATGTTCGACTACGGCAATACTCTGGGCAACGCATGGATCTTAAAGACCCACTACCAGCGGATGCTGGGGGAGATGAAAAAGGAGTTTTCAGGCTTTAAACCGGGAAAAAGCTCCCTGCGGGAAAAGCTTGGCAGACGGGCCGAAAACGGCAATGCCATCGGCGTCTGGGTGCAGGAAAAGGAAGCCTCCTGTTACATCTGCGGTCAATATAAGGATACCTGGCAGCGCTATATGGATACTTTTTTCTATCTGTGGAAGCAGGATTCGGACTTTCGTGAAAAGATAAAGAAAGGCAAGGGCTTCTGCCTGTCCCACTTCGGCGAACTCTGCGAAGCCTCCGATACCAAGCTGAACGACAGGGAAAAGGAAGAGTTTTACGGCTGCATGTTCCCCCTCATGGAGAAAAACATGGAACGCCTTGCGGAGGATGTGTCCTGGATGGTGGAAAAATTTGACTACCGCAATAAAGACGCAGACTGGAAAACCTCTAAGGACGCCATCCAGCGGGGAATGCAGAAGCTTAAGGGCGGTTATCCCGCCGATGGCCCCTATCGCCCTGCCAGGTAAAAAAACGGACGTTGCTGCGGCGAAGCAGACATCGGGACATCATATCCTCAGGCAGCGTACACCAGCTTCTTTACCATATCCAGATAGTCGCACAACTCCCTGTACAACATTTCCGGCTGAAAGGAAGCGTCCTGGAACCTTTCAGTCATCAGGCCCTTGACAGTAAAGTCCAGCATCTTGCGAAGCTTTTCCCCATCCACGCTTCCGGGCAGGCTGCCGTAATCTATCTGGCTGTTGACAGACCGGTAAACCTCCTCCAGAGCGCCCCGCTTTCCCTCGATTGTCAGCAGGGCCTCGCTGACGTCCTCCGTCATGCAGCGGTTCAAAAACTGCTGCATATAGGGATATCCCCGCATGGCATGCATACGGGCGCATTCCGTCTGCTTCATGACTTCAAACAAATCCGCCTCTGCGGGATCCACGGTGGATCGAAGTTCCAGAATCATATAACGCACACTGTAATCATAGATAAAGTTATATACGCCAATCTTATTTTCAAAATAGTGGAACAGAAGCCCCTTACTGATAGACGCCTCCCTGACAATATCATCCGTGCTGGCATGACGATACCCCTGAAGGGCAAACACCTTCAGCGCCGCGTTTATCATCCTGTCCTGCTTCTCTTTTTTTAAATCAAAAAACTTGCCATTCATAAAATTACTCCCGTTCCAATGAATATTATCATATCATAAATCTTATTTAATAGAAACCGAAAACCATAAAATTTTCCTAAATTTATACATATTCCCTTTTCATTTCAACAAAATAGTATTAATATGGAAATATCTTAATCGGAACCGAAAGGAGTAACTTATGGCTAAAAAATTTGGAAAATTCCTGCTTTTCACTGCCGCAGTGGGTACTGCTGCAGCTGCAGTTCACTATTATCTGCAGAAAAAGGGCGTTGGGCATGCGGAATCCGAAGATGAGGATTATGATGACTTCAGCGGCGATTCTCCCAACTATGTGTCCCTGACCCCCGATGCAAAGGACGAAGCAGCCGGGGCCGCCGATGCAAAAGGCGAAGCAGCCGGGGCTGCCGAGGAACAGGACGCACCGGCGAAGGACGGCTTCACCCCTCTGAAGGAATCAGTGGAAAATGCCGCCGAGAAAGCTGACGACACCATTGAAAATGTGGAAGAATTCTTTGACGAGGAAGACGCCTCCGACGAAGAACCTGCTATCAGCGACAATTAATCCCCGCGGGCAACGAGCCGAATCAACTGCGTTGACTTTGTGTCAATACAGAGATGTGCCGCTCTGCTGCTGAGTTTCAGTAGCGGGCGGCGCTTTTTTAAGAAGCAGATAACTACGATATGCCTGTTTTTTATAACCAGACGTCCTTCAGCCGCCGGACGCCCTCCTGTATCTGCTCAGCCTTAAGTGCCCCGAAGCCCATCAGAACAGTGGCAGGCCCGGTCTTTGTTTCCCGCTTTTCGCCCTCCCCTGACGGCCCGGCCATGTTCTCCGAAAGCCCATACACCCGTACGCCTGCAGCCCCGGCGCTCCTGAGCAGCTGTTCCTCGCTTCTGCCTTCCCTGTCTGTCAGAAGCAGATGCAGTCCTGCATTTTCCCCCGTCACCGCAAATTTTTCCCGGAAAGGACGCAGTTCTTCCAAAAGAAGCTCATGCTTTGCCCTGTATATTTTTCTCATGCGGTTTAGGTGCCGCTCAAAATAACCGTCCCTGATAAATTCATTCAGAATACCCTGGTCGATTCTTGATACGGTGCAGGAATAAAAAAACAGCTCCCGACGGTATTTTTCCAACAGGACTTCCGGCAGCACCATAAAGCTGATTCGGATTGCCGGTGCGATTGCCTTGGAAAAGCTGCCGATATAAATCACCCTGCCATGCCCGTCCGTGGCCTGCAGCGCCGGTATGGGTTTCCCATGATAACGGAATTCGCTGTCATAATCATCTTCTATGATATATCTGTCCGGGGCTTTATCCGCCCATTTCAGCAGTTCAAGCCGCCGGCCGATGGGCATCACCGTTCCTGACGGAAACTGATGGGAAGGCATACAATACACCGCGCTGACATTCTCCTGCTCCAGCTGTCCTGCCTTCATACCGCTTTCATCTGCGTCTACCGTCACCACCTGATAGGAAAAGGACTTTAAAATGCGCCAGGATCGCAGATAGGTAGGGTTTTCCATGGCAATGCGCACCTGTTTTCCCAGCAGCTTTTCCAGCAGAAGCAGCAGATAATCATTTCCCGCCCCCACCACAATCTGTTCCGGACGGCAGTTCACACCCCTCGAGGAGTGCAGATACCGGCTGATGGTCAGCCGAAGCTCATAATCTCCCTGGGGTTCTCCTCTGGAAAACAGGTCGCTGTTAGCGTCCGTGAGAATGTTTTTTGTAATTCTCTTCCAGACGCCGAAGGGAAATCCCGACATATCAATCTCATGAGGCGAGAAATCGCAGACCCAGGCAGGACTGCCCGCTGCCTGCAACGGTACATACGCCGCTTCGCTGTCCTGTCCCTGTCCGCTTACGCTGCTTTCCGCTCCGTTCCCTATAGCGGCTTTTTCTCCGTTCTTTCCCCCGGCTGTTTCTGCTTCCCGGCGAAGTTCTCCACGCGCATTCTCCCCATCCGGAGTATATATTGTACCCCCGGTACGTCTTATGCCCCCGGCATCAGGATTCACCCTGACATCCTCCAGCTGCAGCAGCTCCTCCATGGGACAGACAAAATATCCCTTACAGGGTCGCGCTTCGATATATCCTTCATCCAGCAGCTGCCCATAGGCATAATCCACCGTACTCCTGGCTACCTGCAGATATTCCGCCAGAGAACGGGTGGAGGGAAGCCTCTCGCCTGCGAGAAGCTTCCCATCCCTGATTTCCTTCCTGATATGATCGTATATCTGCTCATAGAGGCGGCCGCCGCCTGCCTGCAAACGAATCGTCATCTCATACATAGCTTCAGTGTCCGGCCTTTTTCATGTCCTCGATAATCTGCTCCTTCAGCGTCCTTGCCTTTTCCTTGGTACGGGCATTTGCCATGGAGGAAGCAAGAATAGAGGATACCAGACGGCTGGCCACGTCATACTTTTTAAACCTTGCCGCCAGCACCGCCAGCAGATAATCTATGGTCATTTCATCCATACCGCACATGGGAAAGGTTTCGGACTGCCTTGCCTCCACAAAGCCCTTGTAGGCATTCTGCAGATACTCCTCCTCCTGGCTCTTCAGCTGCTCTATCTTCTTTGCGTCGCCGCCGCTCTCCTGCAGGCTTTCCCACCAGCCCCGCACCAGCCAGCCGCTCTTTAAGCAGATATAAGCCTTCTCGCTGGCCTTGGCCTTCTTTACCACGGCGCAGACAAGAGACAGTCTGTAACGCTCATAGGCCTGCTCATAGCTGTAGACCTCATCCTCGTATCTGGTCACCCGGACGCTGTTACTGATTTTTTCCTTGATCAGCTTTGTCTGGGCGCTTCCGATAGCGGAAAAATATCTGCTCAATGCCGCATATCCGCAGGCAGGACACAGCAGCACGTCATATTTTACCGAATCGATCCCCTCATGCCTTGCTCGCAGATCCAGATCAGTCCCCAACAGCTTTGCCTTTCCCGACTTCATGATCTTTGCCGAAAAGTCCTCTCCGCAAACCGGACAGGTAAAGGTCTTATCATAGATCAGATCCTTCTCCTCTACCTTGGGAGGCGCTGCGGCAGCAGCCTTCTTTTTGGCTTCCTTCTCATCCTCCGCATAAATATCCATTCCTTCCAGCCCGTCAAGGCCGAAATCTCCCAGTCCCGATAAAATCCCCATGTCAAATCTCCTTACCTTTCACTTCTATTGATTCTGTGTTTTCTATTTATTTTATTCATTGCCGTCCTTTTTCGGCAGCACGAATGAACTCTTTAAAGAGACGATCCTGTTGAACACCAAGTTCTCCGGCACGGAGTCCTTCGCGTCCACGCAGAAAAATCCCTGTCTCACAAACTGAAACCTCTCATAAGCCGCGGCCCCCGCAAAAGCAGGCTCCAGGAAACAATGCTTCACTGTCAGGGACGCCGGATTGAGATACAACTCCCCGTCCTCATTATAAATGGAACCCTTCTCATCCGCAACAGCCTCGTCAATCAGATTTTCATACAGACGGGCTTCTGCAGGAATAGCTGTTTCCGCCGCCACCCAGTGAATGGTTCCCCTCACCTTCCTGCCGTCCGGGCTGTTGCCTCCTCTGGAGGCCGGATCATAAGTGCAGTGAACCTCCGTGATATTGCCCGCCTCATCCTTCACGCACCCGGTACAGGTAACAAAATAGGCATTCATAAGGCGAACCTCATTACCCGGAAACATACGGAAGTATTTTTTCGGAGGCTCCTCCATAAAGTCCTCCCTCTCGATATACAGTTCCCTCCCAAAAGGAATCTCCCTTGTGCCCAATCCTTCATTTTCCGGATTATTCACTCCGTTCAGCAGTTCCGTCTGCCCTTCGGGATAATTGTCAATAATCAGTTTCACCGGATCCAGCACAGCCATATAGCGGGGCGCCTTCGCCTTCAAATCCTCCCGGATACAATATTCCAGCGCTGCATAATCCGCCACGGAATTTGCCTTCGCCACACCGCACAACTCCACAAACATTTTGACGGACTCCGGCGTAAAGCCTCTCCGCCTCAACGCTGCAATGGATACCAGCCTGGGATCGTCCCAGCCGTCCACTGTCCCCGTCTGCACCAGCTTCTTAATATATCTTTTTCCCGTCACCACATTTTTCAGATACAGCTTTGCAAACTCAATCTGTCTGGGGGGATGGGGATATTCCAGTTCCCGCACTACCCAGTCGTAAAGAGGCCTGTGGTCCTCAAACTCCATGGTACAGATAGAGTGGGTAATCCCTTCGATGGCATCCTCTATCGGGTGCGCAAAATCATACATGGGATAGATGCACCAGGCATCTCCCGTATTGTGATGGCTCATATGGGCAACCCGGTAAATCACCGGATCCCGCATATTGATATTGGGGGACGCCATGTCGATGCGGGCCCTGAGAACCTTTTCCCCGTCGGCATATTTTCCCGCCTTCATCTCCTCAAACAGCCGCAGATTTTCCTCCGGAGAGCGCTCCCTGCCGGGATCCTCTTTCCCGGGCTCCGTAAAAGAACCCCTGTACTCTTTTATCTGCTCCGCAGACAAATCCGACACATAGGCTTTACCCTTCCTGATAAGCTTTACCGCAGCCTCATACATCTGTCCGAAATAATCGGAAGCAAAAAACAATCTGTCCTCCCAGTCTGCTCCCAGCCACTGAATATCCGCCTTTATAGACTCTACAAACTCCACGTCCTCCTTGGTGGGATTAGTGTCGTCAAACCGCATATTGAATTTGCCGTTGTATTTCTGCGCCAGGCCGTAATTCAAAAGGATACTCTTCGCATGCCCGATGTGGAGGTATCCGTTGGGCTCCGGCGGAAAACGGGTGTGCACGGATGTATAAACACCCTCCGCCAGATCTTTATCAATCATCAACTCAATGAAATTTCTGGATTCTGTCTCATTCATAGGAACCTTACCTGTCTTTCCCTGTCCGCAATTATTACGGAACCGCTTCCTCCGATTCCGAACAGTTACATGATAGCACATATCCACGGGCATTATCAAGTAGTTCTTCTACCGTATAAATAGGAATTCCGTACTGCACCCCCGCGCTGTCCTTCACAATCAGCCGGTTTTGTCCGCTGTCCAGCGCCGTCAGATTTTCAATCACCGCAAGAAGCTCCAGGCCGGGACTCAGCATATAGCCGTATCCGCCTCCGCTCACAAAGCGGTTTCCGCGCTCATCCACCCCAAGCTCCTGCCGGAGATAGGAGGATTGCAAAGCCAGTTCCGATTTCAGTTCAAAGGTCACTGCATCATAAATCCTCAGGGTTCCGTCATTGTAGCAGACATAGACAAAAGCCCCGTCCCCGCTGAAGAAAACGTGCTCAGCCCGTGCCGGCACGGCAAGACCGTTTTCCTCCGCATACCTCACGGACTCCAGCCTATCCAGATATTCCCCCGACGGTTCTTCCACCGGCGTCTCCCTGGCTTCGTAGGCCGGATTTCCCGAATAGGTATACAGGGTCACCCGGTTGTCCTGATAGGGCAGCACCAGAAAACCGCCGGCACATTTGTAAAATTCCTTCACATTCTGGGAATGGCTCTGAAAACGTGCATCCATCACATAATCCGTGCGCTTGTCCGCCAGAATGGTATGATACTCCCCGCTTCTGGTATATACGATATAGACATCCCCCACGCTTCCGCCGGAAAGAACCGCTCCTCCCGCGGTGGTGCTGCCCATGGAAAATCGGGCATATTCCTGTCCGTCCTCTGTTCCCACAAGCCGGGCGTCCTGAGAGGTTATCACCAGAATACTGTCCGTCTCTTCTCCGTCCGGCCGAAACAGTTTCGATCCGCTGCAGTCATTAAATGTCGTTGTCCAGAGAGCTTCTCCCGTATCCGTATTATATGCTGTAAGCACCGTTTCAGTATAGGTATAACTGTCGTTGGTATAATTGCACAGAACATACGCCCTGTTCCCTGCATAACAGACCGCGCTCAGCCTGCCGGTGCCCGTCTCCGCCCTACTGATATTCCCGGTCTCCGCATTCCAGAACACAAGTCTTCGGGAAACCGGCAAATCCGCTTCCTCTGAGACGGATTCCTGAAATATCGCAAGTTTCCCTGCTTCATCAATATGGATGCCGGGATAAAGCCCATTCAGGTTATCTGTTATATAACTTCCCAGATATACAAGAGTATCCGCCCGGTACAGCCGTATCTCTCTTCTGTATTCCACTGCAAACAAATTTCCGGAAGCCGCTGCTCCCACAGGATAACCCTCACCGGGGAATTCCTCCGCCCGATCTTCCTTCCAGTGATAGATGGTAATACCGCCATCGTTCAGATAGGCAATTCTGTCATTGTCCAGAAATGTGTACTCCTCCGGGTCTGACAGAAGAGAATTCCCGTCTTCCCTCACCGAAAGCCTGCTGCCGGTGGCAATATCCCATAAAATCAACGTGTGCGTATCATCACAGGTAAGCAGCTTCTGCCCGTCAGGTGAAATCTGCATACTCCGGATAACACCCTCTGTCTCCATCTGACGGCTCGGCTTGATATAGGATCCGTTATCATAGATATGGAGACTCTCCGTCAACGCATACTCACCCAGGGCAGTGTAGGGAAGCTCTATTCCCTGATATTCCGTCAAAGACCGGACTGCCGCCTGAACGGCGCCCTGTCTGTCCCCCTCCTCCAGCAGCCGCAGGGATTCCTCCGCCAGGTTCAATGCCTGCTCCTTCAGCAGGGCCTCATTCTGCAGCCGGATTTCATCCGACTGCTCCTGCAGAGCAGCCGCCTGTTCCTCCAGCTGGCCCTTCTGTTCCTCCAGACGTTCCTTCTGCTCCTCCAGCTGCCTGTTCTGACTTTGTATCCGCAGCGCCATAGCCGTACTGAAAGCGCCAAAGCACAGGAAAACAGCGGCTGTTGCAAGAGCGGCCTTCAGAATCCGTTTCATTCTCCGCTCTCTGTGCCGCTGCCGCAAATCATCATAGTTCAGTGAAAACATGGGCGCCAGAAGCCGGAGCTTCTCTGTCCGCAGCATTTTAAGCATTTCCCGCCTGCTTCTGCCGCGGATATCCGCCGCCAGCGGCTCCACCGCCCTGCGAACTTTTCTTATGCTGCCGTCCGGCTCCGTGACAGTGTCCTCTGCATACAGCAGTTCCTCCGGAAAGGAATCCGCCGGCTCCCCTTCTATCAATACAGCCAGTACCTTTTCCCTTCCGTGGATACGGATAAAGGTCTCAATCTCCTTGCGGCACCAGAGGGACTCCCGAAGCCTGGGAGAACAGATGACAATCAGATACTCTGACTCCGCCAGCGCCTTCATGATGGGATCTTCCAGATTGTCAGTCAGCGGAAGCTCATCCTTGTCGCGAAATACTCTCTCAACCTTTGTCCTCTCTCCGGTCTTTCCCGAAAGCTTTCCCGGCAGACGAAAAGCCTCCATTTGGCGATGGAGGTTTTCCGCGGCAAATCTGTCCAATTCCGTATGCCGGTAACTGATAAAGGCATCATACTTATATTTCATCGTAACTCCTTGCAAAAATATCCTTCTCAACCACATAAATATCGTGAAGGTCATTGCAGCGGACAGCCAGATAATCACCCGGCCTGCCCAGCATATATTTTCCCTTGTCCCAGGCCGTGAATACCTTCACGCTCTTTTCCAGCGGACGGGCATGGATATGTACCTCCCCTGTGGGAACGCATCCCCTGGCATAATCCGTCAGCAGCAGATCCTGGCCGCTTATCCTGTTCTTAATGACAGGAACATATTCGGAATCATGAATGTACTCGCTTCTGTCATGGGTATCGTCCAGCATTCTGTACGCCTTCTCAAACTTCTCCCTGCGGTTGGGATACACCTCCCCCTTGATGCCGATCATGACGTAGAGATCCTCCTCCACCGTCAGATCGATATCTCCCTCCAGGGTACGGATGGTGATGGGCGTTCCCACAGGCAGCACCTCATCCGCCTTGACGCAGGCAACGGGAATCTTACGCTTTACATACTTTTTCATGGTACTTAAGTCCGCCTGATATTCCTCTGCGTAAATAAGCTCAAAGCTGTCAAAGTACTGGGTCATGCGGTTGTTAAAATATCCCTCCGTGTGCAGGGTGGGGTAATGCTCCTCGTAGAGCTTCAGACTGATAAACCCGCCCGCCTTCTCATAATGCCCGCCGCCGGAGCCGATTCCCTCCGCCAGGAATGCCGCAAGATCGCTGGCATTGACCTCTCTGATACAGCTTCTGACCGAAAATTTATACCCGTCGTTCACCTCATTGAATACCACGCAGGACTTGATGGCGTCCACCTGCAGCAGAAAATCGCTGATTAACCCCAGAATATTAGGGTCGCAGGGCTGGGCCTTGATGACCGCAAACTCATAATCGTCATTGTAGCTGTAACGAATCAGTGCAATTCCCGCAATCTCCAGCTCCCGCAAGGACAGATTGGAATTCCGGAATAAAGTAATCAGGCTTTTATCAGCCGCTACTGCCTCCCGCATATCCATATCCAGGGGATTATACAGCTCCGAAAACTGATTGGTATCCGTATACAGGCCGTAATACAGCGCCGTTCCCAGATTCTCCTCCCCGTTCACGTCAAAGCCCTCCTCCTTAAGCAGCTTCCACACAAGAGTAGCGCAGCTTCCCAGGTTGGGATTGATAATGCTTTGAGGAATGGCCGCCTTTTCCAGCTGGTGATGGTCGATAATCGCCACGTTGTCAGCGGAGATTCCCGTCACGTTGCCGGAGCCGTACTGGCAGTCCACCGTAAGCAGCAGCCCTTCCACATGCAGCGTCTCGCCTGCCTTCAGGCTGATATACTCCACCGGCAGCTTCAGCTTTTCCACCATCAGCGCCAGATTAGACTTCTGAATTTTAGTTCTGCCGCTGTAAACCAGGCGGACGTCCCTGCCCCTGCTCCGGTAATAGCAGTAAAGGCCGTAACCGGACGCCAGGGCGTCCGCATCCGGATTATCATGGCACTGGATTGTTATTTTATCGTACACCTCAAGGTCTGACAGTCTCATCTTTGTACTCCTAGCGTAAATTTCAATATGCGGCAGTCCGCCGCAGGGCTGAAGGGCGGCTTCAATCTCAATGGTGGAACAGCCTGATGCCGGTAAATACCATCACCATTCCGTATTTATCACAGCACTGAATCACAGCGTCGTCACGGACGGAACCGCCGGGCTGGGCAATATACCTTACGCCGCTTTTACGGGCTCTCTCAATGTTGTCGGAGAAGGGGAAGAAAGCATCGGAACCAAGGGTCACATCCTGCATTCCGTCAAGCCACGCCCTCTTTTCCTCCCTTGTAAACACCGGAGGCTTTACCTTAAATGTCCGCTCCCATATGCCGTCCGCCAGCACATCCATATACTCGTCGCCTATGTACACGTCGATGGCATTGTCCCTGTCCGCCCTTCCCAGGCCGTCTGCAAACTGCAGATTCATCACCTGGGGGGACTGACGCAGGAACCAGTTGTCCGCCTTCTGTCCCGCAAGCCTGGTACAGTGGATTCTGGACTGCTGGCCCGCGCCGATGCCGATTGCCTGGCCGCCCTTGACATAGCAGACGGAATTGGACTGGGTGTATTTTAAGGTAATCAGCGCGATTTTCATATCAATCAGCGCTTCCGCCGGAATCTCTTTATTCTCCGTGACAATATCGGAAAGCAAATCTCCGTTGATATCCAGTTCATTCCTGCCCTGCTCAAAGGTGATGCCGTAAACCTGCTTCTTCTCCACAGGCGCAGGCACATAGGAAGCATCTATCTGAATCACGTTGTAGTTCCCGTTTTTCTTGGATTTCAGCAGTGCAAGAGCCTCCTCCGTATAACCGGGGGCAATGACTCCGTCGGATACCTCCCGCTTAATCAGCCTGGCCGTATCCCTGTCGCAGACGTCGGACAGAGCGATAAAATCGCCAAAGGAGGACATTCTGTCCGCGCCTCTTGCTCTTGCATAGGCACAGGCAAGAGGAGATAATTCACCCAGATCCTCCACCCAGTATATTTTTGCCAGAGTCTCGTCCAGGGGCAGCCCTACTGCCGCGCCTGCAGGCGACACATGCTTGAAAGACGTGGCTGCGGGAAGACCCGTGGCTTCCTTCAGCTCCTTCACCAGCTGCCAGCCGTTAAAGGCGTCCAGGAAATTGATGTACCCGGGTTTACCGTTTAAGACGGTGACAGGAAGCCCGCCGCCGTCCTCCATATATATTCTGGAAGGCTTCTGGTTAGGATTACAGCCGTATTTCAGTTCTATCTCGTTCATTTTTTTCTCCTCTCTGCTACACATTCTTATTGACAATCCGTGTTTCATACTTTCCTGTGGCAATATCAATATACCTCACAAACAGGGACACCTTATTATCCCGGTTCAAGCCGTTCCAGACCCTTTCCGCAAAGCTGTCTATGTCACCGGAAATCTCCACCTGCTTCGGCTCTCCGCAGAAGCTGGGCAGAGGATTGCCGTCGTGCATATAGGTGTGGATAAAACGTCCCTCTCCGGCTTTGGGATTCTCATAGGCAAATGTATTGCGGATACAGCAGGAAGGGTCTCCCTCTCCGCTCTTTAAGATAGACAGGGCATACTGAAAGCTGCCTGCCTCCACCCGCAGAATACCCGAAATCCTGGGGGTGTAGTTTGGCCCGTCCGGCTCAAACTCCCGACTCCTTAAAGCCTGTTCAAAGGTAAGGCCTGCCTTCAGGCCGTCATACACCGTATCTGTCTGGTCTCCGTTTGTGACAATCGTGTCATTATTCAGCACCCGCACCGGCGCATAAATAATCAGGCTGGGATCCTCCAGCTTGGAAGGATCGAATGCCTGAGTACGAATCCCCTCCCCTTCGGTCACAAACACCCGGTTGCGGCTGTTGGAGCTCCTGCCCATAATAAAGTACGCCGTGACCGCATATTTTCCGTCTTCAGACCGTCCAATGACAATTCCCCTTCCGGGGTACTCGTTATTTTTCAGTTCCTGTTCCAGCTGCAGCATAATTATCCTCCTCATTTTTTATCAGCTTTTCACAATATTTGGCCTCAAAGGCATCACGCTTCATAGGCCGGTCAAAATAAAAGCCCTGAATATACTTAACCTTCATTTTCTTCACAATCCGGTACTGGGCTTCCGTCTCAATCCCCTCCACACAGATATTGGCCCCCAGCGTCTCCGCCAGCTCCGCCACCATTTTTACAAAGGACTGGGAATAAGCGTTCTCCGCCAGCTCTCTGACAAAGCTCTGATCCACCTTAATCATGTCGAAGGGAATCTCCCGGATATGGTTCAGGGACGAATATCCTGTGCCGAAGTCGTCCAGGGCAATCCGCACTCCCAAGGCCTTAATCCGGTTCAAAATTCCCTGCATACGCTCCATATCATTGATGGCAAGGCTCTCCGTCACCTCCAGCGTCAGATTTCTGGGGGCAATCCCCGTCTCCTCAATGGTCTTTTCCACAATCTCCACCACATCCGCCTGCAGCAGCTGCACCACGGACAGGTTTACGCTTACTTTATAATCATAGCCTGCTTCATTCCATCTGCGGCATTGGATACAGGCCTCCCGCAGCACATAGTTTCCTATGGGATTGATCAGCCCCAGGTATTCCGCAAGAGGAATAAATTCCGCAGGCGTGATAAAGCCCAGTTTTGAACTGTTCCAGCGGAGCAGCGCCTCGGCGCCTGCGCACCTGCCGCCCTTCTGCATGTCCGCAATAGGCTGATAATACACTTCAAACTCATTGTAACCGTCCACTGCGGCATCCCGCATGTTTTTCTCCATGTCAAGACGTTTGCCGGATGCAGAATCGCTGCTGCCGCTGTATCTTGCTATCCGGTTTTTACCGCCCTTCTTTGCCTCATACATAGCGATATCCGCTTTTTGGGTCAAATCCGCCACGGATTCTCCCAAATCCGGGAAGGTGACAATCCCCATACTCATAGTGCAGTAGTAATCTGCGTCCTTTAAAAACCAGGGCTTTGCGAAAATCCGGCGGATATCCTCCAGAATCCGTTCTATCTGCGGATACTGCTCCGGCGGAACCACAATGATGAACTCGTCTCCCCCCATCCGGTAACAGGTGCGCTCGATTCCCTTTACTCTCTGCAGCTCATGGGAAATAGCCTTCAGCAGCACATCTCCGTACTGATGCCCCAGTCCGTCGTTAATGTGCTTAAAATCATCCAGATCCAGATAGAACAGGGCGCCTTTGGCGTTGGTTTTCTTTGCCTGGTCAATCTGCCTGGCCAGATCCCGTTCGCAGCACATTCTGTTATACAGCCCCGTGAGGAAATCCGTGTGGGCCTGCTGCTCAATCTTCCGCTGATACTGCTTCTTATCCGTAATGTCGTACAGAGAATACAAAACGGCGTCCGTCCCGTCCACCCAGGAAATCTCCTTAAACAGCAAGTCATACCAGCGATCCTTTTCTATATGGTACACCTCGTAATAACCGTTTTCATTGCCCGCCGTAATCCCCTGCTGTAAAAGATCCTCAAGGGTATTTTCCCGCAGTTCCTTCGCAAAGGTACTCTGCAGTCTCCGGTTGGCAAACAGCTTCTCCCCCGTCTTCTTCCGGGTCACATAAATGGCGCAGCCCACATTATCCAGAACGGCTTCCAGCACCGCGTAGGAGCCTGTCAGAGAATTTTTCTGTATCCGTCTGGTGAGTATGCTCTGAAGCACCTTCACCCCATCAGCGGTAAACTTAATCTCCGACATATCCCAGTTGACCCGCCGCTTCCTGTGGTTCAGGGAAAGCACCATGCCGTCTGCGTTTTCCTGCCGTATAATGGGGAAAATGATTACCGCCTGCAGCCCGACGGCGTCCGCCTTCCGGCGAAGCCCGGCGTCAGCGCCCTCCGCCGATATGACAAGAGGCTTGTCCGTCTTCAGGATCTCCGGCACCTCCAGCCTGCTTATCCTGTCATAGGCGGACACCCTGCCCTGCTCACACCACTCGCAGAGAACCTCCATCTCGGTTCCCCCGCTGTTCAATCGGTAAATCTGTGCCGTATCCACCTGAAGGTGCCGGGCCAGAATCCCCAGCCACTTATCCATAACCGCTTCTATTCTGTCGTCACTGTCCAGCAGCTGTACAATTTCCGTGGTGGCCTCTATGGACCGGAGGGTACTGCTCATCTCCTGCTCCGCATTCCGGCTCCTGCGGCATTCCATCTCCGCACTGAAGCAGGACAGCTTGTTCCGCATAAGCGTGTTGCTGGCATTCCGCAGCAAATCAAGGGCGGCAAGGAATCCGGCCTCGTCTGTACCGTCCTCCCCGAAGGCAAAAACCACCCAGCAGAAAACCGTTCTGCCCTCCGCCCGCACCGCAACGGCAGCCACACGATCCCCTGTCTCATGAAATTCCTCAATCGCCTGGTCTTCCAGGGAGCCTTCCTCCACCCGCTCAACCACGGCCTTCACCTGCTCCGACGGGAAGCAGTCCGCAGCCTTCTCCAGCCGGGTCTGCTTTCCGGAGCCTTCGGTGATCTGCCGCCCTTCACCGTCCAGACAGTATACACACACACCTGCCACCCGGCAAAAATCCTCCTGCAGCCGCTGCAGCTTCTGCAGGTCTATCAATTCCATGTATCCAACGGATACA
>JAMPFR010000010.1:0-39972 GCA_023664365.1 Acetatifactor muris | reverse complement strand
TTGGATCCAACGGATACATTGGATCCAACGGATACATTGGATCCAACGGATACATTGGATCCAACGGATACATCAGATACTCCGGACACATTTGTCTGCATGCCCTACCTCCGCACAGAACGCCCGCTCACATAAGCGCTGCGCTTCTTTACTCGTCAACACTGTAATTAGGCGCTTCCTTGGTAATATGAATATCATGAGGATGGCTCTCCTTCAGGGATGCGGCGGAAATCTTTACAAACCTGCCGTTTTCCTTCAGCTCCTGAATATTGTGGGCGCCGCAGTAACCCATGCCGGAACGCAGTCCGCCCAACAGCTGGAACACCGTGTCCTCCACATCGCCCTTGTAGGCCACGCGCCCTTCCACGCCCTCGGGCACCAGCTTCTTTGCGTTTTCCTGGAAATATCTGTCCTTGCTGCCGTTCTCCATGGCCGCAATGGAGCCCATGCCACGGTATACCTTATATTTTCTGCCCTGGAACAGTTCGTAGTCCCCGGGGCTCTCCTCACAGCCCGCAAACATGCTTCCCATCATGCAGACATTGCCCCCCGCAGCCAGAGCCTTGGTAATGTCTCCCGAATATTTGATGCCGCCGTCGGCAATAATGGGCACATCATATTCCTTTGCCACACTGTAGCTGTCCATAATTGCCGTAATCTGAGGTACGCCGATACCGGCAACCACACGGGTAGTACAGATGGAACCCGGGCCGATACCCACCTTCACCGCATCCGCACCGGCCTCAATCAACGCCCTCGTGCCCTCACCGGTGGCAACGTTTCCTGCTATTACCTGTAAATCGGGATATTTCTCCTTAATCATCTTCAGACAGTTCAGCACATTCTGAGAATGACCGTGGGCGCTGTCCAGCACAATGACGTCCACCTTGGCGTCTACCAGCGCCGCCACCCGATCCAGCACATTTGCCGTGATGCCCACGCCTGCGCCGCAAAGCAGCCTTCCCTGTTCATCCTTGGCAGCCAGAGGATATTTGATGGTCTTTTCAATGTCCTTGATGGTAATCAGGCCCTTCAGGTTAAAGTCCTTATCCACAATGGGCAGCTTTTCCTTCCGGGCAGCGGCCAGAATCTTTTTTGCCTCCTCCAGGGTGATTCCCTCCTGGGCGGTAATCAGGCCTTCGCTGGTCATAGACTCCTTGATCTTCTTAGTAAAATCCGTCTCGAATTTCAAATCCCGGTTTGTGATAATTCCCACCAGCTTACGCCCCTCAGTGACAGGGACGCCGGAAATTCTGAACTTTGCCATCAATGCGTCCGCGTCTGCCAGCGTATGCTCGGGAGTCAGGGAAAAAGGGTCGGTAATGACGCCGTTTTCGGAACGCTTCACCTTGTCCACCTCTTCGGCCTGGGCCTCAATAGACATATTCTTGTGAATAATACCGATGCCGCCCTGCCGTGCCATGGCAATGGCCATGCGGTGCTCCGTCACGGTATCCATTCCGGCACTCATCATAGGAATATTCAGCTTGATTTTTTTTGTCAGCCAGGTAGAAATATCCACCTGACCCGGTACCACCTGTGAGTACGCCGGTACCAGCAGCACGTCGTCAAAGGTAATGCCTTCACCGATAATCTGTCCCATTTTTCATCCTCCTGCGCTTATGATTCACTTGTATGTATAACTCATAACCCCGGACACAGATAATGCCGGGGTTATTTTACCAGGTTGTTTAATCGCTGAACACCTTTCGGGGGGCAGCGTTCTTCATAATCTTTACCAACTCGGGGCTGGGGCTTAAAATCAGCCGCTCGCCGCCCTCATAATACATGGCGTAGCGCAAATCCGGCTGCTCCTCATACCCGATGCTGTAATCCTTATCCTTTACCTGACGATTTTTGTAATTATCCAGATGATAACTTTTGATGGGCGCAAATATTTCCATCCTCTCAAGCTGATATACGGCAACCCGCTTTCTCTTTGTCTTGCCCATTACCTTGTCTATAGTCAGCTCCTTGTCCAGATACAGATATTCATATTCCAAATCCGTGTACATTCCCACAAAATACGCCCCGATTCCTGCCGCCACGGCCAAAAGGAACAAAAGCATATTCATAGTCAGAAACATCAGAACCAGCAATACTGCCGTCAGCAGATACAACAGAACCTTGAAGAACTTTCCCAACGTGGAAGTCTTTGCCTTTACCAGACATTCAATGTACGCTTCACTCATTTTTCCACCTTATCCTTTACAAAATGATATTATCTCTATGATAGCTCAACTTTGTCCAAGTTGCAAGCAAACTTTCTGAAACCCGAGGGTTTTTATCATTTTTTTAGATTCTGATTAGACGGACTTCATTGACAAGCTTTTGCAGGCCTCGTATGATGGAATGAGAAAATGTCCGGCAGGATCGGGCTGACAGCGGGAGGAAAAAGTATGCCTGTAATGGATGAATTTAAGGAAGAACGGGCCGCCATGAAAAACGGTACGCCCAGACAAAAGCTTGCCTATTTCTTTGACTACTATAAATGGCACGTTGTCCTTGGCGTGGTGGCCGTCATCTTTGCAGTCTCTCTTATCTGCCAGATAATCACAAACAAGGAGACGGCATTTGACGCCATGCTGCTTAACGCCTCCCCTTATGATGCTTCCGCAGAAGAAGAAAACGCAGCTGCCTTTGCGGCATATGCAGGCATTGACGCCAAAAAAAGCAAAATTATATACGACACCTCCGTGCAGTTCGGATCAGAGGTCAGCACCGATTATTACGCCGCCCAGCAGATAATGGTTCATGTCAGCGCCGCGGAGGTAGACGTCATGGCCGGCGACACTTCCTATCTTCTGCAGTACGCCTACATGGGAGATTTTTACGATCTGCGGGAGCTTCTCTCCTCGGAGCAGCTGGATAAATACAGGGATTTCTTTTACTATATAGACGGAACCGTTGCAGAGGAAATCGAGGCCGCCAGAAAGAACTATGAATCCGAATATGAGCCTGTCTACGGGGATCCCATGCGCCCGGAGGATATGCAGGATCCCATCCCCGTGGGCCTTTTCCTGCCGGAGGACTGCTTCCTGCTGCAGAACTATTTTTTCCGGGGAGAGCAGCCTGTCATCAGCGTTTTAATCAATACAAAGCATCCTGAAACAGCCTCCGCATTTCTGGACTTTCTGCTGCAATAGCACAGGATACCTATTGCAGCAGTTCCTTCAGCAGTTCGGTGACGCCTGCAGGATTTGCTTTACCCTTCATTGCCTTCATGGTCTGTCCCACCAGAAAACCTATAGCCTTCTCCTTGCCGCCCCGGTAATCCTCCACGGACTTGGGGTTTGCCGCAATGACCTCCTCCACCGTCCTGCGCAGCGCCCCCTGATCGCTGACCATCTTCAGCCCCTTTTCTTCCACATACTTTTCCGGATCCATATCCTCCCGGAACATAACCTCAAAGACTTCCTTTGCCACTGTGGAATTGATGGTTTTTCCCTCCGTCAGTGCAATCAGCTTTGCCAGATTTTCCGGCGAAAAGCGGATATCCTCCGGATCCGCCTCCTCTTCCTTCAGCAGCCGTAATGTCTCCACCATCAGCCAGTTGGATACCTTCTTGGGCTGCGCCCCCAGAGCTACGGTCTCTTCGAAAATATCCGCCATATGCTTGGAGCCTGTGATGATTTCTATGTCATAGTCCGGAATGTCAAACTCCTCCCGGTAACGCTTCATTTTCTCCGTGCGCAGCTCCGGCTGTCTGCTCCTGATTTCCTCCAGAAACGCCTCACTGATGCTTACGGGCACCAGATCCGGGTCAGGAAAATAGCGGTAATCCCGGGCGTCCTCCTTGGAGCGCATGGCATAGGAGGTATCCCCGGCCTCGTCCCAGCGCCGGGTCTCCTGGACCACCTTATCCCCGGCCTCCAGCAAATCAATCTGACGGTTTCTTTCCCCTTCGATGGCTCTGGCAATGGCATGGAAGGAGCTCAGGTTCTTCATCTCCGTCCGGGTGCCGAATTCCGCCCTGCCCGCTTCCCGGACAGACAGATTCACATCCGCCCGCATGGAGCCTTCCTGGAGCTTACAGTCGCTAGCTCCCAGATACTGAATTATCAGCCGCAGCTTCTCCAGATAGGCAATGACCTCATCGGCGCTGCGCATATCAGGCTCCGATACAATCTCAATCAGGGGAACACCGGAGCGGTTGTAGTCCACCAGCGTACAATCCTCCCATTCGTCATGAATCAGCTTTCCCGCATCCTCCTCCATGTGGATTTCATGGATGCCGATCTTTTTGCTGCCCGCCGCCGTGTCAATCTCTACATACCCGTTGCGGCAGATGGGCAGGTAAAGCTGGGAAATCTGATAATTCTGGGGATTGTCGGGATAAAAATAATTCTTTCTGTCAAACTTGCAGTAACGGGTAATCTCACAGTTTGTTGCCAGGCCCACCGCCACTGCATATTCCAGCACCTTCCTGTTCAGCACCGGCAGGGAACCGGGCATCCCCGTACACACCGGACAGGTGTGAGAATTGGGCCGTCCCCCAAAGGCAGTGGAACAGCCGCAGAATATCTTGGTTCTGGTGGCAAGCTCCACATGAACCTCCAGACCGATAACCGTTTCATATTGTTTCATGGCAAATCCCTCCGCACTGTTGGTAGGTATAGGCAATCCGAAGCAGCTTCTTCTCCTGATAGCAGTCCCCGATCAGCTGCAGCCCGATGGGCAGCCCGCTGCTGTCTCTTCCGCAGGGCAGGCTGATTCCCGGCAGACCTGCCAGATTCACCGAAATCGTATAAATATCTCCCAGATACATTTTAAGGGGATCGGAAAGGCTTGCGTCCAGCCTGGGCGCCGTGGTGGGAGCCACCGGCCCCAGAATACAGTCATATTTTGCAAAGGCCCTGTCAAAGGCCTCCTTAATCATTGCCTTGACCCGGAGCGCTTTCAGATAATAGGCGTCATAATATCCGGCGCTTAACACGAAGGTACCCAGCATAATGCGGCGCTTTACCTCCGGCCCGAACCCCTGGGAACGGGTCTTTCTGTACATTTTATGCAGCCCCTCCTCCGCTCCGGCCCGAAAGCCGTATTTTACTCCGTCGAAACGCTCCAGATTGGAGCTGGCCTCCGCGGAAGCGATGGTATAGTAGGCGGGAATGGCGTATTCCACCAGACTCAGATCAAATTCCTCCGTGAGGGCTCCTTTTTTCTCCAGCGCCTCCGCCGCCTTTAAGACTGCCGCACCGACCTCAGGATCCAGGCCTTCCCTGAAATAATCCTTCGGAATGCCGATGCGCATCCCCTTCACGTCCTCCACCAGGGCTTTCGTAAAATCAGTATCGGTACGCCGAATGGAAGTGGAATCCTTCGGGTCATAAGAGGCAATCAGCTCCAGTACGGCGGCACAGTCCTCCACATTCCCGGTGAGAGGGCCAATCTGATCCAGAGAGGATCCGTAGGCAATCAGACCGTATCTGGAAACCGTTCCGTAAGTGGGCTTCATACCCACCACACCGCAGTAGGACGCAGGCTGACGGATGGAGCCGCCGGTATCTGAGCCGAGAGCAAAAAAGCATTCCCGGGCCGCCACCGCCGCTGCCGATCCGCCGGATGACCCGCCGGGTACATGCGCCGGATTTTCGGGATTTTTCGTAGGGCCGTAATACGAAGTTTCCGTGGTGGAACCCATGGCAAATTCATCCATATTTGTCTTGCCGATAACCACTGCCCCCGCCCTTTCCAGATTCAGCACCGCCTCTGCGGAAAAGGCCGGCACAAAATTATCCAGCATCCGGGAGGCGCAGGTGGTGCGCAGCCCCCCGGTACACAAATTATCCTTCAGGGCCGCAGGCACACCGGCCAGCGGGCCCGTAAGCTCCCCTGCCTCTATCTTCTTCTGAACCTCCGCTGCCTTTTTCAGGGCTCCTTCCCTGTCCACCGTCACATAACAGTTATATTCCTTATCCTGCCGTTCAATCTGCCCCAGCACGGCTTCCATGGCTTCCACCGCAGTGGTCTTTCCGGATTTGATGGCGGCGCCCAATCCCAGGGCGCTTAAACCTAACAGTTCTGTCGTTTCCATAGCAACCTCCTGATGATGCTCCTTATTCAATAGACCTGGGCACCACAAACATGCTCTCTTTCTCCTCAGGGGCATTCCCCAGTGTTGCTTCGCTTTCATCCCCATTGGTGACCTGATCCTCCCGAAACACATTCCGGAGGGAGAACACATGGGACATGGGTTCCACGCCCGTGGTGTCCAGTTCATTCAGCTTGTCGATATAGTCCAGCATCCTGCTCATATCCCGCATGGCCTCTTTTCGCTCCCGGCCGTCCAGATCCAGCTTGGCAAGCATGCTGACATATTCTATCGTTTCATCGGTGATGTTGTTCGCCATTGCAATAACCTTCCTTTCCGCATTTCATCAATACTGCGCTGCCATGCTCCTCAGTCCCGCACCTTAACATGGACTTCCCGCAGCTGCTGCTCGGTCACATCCCCGGGCGCGCCGCACATAAGATCCTGGGCGGAACCGCTCATGGGAAAGGCCGTCACCTCCCGGATGTTCTCCTCTCCCCGAAGCAGCATCAACATACGCTCCACCCCCGGCGCCATGCCCGCATGGGGCGGCGTCCCGAACTGAAACGCCTGATACAACGCTCCGAACTTCGCTTCCAGCGTCTCCTTCGTATAGCCGGCAATGGCAAATGCCTTCTCCATAATATTGATATCATGATTGCGCACCGCACCGGAGGAAAGCTCAATGCCGTTACATACAATGTCGTACTGATAGGCCAGAATATCCAGCGGATCCTGTGTTTCCAACGCCTTCAGACCTCCCTGGGGCATGGAGAAGGGATTATGGGTAAAGACAGGCCGCTTTGTGTCCGGATCCCACTCGTACATGGGAAAATCATTGACGTAGCAGAAGCGGAAAGCGTTCTTTTCCGTCAGCTCCAGCTTTTCCCCCAGCTCATTGCGGATTTTTCCGGCATAATAGCAGGCTTTTGCCTCCTTATCCGCAATGAAAAACAGGGTATCGCCCGCTTCCAGTCCCGCCAGGCTTCGAAGCTCCGGCTTTGCGGCCTCGGGAATAAACTTGTCGATAGGGCCTTTATAGGAAAAATCCTCCCCCACTTCAAGATACCCCAGCCCTCCCATGCCCAAACCGGTTGCAAAGGAAAGCAGCTTTTCATGAAAGCCCTTGCTCATCTCCGCGTGTACCCTGATTGCCCGGACAGTCTTCCCCAGAAAAGGCTTAAAGGTACATTTCTGGAAAAAGTCCGTCAAATCCATAATACGCAGGGGATTGCGCAGATCCGGTTTATCACAGCCAAACTCCAGCATAGCCTGACGATAGCTGATAACCGGATAGGGCGCCGGCGTCACTTCGGCTCCCGCCGGTTTAAACTTCTCAAATGTGGCGGAAAGCACCTCCTCTCCCGCCCGGAACACATCCTCCTGGGTGGCGAAGCTCATCTCAAAGTCCAGCTGATAAAACTCGCCGGGAGAACGATCCGCCCTTGCGTCCTCATCCCGGAAACAGGGGGCAATCTGAAAATACCGATCGACGCCGGACGCCATCAGCAGCTGCTTATACTGCTGGGGAGCCTGGGGCAAAGCATAGAACTTCCCCTTGTATTTTCTGGAAGGAACGATATAGTCCCTGGCGCCCTCCGGCGAAGAGGCGCAGAGAATGGGGGTCTGGATTTCCACAAAACCCATTTCCGTCATTTTCTGACGCAGGAACGCAATGACCTGGGCGCGAAACAGAATGTTATCCCGTACCTTTGCATTTCGCAAATCCAGATAGCGGTACTTCAGCCGCACATCCTCCCTGGTCTCCCTGGACGTCATAATCTCAAAGGGCAGCTGCCTGTATACCCTGCCCAGCACCGTAATTTCCCGGGCCTCCAGCTCAATGGTTCCCGTGGGGATTTTCGGATTATAGGTGTCTTCATCCCGTTTCTCCACCGGCCCCTGCACCGTGATACAAGTCTCCTTCACCAGACCCTTCAGCAGCTCCGGCTTCCGGATAACCACCTGAAGCACACCGTACATATCCCGCAGGTCTATAAAAGAAACGCCGCCGTGATCCCGTATGTTCTCAATCCAGCCGGCTGCCCGCAGCACCTGTCCGATATGCTGCTCTCCGATTTCCCCTACCGTAATGTCCCTGTAACAGTTTCCTTTTTCCATAACAGCTCCTCCCTGATTTACTTTATCCATCCCCAGCAGACTCCCAGAAATTCTCCGCAGAAATACATGCCCCTCAGCCAGATAACCGCCGCCGCGCCAAAGAGGGGCCAGCATAAATCCTGCCGCTCTCTCACAATTTTCCCCGCCATGGACAATATCACGCAAATCAACAGCAGCATGGTGCCGAAAGCGGCTCTGTCCGGATAATGGGGCGACAGCAGCATTGCCCCCCAGGACAGCAGCGCCGTAAACAGAAGCGCCCCGTTTCTCCTGCCCAGAGAAATCTTAAGGGCGCACCTGCCCAGAACAAGCACCAGGCCAAGTACCAGAAGTACCGGAAACAGGTATTCCAGCAAGGCCTTACTCTCCGCATACATCCTCAGATAACAGCGCCAGAGCAGCCCATACTGATTTTCCACTGACTCGCCGCTACGCACAAAGTTCCCCGGAGCGCATATCAGCATACCGCTTCCCGCAAGGCAGGACAGACTGCCCAACGGCATCCAGGCTGCAATTTTTTTCTTTTTCCGTACGGTATCTACTATTACCAGAAGGCTGAGTATCCATACTGCAGGCCCCATGTTCTCATTACTCCAGCCCGCCAGAATCCCCAGCGGCATAATCCAGAGCGTAATGCCGGGCAAAGGCTTTGCGCTGAACGCCTCCCCCTCCTCCGGAAGCTCTCTCAGGTAACAGAACGCATACAGCAGAATAAATACCGTCATATACAGATAATTAGCGGCTCCTGCCTGCCAGAACATACTCATCTTCCAGTTGGCGTTCAGCCCCAGCGTCATACCCACAGCCGCCCAGAAGAAGGGAAGCCCTTTTTGTCCGGCCGCCATGCAGGCTGCCCGGCCAAGCAGCAGCGTCATTCCCACATTTAAAATATCCGCCGCCTGCTCTCCCGAAAGCAGCGTAAGCTGCAGGATTCCGTGGGCCATGCTTCTGCCGCCCCAGTTATAATAATGCCATATCTGGCTTTTGATAATATCCCCGAAGGAGGTGATGGGCCTGTCCTCGAACAGTACGGTGGAATACCAGAAATCGTCCATCATAAACGGAACCTCTCTGTGGGTCATATACATCACAAGAGCGGATACTGCCGTCATTATGCCCGCCATAATCCATATGGCTTTTTTCTGCTTTGTCGTCACACTCATTATGCCCGCTTTATCCTTTCTACGGCCTCCACGGTGTTTTCATAGCTGCCGAAGGCCGTCAGACGGAAATAGGATTCGCCGCTGGGGCCAAAGCCGGAGCCGGGGGTTCCCACCACATTTACCTCCTCCAGCAGATAGTCAAAGAATTCCCAGCTTGTCATGCCCTTCGGCGCTTTCAGCCAGATGTAGGGCGCGTTGACTCCGCCGGAGACGTCATACCCCGCCTCCTTCAGGCCGTTATATATATACCGCGCATTATTCATATAATAAGCCACCTGGGCCTTCAGCTGCTCTTTTCCCGCCTCGGAATAGACAGCCTCCCCCGCCCGCTGCACAATATAGGGCGCTCCGTTGTACTTGGTGCCGTGCCGCCTCGCCCACAGGGAATGCAGCGCCACATCACCGCATTTCAATTCCCTGGGAACCACGGTGAACCCTAAACGCACCCCGGTAAAGCCCGCATTCTTGGAAAAGGAACGCAGCTCAATGGCACAGGTTCTGGCCCCCCGGCACTCATAGATGCTGTGAGGCACATTTTCCTCGGAAATATAGGCTTCATAGGCAGCGTCATAGATAATGACCGCTCCCACCCTGTTGGCATAATCCACCCATTCCTGAAGCTGCGCCCCGGTGACGGCGGCGCCTGTGGGATTATTGGGGAAACAGAGATAAATCATGTCCGGCGTCTCCCCGGGCAGCTCCGGCACAAAATTATTTTCTGCGGTACAGGGCATGTAAATCACATTGCTCCAGGTCTCCCGCTCCCTGTCATAGGCGCCCGTCCGTCCCGCCATCACATTGGAGTCCACATACACGGGATATACCGGGTCGCACACCGCAATTCTGTTATCCAGGCTGAATATCTCCTGAATGTTGCCGGAATCGCTCTTTGCGCCATCGGACACAAAGATCTCATCCGGTGAAATATCACAGCCCCGGGCTTTATAGTCATTGTCCGCAATAGCCTTCCTTAAGAACTCATAGCCCAAATCGGGGGCGTATCCCCGAAAGGTTTCGGCATGCCCCATCTCCTCCACCGCACTGTGGAGCGCTTCTACAATGGCGGGAGCAAGCGGCTGCGTCACATCTCCTATTCCCAGCCGGATAATCTTTTTGTCCGGATGAGCCTCGCTGTATGCGCTCACCTTTTTCCCGATGGTGGAAAACAGGTAACTCCCCGGAAGCTTCAGATAATTTTCATTCAATCGAAACATAAGTCCACCTCACCTTCAAATACCACAGCCGCAGGCCCCGTCATGTAAACCGTATTCTCCTGACGATCCCACTCAATCTGCAGTTCTCCTCCCAACAGTTTAACCGTAATCTCCGTATCCGTCAATCCGTTCAATACACAGGCCACAGCCGCGGCACAGCAGCCTGTGCCGCAGGCAAGGGTTTCCCCCGTGCCCCGCTCCCAGACCCGCATGAAAACCGTCTTTCGATCCAGAACCTCCACAAACTCCGTATTCACTCTTTCCGGAAATCTCACATGGTTCTCAAAAAGAGGGCCTGTCTCCTCCAGCTTCAGATCCGCCACGCCCTCTGCAAAGATCACTGCGTGGGGATTTCCCATGGAGACGCAGGTCATCCTGTATTCCTGCTCTTCCACATATATAGGCTCGTTTACCACACTCTCCCCGTCCGCCACCACGGGAATCAGCTCCGGCTTCAGAACGGGGCTTCCCATGTTGACCCTGACCCCGGTCACGGTTCCCCCTGCCCCCTGTGCTCCCGGCCCCTTTTCCACCGTCAAATCAAGATATTTCATACTGCCCGCGCTGATGACCGTAATATGCTCCGAAGCTGTAAGCCCCTTGTCATAGACATACTTTGCCACGCAGCGAATGCCGTTTCCGCACATCTGGGCCCGGCTGCCGTCCGCATTAAACATCTCCATCTCAAAGTCCGCTTCTTTGGAGGGATTGATAAAAATAACGCCGTCCCCTCCCACGCCGAAATGTCTGTCACTTAAAAACCGCACCGCCTCCGGCTTTTTCTCCTGAGGAACATGCTCCTTAAATCCGTTGATATAGATATAATCATTTCCGCATCCCTGCATCTTTGTAAATTTCATACCTGTCTCCGCCTTTCCTCTTCCCTGAACTCCTGCATGCCGACACAGTCTCCCGCCTGTTTTTCGTCTGTCTCCAGTCTGCCTTTCGTCTGTCTCCCGTCTGCGGCGTCACGTCATAGCCAGCACCATCAGCGCCGTCTCCGCCATGTTAGTGCCGCTGTCCATACTGCACTTCTGCAAATACCGGTGCGCCTCCTCCTCGGACATATGATTTCTTGCCATCAAAAGCTCCTTGGCCTTCTTTATGGCCTCTTCCTCCCCTGCATTCCTTGCCCTGGGCTCCAGCCGCGCCCGCCTTCTTCTGCGCCGGATACTCTCCTCCATCATGCCTACAGTACTCAGCAGCTCCCCCGTCTTCAGGGGCATGGAAAGACACATGATTCCGCCTTCCTCACACTGCCCCAGCAGATGGCCGGATGCTATCAGCAGCAATTCAAAGCCGGAGGGAAGACACTCATGCAGTTCCGAATATACCATATCCGTCAGCTTGTAGCCGCAGATTACAATGCCGCCATGCAGGCCGTCCGCCAGGCTGATGGCCTGGGCTCCGGTGGTACAGGTGCCTGTCACCGTAAAGCCGCCTCTGACCAGAACGTTCTTAATGCCCCTGGCGTCCTCCAGCCGCGGCAGCGCTATAATAATATTAATCAAACACCCACCCCCCGGCATCGGTCTCTTCAGGGGTGAAGCATAGATCTCTTCACCCTAGTAGCGGTATAAATACTCCTGTATCTCCCACTCCGACACATAGGCGCGGTATTTCTGCCACTCCCCTTCCTTGGCCGCAATATAGCTGTCCGCTATATGCTCTCCCAGCACTTCAAGAATGAACCTGTCGCGCCGCATTTCCTCCACGGCCTCTATCAGAGTGCCCGGAAGGTTCTCAATGTGCAGCGCTTTTCTTTCCTGCTCCGTCATGGTGTAAATATTGCTGTCCACGCTTTCGGGAGGCAGGATTTCATGGGTGATTCCATCCAGTCCTGCCTTCAGGCACAGAGCAAGGGTCAGATAGGGATTGGCCGCCGAATCCGGACTTCTCAGCTCCACTCTGCCGCCTCCGGCGGGAATACGAATCAGCGGGCTTCTGTTGGTGGCGCTCCAGGCAATGTATACCGGCGCCGCAAAGCCGGGAACCAGCCTCTTGTAGGAGTTTACCAGAGGATTTGTCACCGCCGCCATACCCTTGATATGCTTCATAATACCGCCGATGAAAAAGTATGCCTCCCGGCTCAGCCCGTTGGCGTCGCTGCTGTCCTCAAAAATATTTCTGCCCTCTCTGTGCAGGGACATGTTGATGTGCATGCCGGAACCGTTGACTCCGTACTTCGGCTTGGGCATAAAGGTGGCATGCAGCCCGTGACGCTTTGCAATGGTACGGGCCGCCAGCTTGAAGGTCATAATATTGTCTGCGGCGGCCAGGGCCTCGTCATAACGCAGATCAATTTCATGCTGGGCAGGCGCCATTTCATGGTGGGAAGCCTCAATCACCAGCCCCATATCCTCCAGGGTCATTACAATATCCCGCCTGGCGTTCTCACCGCCGTCCAGAGGGCCAATATCGAAATAGCCCGCCTGCTCATGAGTCTCTGTGGTAGGCATGGCATTTTCATCCGTATTAAACAGAAAGAACTCACACTCCGGGCCCACTTCAAAAGTATATCCCATCTCCGCCGCTTCTCTGACAGCCCTTTTCAACACCAGCCTGGGGTCTCCCGCAAAGGGCGTGCCGTCCGGCCGATGAATATCGCAGATCATTCTGGCCACCTTTCCCTGCTGGGGCCTCCAGGGAAATATCTCCAGCGTGGATAAATCAGGATACAGATACATATCCGACTCCTCCACCCCTACAAATCCGTCTATGGCTGAGCCGTCGAAGGTACATTTGTTGTCCAGCGCCTTTTCCAGCTGGCTTGCCGTAACCGCAATATTCTTTAAATTACCGAACATATCTGTAAACTGCAGGCGGATAAATTCGATATCCTCCTCTCCGGCAAGCCTTAAAACGTCCTCCCTCGTATAATTTTTCATAATACGCCCCTTCCTTTCCAGCGAACAATAGAATCCACGCTTTGCGAGGATTCTATTGTCATGAATAAAAGGGCAGTCCTATCTCCTCATAGAACGCCCTTGTCCTGTTCTTTATCATAACAACGCAAAGCCTTCTTGTCAATGAGAAATCCTTAGCATAAACCCTGCTGCCCCCACATACTTATTATAAAGAAAAAATTTATGACAACCAAGGGGAATATAAATGAGTGCTAAAACAAAGATAGTTGTGCTTCACATGAAGGAACTGATTTATACCGCAATCTTTGCCGCTCTGGGCATCCTGTTCATAGTACTGCTTATCATGATGTTCCTGCCCGGCAAGGAGGAAAACCCTGCCCCGGACAGCCGGACTTCGGAGGAGGATCCCACTGCCGCAGACTCAGAGGCTCTCTACATACCCGGCGTCTATACCACCGAGCTGGTGCTGGGAAATCAATCTATCGACGTGGAGGTCATTGTGGACAGTCATTCCATTACTTCCATCCGCATGGTAAACCTGAACGACGCCATCACCACCATGTATCCCCTGCTGGAGCCCACCTTCGATTCCATCTGCAGCCAGGTTTACGAACTGCAGACGCTGGAGGGCGTCACCTATTCCTCCGACAGTAAATATACCTCTCTGGTCCTGCTGGAATCCATAAAAAGCTCCCTGGATAAAGCCTCCGCTTCACAGTAGGTCTTCCCGGGGCCGGCTTTCGGCCGGCAGGCACCGGCATTCACGCTTCGCCAAAAATCTATTGTCATGAATGAAAAGGATGTGCGGCCCACACATCCTTTTTATCTGCCCTTTTATCTGCTTTTCCGATACAGTTCCTTTAATTCATCTACGGTAAATTTATAGCGGGTATTGCAGAAATGACAGTTGACCTCTATCTCCTGCCCTTCCTCTATCATGTCCCCGATCTCCTGTTTCCCCAGGCTAATCAGCACCCTTTCTATTTTCTGCCGGCTGCAGCTGCAGGAAAACAGGGCCGCCATAGTATCGCTCACTGCGGGATGCAGACCCTCCAGCAGAATTTCCAGTATTTGCTCCGGCGATTTTCCTTCGTCCAGCATTGCCGTCACCGACCGCACCTGACTCAGGTTCTGCTCCAGCCTGCTGACTACTGCCTCCTCCGCAAAGGGCATCAGTTGAACAATAAAGCCTCCTGCCTGCCTTACCGTGTTGTCCCGGTTCATCAGCACTCCAAGCCCCACCGAAGAGGGAACCTGTTCGGAAGCCGCAAAATAATAGGTCAAATCCTCGGCAATCTCCCCGGTCTGCAATAAAGTCTGGCCCACATAAGGCTCCTTTAAGCCCATATCCTTAATAACCCGCAGGCTGCCCTGTCCTACGGCCCCCGCCACATCCAGCTTGCCCGCGGCATTTGCAGGCAGAATCACATCTGCCGTCTCCGGATAGCCCTTCACATTCCCCTGAGAATCTGCAGTCACCGTCAACCCCTGCACGGGCCCGTCTCCTTTGATCTGCAGGGTCAGCAAATCCTTTTCTCCCTTCAGCATACTTCCCATCATGGCCCCTGCGCTCAGCAGCCGTCCCAGGGCAGCCGTCACCACCGGGCTTGTATTGTGAATCTGCCTTGCCTTCTCCACCAGTTCTCCGGTGGTACAGGCAAAGCAGCGTATCTGCGCATCTGCAGCCGTTGCCCGCACAATGTAATCCCTCATATCCGCACCTCTTATGCCCTTATACTTATTTTCCGTCTTCCCGGCATGACACTACCAGTACCCGCTGGCTTTCCGGCCCGGCCTCTCCACCGGCGTCGGCGTCCGTCATTTCCAGAAGCTTCAGCCCTGCCTGTCGAACCAGCTCTCCTATCTGTTCGACTGTATAGCCCCGCTGCAAATGTGTCTCTGTAAACCGCCGGAACCTGTCATCTTCCTCCCGGACAAACACAGTCAGGTCATATTCATTGATTTCCTCCTCCGGGTCATAAATGTTTTCCCAGATAAAGCTGCAGTCCTCCCTGTTTTCCGCAATGGTAGTATCTCCGATGACTTCCCTGTACTTATAATCCGTATTGAAATCAAACACGAAAATTCCTCCGGGAAAGAGATAGTTACGCACCAGCGAAAACACCGTCAGCAGCTCTTCTTCCTCCAGAATGTAATTCAGGGAGTCGCAGACGCTGAACACGGTTCCCACGGTGCTGTACAGATCCAGCTCCCGCATATCCTGCATCAGATAGAGAATTTCGGAGCCGCTCTTCTCCTTTTTCTCCATGGCAATGTTCAGCATGGCCT
The DNA here is from genome assembly GCA_023664365.1 of Acetatifactor muris. Lineage (GTDB taxonomy): Bacteria > Bacillota > Clostridia > Lachnospirales > Lachnospiraceae > Acetatifactor > Acetatifactor muris_B. Next base: position 24,284 of record JAMPFR010000010.1, on the reverse strand, counting down.
CCGACGTATCCACACCGATCATATCATATCCTTTCCGATACATCAATTCTGTCAGTGTACCTGTGCCGCAGCCCAAATCCACCACCAGATTCCGTTCGGAATCCAGAATATCCTCTGCATCCCGCTCCGGCCTGGACACCCCGTATTTTCTGATAAGCTTATCCAGGCGGTCTCCCCATAGTTCATAGGGCGTATTATCCATAAAAGTATCATACACTGCGGCAAAATCCCGATACATTCCCATCTTCCATTCCCTCCCCGGCTTCCGCAGATTCTTTACGGCGCTAGTCGCCAAGCTTCAACGCCACAAAAAAGCCTGCTGCCAACGCGATTACACCTGTCACCCCGCTGAAAGCCGTTATCTGCGAGAATACTCCCAGATTCATCAGCAGAATCGCCACCGGAGAAGCCACAATCAAACCGATAATTGCCCAGTAGGCATACAGCGGAAACTTTTCAAAGATAATCTCCACCAGCTTGGCAATTCCGAAAATCCCCGCAACCACACCGACGCCAAATGGAATCAGAATACCGCAGCCCGCCAGAATTCCATTCATATCCAAATGCACCAGCGCTGTGATAAAATCCGTTATGGACACAAGTATGGGCTCGTAAAAGCCCATCAGCATCAGTACCATGGAACCGCTGACTCCGGGTATCACCATGGTGGCGGAAGTAATTACTCCCACCGCAAAAAGTATCAGCACATTTGCAAAGCTGAAGGAAAGATTCACCGCCTTTCCTTCTGTGTCTCCCATGGCGGCCATTCCCGCCACCAGTACAAAAAAAGCAAGGGCCGCTATGATATGGCCGATTTTAATACGATTCCCCTTTACATTTTTCCAAATGGCGGGAAGACCGCCGAGAATCAACCCTACAAAGAGCAGGTTGGTCTGAATGGGGATCCTTACAAACAGTTCCTTCAGCGCAAATGAACTTCCCACAATGGCAGCCAGCATACCCACCGCTATGGGGAAAAGAAATTTCACGCTTTTCTTGAATTCGCTGAACAGATGGGTAATACAGTGAATCAGCCTGTCATAAATTCCCATGGACACCATCATTGTACCGCCGCTGACTCCGGGAACAATATTTGCGATTCCGATTACAATACCCTTTAAAATACTCTTAATCATTCAATTTTTCCTGCTTTCTTTCTATTATTTGCTGCCTTCTGCCGCCGGTGCTTTACCGGATTGCCTGCATCTCATGACCGTGTTTCCGCGCCCTTCACATACTCCCTTAAAAACGCCAGCAGCTTATCCATCTGCTCATCAGTGCCCACAGTGATCCGAAGATATTCCGAAATCCTGGGCTTATCCCAGTATCTCACATAAATATCCGCCTCACGCAGCGCCTGGAAAATCTGCTTTGCAGGAACAGATTTATGAGTGGCAAAAATAAAATTCGCCCCGGAGTCCGGAAAGGTAAACCCCAGCCCTCTTAACTCCTGCTTCACCCGTTCTCTGGTGGCGATAATCTTTGCCGTGGTTTCCTCAAAATATGCCCGGTCTTTCACCGCCTCCACTCCCAACAGCTGGGCCGGCAGATTCAGGGTGTAGGAATTAAAGGAAAACTTTACATCCTTCAAATATCCGATCAGCTTTTCACTGCCGATGCAAAAACCGATCCGCAGTCCTGCCAGAGCCCGTGACTTGGAAAAGGTCTGCACTATCAGCAGATTATCATACTCTTTCAGCAGCGGCAGGGCGCTGGTTCCTCCAAAGTCCACATAGGCCTCATCCACAATCACCACCACATCCCTGTTTGCCGCCAGGATTTTCTCCACCGTCTCCAGGCTTTCCGACACTCCGGTGGGCGCATTGGGATTGGGGAAAATCACACCGCCGTTTGGCTGCTTATAGTCCTCAGGACAAATATGCCAGGCGTCATCCAGAGGACAGGTTCTGTAGGGAATCCTGTATAAATCCGCCCAGACGTCATAAAAGGAATAGGTCACGTCAGGAAACAATATGGGTGCACTGCCGTTGAAAAATGTCAGAAACGACATGGCCAGCACATCATCCGAACCCACACCCACAAACACCTGCTTCGGATCTACATGATAATAAGCCGCAAGAGCCTCCGCCAGGGGCGCTCCGTCAGGGTTGGGATAGAGCCGCAACGCAGTGCAATCCATCCCGGCTGCCATTCCGGCCACTCCCGGCGCCGGAGGATAAGGGCACTCATTTGTATTCAGTTTAATCACATCCGGCTTATCCGGCTGCTCTCCCGCCACATAAGGCACCACCTTGCGCACATTGGCTTCCCACTTCATCTTTACTGTTCTCCTTCGTCCGTCCGCTGTTTCAGTTCCTCTTCGTACTCTTTTACCTGTTCGGGACACCCCAGCTGTTCATAGCATCGAATCAAGCCCTTTAAGCCTTCGCTGCCTCCGGCCCGGATATTCAGAATCGGCCGGGTCTCATACACGGCATTGTAATACCAGACCGCCGCCTCCTCATAATCTGCGGCAGCTTCATAAAAGTGCCCCAGTTCACAGCAGATTTCCGAGTTTGCCTCACCCGCAATCACCTTAGAGGTATACTTAAAAAATCGCACCGTATCCCCCGCCAGCCTGGCAGCGTGCGCCACAATGCAGCATGCCTCCGCAATTTCTTCGCTGTCCCTGCTTCCGTCCTCCGCAGATGCGGCAAAAAAGTCCGCGCAAAGGTCAAAATCCTCCTTTTCCCCTGCCATCAGCAGTTCCCTGGCATACATGTTGTGGAGACGTTTGGGAAGCCGATACCCTTCCCCGCAGTGGCGGCGGAAGTTCTCCAGATCTCTGCCGGAATGACTGTTCTCCGGCATATGCCGGATGACAATATCGCTGTCATAGACCAGAGGCATCAGCCGCACCGTCTCATGTATGGGCGCCTCCCACACAAACTCCCTCAGCCGCTTAAACAGCTTCGGGCGGTACTCCCGGTCATAATTGTACACTGTGTTAAACTGCAGCTGGTTCCCGTATTTCATCTGCACAATTTCAATCTCCGGAAGCAGCGTCTCCTTCAGCTGCCGGAACCGTCTCCGGTTCTCTCCGTCCAGCACCTCGTCCGCGTCAGCGGAATATATGTATTCCATTGAGGCTTTGGAAAAAGCAAAATTTCTCGCTGCGCTGAAATCATCCGTCCATTCAAAATCATAAATCTGCTCTGTATACTCTGCAGCAACATCCTTCGTTCCATCCCCGGATCCCGTATCCACAATAATAATTTCATCCACCAGATCCGCTATGCTGTCCAGACATCTCCTCAGTATCTTTTCTTCATTTTTTACAATCATACACAGGGAAATCGTAATCATGCCGCACCTTCCTCTAAACAGTTACACTATACCAAAGCAGCGCCCAGAAAGCAAGGGTTATATATGGCAGAAACGGCACGGGCCGCCGCAGATTTCCTCCTCTGCCAATGTTATGGCGCAGCGCCTGTACAAATGCAAGTAAAATAAAAGAAAGCAGCATGTGAATAAAATAGCCCGCCAGGGACAGTCCGGCGGCTGCCTCCGCCACGGCACAGACGCTGAAGGCATAGCAATCCGCCCGGCCGTACATTTTTGTAAACAGTGTCAGCTGCAGTGCGATAAAAAATGCCAGCTCCGCGCAAAACCGAATATCAAGCCTGTGCCTTTCTTCCAGTAAAAGCAGGATTGCCGCAGCGCCTGCCGCCCACCAGGTAACATTGTACACCTCCCGGCTCCTGCAGTCCGTCATGCAGGCAAACAACAGGCATACGGCAATCATACCCCAAAGCACCCGGCTCATCTTAAGCGGGTGCGGAATTCACTTACTATTTCTCCGCCCTCCGATGTAACATACAGCACCGGGCTGCTTTCCAGACATTCATCTCCCCTGAAGGCCCGTACCTTCAACGTGTATTCTCTGTCTGTGGGGATGTACAGAGGCACCATAAACTGAACCGCCTGTTCCTGTCGGTACAGCTGTGCGCCGCTGTAGTCAAACACCAGCTTTTTCAGCCTTTCATCCGCCGCCGTAAATTCCGGCGGGAACTCCACCTCCACTCTGTCTGCATACCCATATGCGGTAATATACAGAATACCGCTTTCTCCTCCCTTGAACAGAGGGTCATGGGGCGTGAGAATTCTCTTGATTTCCGTTTCCAGCCCGAACTCCGTCACCTGCCTGGAAAGCTCCGTCACATTTCCCACATGATCCGCAGCATGAGCCGTCACTGTAAATTCCCCCGTAAACAGCGGTTCTTCCTTTGTGATTTCCAGCTCTATCACATTCCCTTCCGAATAATATATTTTCGTATTGTGGTTGTCCAGGTTTGTCACCTTCAGATAAAATTCCGCCACGCCTGATAAGTCGTCTCCGGCCGTAAGATACAGCCGAACAGCCTCTTCCTGCCTGTCAATCAGCTGTCCGTCCGAAAGCGCCTCCAGCCCGTTAATAACAGGCCCTTCCCCGTCTCCCACCAGAATCATGCCGTTATCCGCATCGGATACCGGGTCGGAATAATAAGTTTTCTGCATTCCCTTTTCCCTGTATGTTCCTCCGGCTCCGGGGAGTATCTCCACCTGCTGCCCGTGGGCTTCCATGCCCAGCGTGAACATCTGCTCCACCGCCAGGCTTCTCTCTTCGTCAGTGTATTCTGCCGTAAAATAGGGATACGGCGTCAGCAGAGGCGCCCCCTCTGTGAAGTACAAAGGCTCCCCCTGCTTCCCTCCCCCAGGTACATAAATAATATTTTGTCCGTACAGGGGGGATTTAAAAATGCTGTATGCCAGCCGGTTATTCTCTGACGCCGGCCCCTCCATACAGGCTCCATGCTCCAGAAGGAACGGGGTCACTCCGTCACACCTCACATAATAAGTCTTCTCTCCCGCTGCATACACATTTTCTCCTTCCCTTATCTGCAGCTGCCTTGTGGCAATCTTCCAGGGCACGCTTTCCGCACTGATTGGGATATGCACCGTTTCGCTGATATTGCCTGCGCCATCCACCGCCGCCAGATGCAGATACCGCATTCCCTCCGCCGTAGAAACCTCCACATTTTCTGTCCCGGTATAGCTTCCGGTACTGTCCGCCACAAAGCTTTTTTCGCCGTTTACAACATAATAATATCCCGCCACACCTGAGGTTAAGATGTTCTGTGTAATATTGGAGGTACACAGCAGCGACGTCGCCCCCTTCAGGTACGCTTCCGCTCTGTGGTAATAAATCGTGCCGTTATCCTTCGGCTTTTTCCAGGAAACGGATACCCTGTCTTTTCCTGCAGGCAGCATTTCTGCCGTCTCCACGGAAACTGCGCAGGGAGCCGCCAGATCCGGTGCTTTTACATTTTCCAGTGCCTGCTCCTCCCAGAATCCCAGCTGTACGGCTTCAAGACCTGCACAGCCGTCTCCTTCTCTGTCTCCGGGCGTCAGGGTGTAATCCAGCACAACCTCCGTATTTACATAGCTGCTGCCTCCGTATGCGGGCAGCGCAGACTCAATCTGCCCTTCCTCATATCCGCACTGCAATTCTCTGCCGTCGTACCTGTACTGCACATTCTGTACTCCGATGCTCATCCAGCAGTTCACGTTCCCCATGGGAATTGACCTGGCCGCCTCGATATACACTCCCGTCACATCCTCCTCCACTTCAAACACAAAGGTGCCGTCCAGCCGATACCACTCCGTCGTGCCGTGAAATGCGCCTGCCGGATATTCGCATGACGCGCCGGGCCTGGTTTCTATACTTCCCGAAAACCGCTTTTGGGAGACATTCCGGGTATATACGGGTCTTTCCGCACGATAGGGGCCCTGGCTGTACCAGACGTCCGTGGTTACGGAAAGCGTATTGCCTAACTGCTCCGGCATCACCGTCTCGCTTGTAATTCTCCCATCCTCATGCAGAAAAAAGACCGTTATTTTAGTCAGTGTACTGTTTGCTCCCACCCCCCACACATCATACAGGGAATTTATGGTTGTATCCGAAAAGGTCAGGGTGCCTGCATAGGGTGTTTCCAAACAGGTATTTTTATTGCCCACCGTCAGGTTTATGGAAGGCTGCTTTGTACTGGAATGCGCGTAGGCGCGGACGCTCAGCCCTGAAACCGTCATACTCTTTCCATACACGCCGCTGCACTCTGTGTCATATGCGTTGTAAAAATCGGAGCCCGCGCTGATTGTGCCGCTGATTTCCCTGTAACAGGCAGGCGTGTGCGCATGAGCCACATACTCTCCGGCTGCACCGCCCCGGAAGCCGCCTCCGCCTCCCGCCATACCGTCTTCTCCCGCATACCCGGCCTCCCCCAGAAATGCAGAACTGCCTCCGACGCCGCCATCGCCGCTTTCTGAGGCGCCGCCTCCGCCTCCTGCCACCGCAATGACTCCTTTTTTGTCGGAGGAAACCACCGTACAGCCTCCTCCACAGCCATATACGCTGCCTTTACCGCCTCCGTTATATCCGTCGGCGCCGCCCACCTCAAAGGTGAGTACCTCGCCCTTCTCCAGCCATATCCTGACTTCGGCGCTGCCTCCCCTGCCTCCTTCACTGTCTTTATAGCTGCCGCCCTGGGCACCGGACAGGCTGATAGTATAGATTCCGGTATAAGGTACAGTGTATTTTTCTGTCTTACCTGTCTTTTCTGACGCCATATGAATGTCCGGCACATTGCAGACGTCATCGGCGGCACTGACCTGCACCCAATCCTTTCCGTCAGTGCTCTGATACAGCAGATAAGTTTTTCCCTGTCCGTCCTGCATCTGCCAGGAAAGATCCACGGCTCCGCTGCCTCCGTAGGCCCGGTAATTATCCGCCGCTTTCAGTGTCAGATCCACCCACTGCGCATAAAGCGTCATATTCCGTCCGGGCGTAACAGAGTCCCCTGCGCTGCCTGCGGGAAGCCGGAACGCCGCATCATAATACCAGCCTCCGAAAGAATATCCTTCCCGCTCCGGCCGGGGCAGCACTATACTTTCCGTCCCGTAAACCGCCTGCAGAGTATCCCTGTTTCCCTCCGACGCTGTATATCTGTAAATTCCGTTTTTAAAAAGGCCGGAAAAGGGCTGCGTCATGGCCCATTCCAAAAAGTACAGATTTGCTTTGACCGGACTGACTGCCTCTCCCCCGTTTACCTGAAACTCTATTGTATATCCCTCCGGCGGCTCCAGCAGGGAGGCATCCGGTGTATACGTTTCACCATACCGTTTTGTGACCCGGGTAATACCGCTCCTTCCCGCATAAGCGCCTCCGGCAGAGTCTATCAGAAGCGTACTTTCCACCGGTTCCCAGCAGGCATAGAGAATAACGGTACCTTTCTCGTTACGGCCGGATCTGCCGTTCCAGTTCTCAGAGGTCAGGTTTTTTATTACGGCTCCGTCCTCATAAGTCTCGCCGCTGCCGTCCGGCATTGTATTCCATCCGACAAACCGGTATCCCGTACAGCCGTATGTATTTAAGGACAGCTCTCTCACCGGCGTCAGCTTGATTCCTTCATACTCCTCCGCGTCTCCGTACATATGAAGGCTGTGCGCCATGTACCCTGTAGGATTTTCTGCGTCCGCCGGAAAATTTGCATCATAGATTACTCTGTACATATTGGCCGAAACTGCTTTACACATGTGCCTGAATTCTCTTCCCTGCTCCAGATTGCTGCAGAAGGGACAAAGATAATAATAATCCATCCCCATCGGAATATAATCTATGGTTTCCGCTGCTTCCCTGCTCATATAAACAAAAAGATCGGAGATTACTTCCCCGCAGTCCGCACAGTAGGCGCGCCAGCCGGAATAATGTCCGGTTTCGCAATGCCGCCGTCCATAGCTGATGCCATGGTAATCCGACGGATACTCGGCATGGATACACTGCCCCGCCGTATGCTCCACTACCCAGCGCCCTACCGGCACCGACTCTTCCGCCTGCCTGTAATAATAATGTTCTCCCTCCTCCGGCTTCCGCAGAGCAGACGAAATTCCCGTATTCACCGTCATGCCCTTCTGATACCATTGAATGCTCCTGTCCCCGGAGTTGGTCGTCCATGCCAGCCCATCCGGAGAAAAGGACACATAGGGACTGCTATAGATTGTCTTTACGGGAGCCGCCGACACAGGTTCTGCCCCCAAAAGCAGAACGGTCGAAAGCACCGTCAGAAGCGCTGCCAGAATTCCTCTCTTCATTCATTTCCCCCTTTATCACATTTATTAAAAGACCTTGACAACCCGGAGTGCTCCGCCTGCCAGTTCAGAGTAAAATGTCTCCACATCCTTTTTGTCCAGATAAATATTGATCCGCTGAGCCGCCGTCACCTTATCGCCGCTTACAATTCCGGCGCCCGACTGGTCAAACACCTCCTGCACATAGACATTGCTCCAGACAAGCGATACTTCCCCCTCCTCCGACACACTGTAAATATGGATTCTGTCCCCGGCCCGCAGCACACCGCCGACCACCTGATAGAGATCTTCCGCCTTAAACCCGGCCACCACCGGATCGCTGATCTCCTCCAGCACATCATCCAATGACTCAAACATGCCCTCTGACAGCAGTACCCCCTGCTCAATGTCAAAGACCGCCGCCAGACCCGTCACCTGCTCCGGACTGCGCAGCGCGCTTTCCGGAATACAGGACTTGTCCAGTGCTTTCTCCTGAAAATAGAGGCTCAGATTGTCCGCCGTAATCATCTGGCCCTTTGGTATTTCCGCCGCAGCGGCATACACCGTCCCCTTTTCATACTTTGTCAGCATACTCTTCTCCAGCTGAAGCATCACGGCAAAAACTGCCGCTGCCGCAATTAATGCGGCAGCCATACCACCCGCCTTCCACCTTTCAGTCACAGCTTCCCGGCTCAGCTTTTCTTTTTTCATGTTTTCTCTTTTCTTCATATATTTTCCCATCCTTTTTTATTTTTCAGAAATTCCTTTCACTCTTTACCACATCCACCAGCTTCCCTTTTCTGGCGGTCACTTCAATTCCCAGCACTCCCTTGATCCGGTAGGATATTTCACTGTATATTCCCGTGTTTTCCACCTTCATTCCATTAGGCGCCGTCTCACTGCCCAGGGTTCCGTACCTGCGGACTTCCGTTCCGTTTTCGCCAAAGCTGCATACCTCCACCTGACTGCCGCTGACATTGTACACCGTAAAGTTCTCAATGCGGACCGGCCCTGAAATCAGTCCCTTATTTTCACATTCCCATAAATCATTTAAACTTAAATTCGCCCTGACGGCCTTTCGATACCGGTCATAAGCCTCCCCGGTATCATGAATCTGCAGCTTGTGAGAGATGCCGTACTCCTCCACATCTATTACCGCTGCAGCCAGATTGGATGCGGCCAGGGCGTCCTCCATATACTGAGAAGACGCCCGGAATATCTCCAGCTGCAAAAGAGCGCAGAGCAGAATTCCCAGAAACAGCATGAACCACAGCCCCAGCGCCCAGCCAATCTGACCGCGCTCAGTACTTTGCAGTAGACATCCTTTTTTCTTCAAATCCATAGATTCCCCTCAGCTTTCCTCTGATTTTGAGCACTATTTCTTCCCCGTAGCCCACCCGCTCAAAGGTGGTGCCCTCCAGGCTTACCTCCGATGCTCCCGCCGCTTCCAGTTCTCTTTCGATAAGCCGCCTGTCGCTCTCCGTCAGCATACCCACTGTCTCCATCCGCAGAATATACTTTCTTGCTATCTGGTTGATTTCCGTCTTTTCATCCACCAGGCGCACACTGTCCATATAGGACACAAGCAGCAGGGTCATCAGAACCATGCAGATACATGCCGCCAGCAAATCGCCTATGCTTCCTTTCTCCTTTTTCATGCGCTCACTCCCGTCAGTATCTGCTGTGCCTTTTCTGTCATGGCGTCCACCAGCGTCTTGATAAATGTAGTCAGACTGTCCTTCATCACCACGCACAGCAGAAGTGCTATGATACACAGTCCCACTGTCACCAGTATGCCGTCTATCCCCGGCTCCTTTTTCATTGCCTGCCTTTTCACATAACGACACACCTTCATCATCCTGTATTTCCATGCTTCTATCATTGTTTTCCTCCTTTTCCTCTTAACGTTAAAACAGGGACGCTGCGCCGAACATGTAGCTTACGCACAGATACAGCGCAATCCCCAGCACCACCGTCAGCACTCCCAGCTGGCAGAAGGTAAGTTTCCTGTCTAATGCCGCCTTTTTGCGTTCCAGTACCGCCGCCTCCATATCCTTCACCTGTTCTCCGATATCCTGCAGCAGTTCCACCGCCTGTCCCGATTCCAGGGCCTGCAGGATAATGATACAAAGGGAATCGATGTGGGCGTTGCTGAACTTTCCCTGAAACCGTTCCAGGGAATCATGTACGTCCGCCTTCATCACAATATCTCCCGCCAGCTCCAGCAGCGCCTGCCTGAGGCGCTTTTCCTGTACGTTACCGTAACACTCCGCCATCGCGTCGGTTACATAAACGCCCGCTCTGATTTGAATTTCCAGAGCATGGTACACCAGCTTCAGCTCCGGCAGCAGCTTTTCGTTATCCTTTTTGTTCAGATATTGCAGCAGCCACACCGGCAGAAACCCCAGCAGGAAAAATGCCGCCGCCCCATATCCCGCTCCCAGCGGTGCACACGCCAGAACCCCTGCCAGTCCCAATACCACGCAGCAGGCCAGAAAGCGAACCGGTTCCACCCACCTTCCGTAATGGCAGGGGGCGCCGTTTTTCAACAGCCAGCTCATTCCTTTCTGATAGAGGCTGCCGGATCTGCCCTTTTCCCGCAGAAGTCCCGAAATCTCATAATATGCCTTTAACAGCTTTTTCCGCCGTTCCCCGCTTTTCCCAAGCATCCTCAGCGCAACAAACACCTCTGCTGCCGTCAGTGCCGAGACTGCATTTATCACAATTTTTATTTGCATTTCTTCCATATCTTCCTCCGCCTTAAAAGCCCCGGCCGCTTCCGGTGAAGCTTCCCACAATGAGCAGTACCACCACCGACATCCCTGCCAGCAGCGCAAGATTGACGGCTCCTTCCCGCAGCATGCCTCTCCGCTCCCGGGCCACTCGCAGGTATTCCCGCAGGCTTCTTCTGCTGCTGTTTACCAAAACGGAAAAATCCGCACAGTACCGGACGCTGACCTCCATATTCCGGGCCAGTTCCCTGAACTTCGGGTGTTCTATACGCTCCGCCATGGCTGACAGCGCCATTCCCACATCCCCCGTGGTAGCCGCCTCATAGCAGCAGGCATCCAGAGCGCTCTTTACCGGCTCCTCCATATATCTGCTGATCTGTCCGAAGATTCCGGTGATCTCCCCCGAAGTGATACTGTAATTACCCAGAAAATCCAGCAGCTTTGTAAGATTTTCCTCCGTGCGCCGAAAATTTTTCCTTCTCAGCCGCCGCAGAAACAACCCTTCCGCCCCTGCACAGCCCAGGACCAGCAGCGCCGCCTTTCCCGGGCCTCCCACAGCGGATACCGTCGTAAACAGCAGCGCCGCCCCCGTGAGATGTCCCAACAGCCACCATTCCGCCGTCATTCCGGGAAACCGGCTCTTTATACCGCAATACTGCAGCTGCTGCTCCAGGGAATACCAGCGGGAATGCTTCTCCTGCATACTCAGCAGCCTCTGCCTGTCCGCCAGGCTCCGCTGCCTGGCGGCGGCGTTCATTTCACTGCGGGTTTTCTTCAGCGCATCCGCCACATGCTTCAGTACTTTCATTTCCCTGAACAGCAGAAAGAAACCCGTAACCAGCAATACCAGTATTAATACCTTCAAACCTCTTTCCCTCCCAATATTTTTTCATAGGACAGACTTCTGCTCTCCTCGTCCCAGCCTCTGCACTCATATATTTCCTTTACTCTGTAATGCTCCATAAATACAACCGTTTTAAAGCAATCCAGCATTCGCATCAGTTCGTCTCTGGCATATCTGCTCTTTCCCAGACAGTAGTCCACCAGCTTGGCGGTGGCCTTATCCGCAGACGGCGCATGAATGGTCGCCGCACAGATCTGCCCCGTATATGCCGCGTTCAGAAGATACATTGCCTCGGCGCCCTTGACCTCCCCTATGATAAAGAAATCCACGTCCATGGTCAGCCCCGCTATGCTGATATGCTCCAGATCATAGCTGACCTGCTGCTCCCCTGTTCCAGGCAGAGAATGAAGGAACATCATGTCAGGATGAAACATGGTAGTCAGCTCATCCGCCTGCTGAGCCACCAGAACCGCGCAGTTGTCGGGCAGCGTCTCCTTCAAGGCATTCAAAAGCGTGGTCTTGCCGGAGGAATTGCCGCCGCAGATAAGCGTAGAGCCTTCCCGAAACCGGCAGATTAAAAGCTCCGCCGTCTCCCGGTCAAGCATACCCTGTTCTATTAAGTCCTTTATCTGGGGAAAGACCTTCGGAATTTTTCTGATACAGAGATAAGGTTCGTCATAGGTGTTCACCAGCGGCATGGAGACCGTAAACCTGAGAATAAAATCCGGGTGGCTCTCATTGTCGGTGAACCGCTGAATTGCGTTCAGATTGGAAATATTGACCTGATTTCTTGTGGCAATGTAATCGATAAACTGCCTGTATTCTTTGGGCGATGCAAACGCGGCGTCCGCCGTCATCCGCTGCCCCTTCTTTTTGATCCGGATGTTGTCGTGACTCACCACCCGGATGTCAGACACTGCTTTGTCGTCTATCAGTCCTGACAGTCTGGAATAGCCGAAGATGTATTGCTCGAATTCTGCCAGAAGGGCGGCGTCCTCAGCCTCCGACCTGTGATAATATTCCGCAATACAAGAGGACGCCTCTTTCAGAAACGTCTCCTTCGATACCAGACCCTTCTTCATTTGCATCAGAGACTGCTGCTTTCTGGTAGTATACTCTTCCACCAGCTTCTGCAAAGAGATCTCCGACGCGCCATATTCAGTTTTAATTGTTCATCCCTCCCATCTTTTGCAGCAAAAAATACCGTGCACTGTAGTCTTTATCTGCATACTGTGTTGCGTTTGCGGCTGAAACAGCCCGGACATGAAACAATAGAATTCACGCCTCGCAAAAATTCCATTGTCATGAAAAAACAGACACCCGGCCGAATCCCGGCGGGTATTTTAAAATATACATCATCGAAAACAAAATGTCAATACCCGATATAATATTTTTTTGCATTTTCTGACTTGTGATTTCCGGACAAAGATGCTATACTTGGAATATCAAGTACTTCAGAAAAGAGGCAGAGATATGTTTATAGTATTGGCAGGCGGACTTCTTGTAATTATATTTGCGGTGATCGTAGCGGTGGTTTCTTCCGTATCTGCGGCAGTGGCGGCGGATTCCGATTCGGAAGATTAACTGAAATATCCGGCTCTGTGCATCATCCGATGTAGTTTTGTGACAAACGTGCGCCGCAAGGCACACTGTACAAAGGGGAATGGCTTGCGCCATTCCCCTTTTTCATGACACCGGAATCTTTGCGAAGCGTGAATTCCGGTGTTTGCCATCTGGTCTTACCCTTTATTCCAACTTATTCCAGCGCCCCGTAAGTCACCATGCGCAGCTTCCGCACCAAAGGCGTGGTGCCCGCGCCGCAGAGCTGGATAAAATACAGCAAAACCAAATCCTCTTTTCTGTCCATGGTCACATAATTTCCTGTCCAGCCGTCCCATCCGAACTCTCCGGGGGACCCGTTGCTCCCCGCAGCCCCGGCGTCCGTCAGCACACGCATGAGGCAGCCGTAGCCATAGCCCCGCAGACTGTCCCAGTCCAGACAGGCCGCCTGCTGTTTTGTCAAATGATTCCCGGTCATGAAATCCACCGTCTTTCTTCCCAGAATATGCTTCCCGTTGTATGTGCCGCCCTGCACCAGCATAGAGGCAAAATGAGCATAATCATCCAGAGTGGATACCAGCCCGGCTCCGCCGGACTCAAAAGCCACATCCTCCCCGTAATATTCTCCCAGATGGGCACCCTTATGGGGAATCAGCCCTGCCTCCGTCTGCTCGTAGGCCTGGGCAAAACGCTCTCTTTTTTCCTTCGGCACGAAAAAGCCGGTGTCACGCATATCCAGAGGCTCAAAAATCTCCCGCCCCAGAAATTCTCCGAAGGTTCGGCCGGATGCAGCCTCCACCACGCCTCCCAGCACATCGGCAGAAAAACCGTACATCCACCTTTCTCCCGGCTGGAACACCAAGGGGACGGAGGCAATTTTCTCCATGCAGGCCCGGGTGTCAACCCGCTCTCCCCTTTCCCTTGCCGCCACCAGCTTTTCCACCACGGCCCCCATGCGTCTGCCCGGCTCCGTGGCCTCGTCGGGGTAGGTGATGCCGGAGGTCATATTCAGCAAATCATATATGGTAACCTCCCGCTTTGCCGGAATTTCTCCCCTGCCGTCCTCCCATACCTTCTGCCCCTGAAAACAGGGAAGATATTTTGATACGGGATCCCACAGGTCTATTTCCCCCCGCTCCGCCAGAATCATGGCGGCCACTGCCGTGACTGGCTTGGACATGGAATAGAGGCGGATAATGGTATCCCGCATCATGGGGTATCCCCGCTCTGCGTCGGCAAAGCCGAAGGCGCTGCTATAAATCTCCCTGCCCCTGTGCAGCACAAGGGCTGCCGCCCCCTTCACGCGGCCGCTCTCCACCTCCTGCCCTATCAGCCTGTCCATGGTTTCTTTATACTGATACATATTAAGCACTTCCTTAAATTTCCACTTCCAGATGCAGCACGCTGCAGGCAGGCGCGGTAAATGTCACCTTGCTGCCGTTTACGGAAACTGCGGTCAGGTCTTCGGTATGTACCTGATTCGGCGCATCAAAGGTGTTATGCGCTCTCATGTCCCCGGTGAGAACGGACGCCTTTACAGACTTTACGGGAGTCTCCGCAAACACTGCTTCAATCTCCGCACTGTCGGTCAGGGAAGCATTGGTCAGCGTCACATGAAGTCTGCCGTCTTTGCCATAAGATACGGACTCCGACAGATTGGGAATCATATATTTCTCCTCCAGGCCCACTTCTCTGGTTTCCACAGAGGACTCCACCAGTTCGCCGTCCTGATGATACTTATACAGATTAAAGGTATGCCAGGTGGGCGTCTTCACCATTTTTTCGCCCTCTGTGAGAAGCACTGCCTGAAGCACGTTCACCATCTGGGCAATATTTGCCATTTTCACACGGTCACAGTTCTTATTGAACAGGTTCAGATTGATACCTGCAACCAGAGCATCCCGCATAGTGTTCTGCTGATACAAAAAGCCGGGATTTGTGCCGGGCTCCACATCGTACCAGGTTCCCCACTCGTCAATAGTCAGGCCGATTTTCTTCTCAGGGTCATATCTGTCCATAATGGCGCCGTGTACCTGAATCAGCTTCTTCATTTTCAGGGTTGCCTTCAGGGTACGGTACCACTGCTTTTCATCAAAGTCCAGGGCGCTCCCCTTTTTACTCCAGTTCCCGGTAGGCAGTGTATAATAGTGAAGAGACAGGCCATCCATAAAGCCGCTGCCGTGGTCAAAGGCAGTCTCCAGCACCTTTTCGGTCCAATGGTAATCATCGTCATTGGGGCCGCAGGCAATCTTATTGATATGTTTTTTGGAATCATAATTGCGCACATAGGTCTGGTATCTGCGGTACAAATCCCCGTAATACTCCGGCCTCATATTTCCGCCGCAGCCCCAGTTCTCATTGCCCACGCCGAAATAATCCACCGTCCAGGGTTCCTCATGGCCGTTTGCCTTTCGCATGTCCGCCATGGGAGAAACTCCTTTGAAGGTCATGTATTCCACCCACTCGCTCATCTCCTGCACCGTGCCGCTTCCCACATTGCCGTTTATGTAAGTCTTACAGCCCAGCTGTCTGCACAGCTCCATAAACTCATGGGTGCCGAAGCTGTTGTCCTCCACCACGCCGCCCCAGTGGGTGTTGATCATTTTCTTACGCTTCTCCTTCGGCCCGATGCCGTCCATCCAGTGATACTCGTCGGCAAAGCATCCTCCCGGCCAGCGCAGAACGGGAACCCGAATCTCCTTCAGCGCCTCCACCACATCGGTGCGCATACCGTTTACATTGGGAATATCTGAATTTTCCCCCACAAAAAGCCCCTCATAAATACATCTTCCCAGATGCTCCGAAAAATGTCCCTGCAGCTCCGGATTGATATGTCCTTTTTTTACATTGGGATTCACATATAACTTTGCCATTTGCCTTACCCCTTCTCTTCTCTTTTTATTTCACTTTTGAGTGAAGCATTAAACTTTTTGCTTTGCACATTCAGTGTATTCCTTTATGCTGAAAATGTCAAATAAAAAAGCAGTATTTTACACATATTTGTGCTATACTGAATGTAAGATGTATGACATGAAATGAGGTGAACTCCCATGAGAATAAAAGACGCCGTTTCCAACATAAGCAGAGAACAGCCTGAAACAGTTCTGATTCCGCTGTACACCCCATGGGGTGAAGAAATCAGGGACTCTGCCGCACCGGCCGTATGGCAGGAATATCCCAGACCCCAGCTGGAGCGGGACAATTACACAATTCTCAACGGCAAATGGAGCTGCTGCTTCACCCCCTTGGAGGAAACCGGCGAAACGCCCGAAAAACAGGATATTCTGGTGCCCTTCTCTCCTGAATCCCTGCTTTCCGGTGTAAACCGCCAGCTGCAGCCTGATGAATATCTCTGGTATGAAAGGGAAGTGGTCTTTTCAGAGGAGGATTATGCCCGCAAAGAAAAAGGTCTTCGCTGTATTCTGCATTTTCAGGCTGTGGATCAGCAGGCTTCCGTCTATTGCAACGGCCGGGAAGCAGCCTCCCATACCGGCGGATACCTTCCCTTCCATGCAGACATCACCGACTATGTCTCGGACTCTCCCCTGGTTCTCCGGGTAAGGGTCAGAGATATCAGCGATACCTCCTGGTATACAAGGGGCAAGCAGACGCTGAATAGGGGCGGCATGTTTTACACCGCCCAAAGCGGTATCTGGCAGAGCGTCTGGTATGAATGGGCGCCGGATAACCGTATTGAGCGGCTGGAAATCACCCCCGACCCGGACCACGGCGCCGTATCCGTCAAATTCTTTTCCAAAAAAGAATTTTCCTTCGTCTCCTGCACCGTGCACAAGGCTACCGCCGAATTTGTATCCTCCAATGACGCCGCGTCCTGCTTACCTTTAGGGGAACGCACCGGCGCCCTTATCGGCGTGTCCGTCCAGCGGGAGTCTTCCGCTCCCAATGTGCTGCGGCTGATTCTGCCGGAGGATGAGGTTTTCCTCTGGACGCCGGAGGAACCCTATCTGTACAGCTTTACCATCGTGGCGGATGACGACGTCATCCAAAGCTACTTTGCCCTGAGAAGCTTTTCCGTAGAGCCTGACGAAAGGGGTGTGCGCCGTTTCTGTTTGAACCATAAGCCCCTCTTCCTCCACGGTCTGCTGGATCAGGGCTACTGGTCCGACGGCCTGATGACCGCCCCCTGCGATCAAGCCTTGATTTATGACATTCAGCTGGCCCGGGATACGGGCTTCAACATGCTGCGAAAGCATATCAAAATCGAGGCCCTGCGCTGGTATTACCACTGTGACAGGCTGGGTATGATTGTATGGCAGGACATGGTCAGCGGAGGCACCACCTACCATATGCCCTTTGTCTGCTATATGCCCACCGTATTTCCAAACATGTCCCGCCACACCAGGGATTCCCACTATAAGCTGTTTTCCCGGCATGAGGCGGCCGGCCGCCGGGATTGGGAGCAGGAGTGCCTGGAGACCGTAGAACACCTTTACAGCGCTCCCTCCATAGCCGTCTGGGTACCCTTTAACGAGGGCTGGGGCCAGTTTGACGCTGCACGCATTGCCCGGCTGGTAAAGGAAAAAGACCCCGCCCGTCCGGTGGATCATGCCAGCGGCTGGTTCGACCAGAGAAGCGGAGACTTTAAAAGCATTCACAATTATTTCAGAAAATTAAAGGTAAAGCATGACAAAAAGCGGGCTTTCGTCATCAGCGAATACGGCGGCTATGCCTGCCACATTGAAGGACATTCCTCCGTAGAGCAGGTCTTCGGCTACCGTCGGTATGCCACCCTGGAAGAGCTGAACGCCGCCTACAGACAGCTTCTTGAGCAGCAGCTCATGCCGCTGGCCGCAAAGGGCCTCAGCGGAGCCGTATATACCCAGCTTTCCGACGTTGAGGAGGAGGTAAACGGACTGGTGACCTATGACAGAAAAGTAGTAAAGATCAGGCCTTTCCCGTCAGCCTCCGGTTCAGAACCTTCTTTACATGAAAATACGCCGGAATAAGGAAAATATCCGCAAAAATCCAGGCGGCAGGACTGCCGAAGCAGACCCCGGTAAACCCGAACAGGGGCACCAACGCAAAACCGGCGATTGTCCTGGCCGCCATCTCGAAGACTCCGGCCAGAATCGCAAAGGCAGGAAAACCCATACCCTGTATCAGGAACCGGACAATGTTCACCAGGGCAAGAGGAAAATAAAAGGCCGTGCTGCAAATCAGGAAAAACCTCACGTCCCCGATAATCGCCGTCTCGGAAGCCTCCAGAAAGAGGGTTGCCAGGGGCCGTCCCAGAAACACCGCCACTGCCAGGGCAATGACCGAATATCCCGCTCCCAGCAGCACACAGGACTTTAACCCCACACCAATGCGTTCCAGCCGTCCGGCTCCCACGTTCTGCCCGCCGTAAGTAGCCATGGTGGAGCCAAAAGCGTCAAAGGGACAGGAGAGAAAGCTGTTGATACGCCCTGCCGCCGTTACTGCCGCAACTGCGTCGGAACCAAGGGTATTGGTGGCGCTCTGCAAAATCACGCTGCCGATGGCCGTGATAGAATACTGCAGCCCCATAGGCACTCCCATGCTGCAGAGCGTTCCCATCAAATGTCCGTTGGGCGCCCACTCCTCTTTCCGTATCTTCAGAATATCGAACTTCTTTCTGATAAACAACAGACAGCACAGACCCGAAACCCCCTGGGAAATCACCGTGGCCCAGGCCGCTCCCTTAACTCCCCACTGCAGATTTATAATGAAAAACAAATCCAGACCTATGTTGATAACGGAAGACAACAGCAGGAAAATAACCGGGGTTTTACTGTCTCCCATGGATCGGATAATACCGGACGTCATATTGTACAGAAATGTCACGGGAATCCCCAGAAAAATCACCCATATGTAAGAATAGGAAGCATCTATAATATTTTCCGGCGTCTGCATGACGAGCAGAATATAACGACAGGCAATGGTAGTCAGCACCGTCATGAACACGGCAAACCCGGCGGAAAGCCAGACACAGTTAGCCACCACTCTCCGCATGCCCGCATAATCGCCTGCGCCGAACTTGTGGGATACAGGGATTGCAAAGCCGCTGCACACCCCCATGCAGAAACCGATAATCAGGAAATTCACGGAACCGGTGGCCCCCACCGCCGCCAGATTCTCTTTGCCGAGAAACCGGCCCACGATCACCGTATCCACCAGATTATAAAACTGCTGGAACAGAAATCCGAAGAAAAGCGGTATTGAAAAGCTTAAAATCAGTTTCATGGGAGAACCCTTTGTCATATCCTTAGTCATTGTCTTATCGTCCCTTCCGGTTTTTATCCGCGCAGCCTGCTTCTGCGCCGACACCGACTAAAGAGTATAGTCACATTCCCTCCATTATGCAATGTACATTTTTACTAAAAAAGAGCCGCCCTCCTGAGTCCGGACTGCTCTTTCTGCTCTTTCTGCTCTTTCTGCCCTTTCTGCTCTTTCTGTTTTTTAACCTGTATATACATTACCACAAAAACCGAAAAAAATCAAGTCTGGTAATGCGCTCCGGAGCATACTATACTGAGGCTTAGTTACTTTTAGCGAGCAGCCGGGAGGGAAACTGCATGCCAATCAATCTGTCTGAAGAAAAGGAATATCTGGAGGGCCTGGAACAGGAACTGCACAAAACAGCGGATAAGCTCTTAAAGCATATGGACTACTACGCCGTTAATTCTCATGAGTCCCTGCAGTATTTCTGGGAACACCAGTGGGAATTTGACGAATACGAGGCCATCTTTCACGAGTTTGCCCTGAAAAGACTGGTGGATTCCGGCGAAAGCACGAAAGAGCAGTTCCGCCGAATTTTAACCATGATGGACTCCCCCTATTTTTCCAGAATTGATTTTCAATCTCCGGAAGACCCGGAAGCCATGAAAATCTATATCGGAAAATATTCCTTCTGGGATGCCGCAAGCCCTTACCGGGTGTTTGACTGGCGGACTCCTGTAGCCAGCATGTATTATGAATTTGAACAGGGCGACGCCTGGTATGACGCGCCTTCCGGCAGAATATCGGGAAATATCCTCTGTAAACGCCAGTATAAAATCAAAAAGGGCATTCTGGAATATGCCCTGGAATCCGGTCTCACCATCACCGACGATCTGCTGCAGCAGGAGCTGTCCCATAACTCGGATCACAGGATGAAGGACATTGTCACCACCATCCAGAAGGAACAGAACCGATTGATTCGGGACGAATCGGCGCACACTATGATCATACAGGGTGTGGCAGGCTCCGGAAAGACCTCCGTGGCTCTGCACCGGGCCGCCTACTATTTATACCGCTTTAAAAATGAAATGACTGCGAAAAACTTCCTGATTATCTCGCCCAACGGCATTTTTGTAGATTATATCTCAAACGTATTGCCGGAGCTGGGGGAAGAAACCGTACCCAGCGTGTCCATGGAGGACGTCGCCGCTCCCTTCCTGCCAAAGGAACTGAAACCGGAGCCTTTTGCCGTCCAAATAAACCGGTTCCTGGAATCGGAGGACAGAGGCTGGGCAGAACGCAGCGCCTTTAAGGCCACCCCGGAATTTGTCCGCCGGCTGGAAGAATATCTGGATTACTGCAACAAGCATTATTTTATCCTTCAGGATTATGTATACAAAAATGGCATGGTAGACAGGGATTTTATCGACAGATGCCTTTCTCTTCAGACCACCCTTCCCGTGAAACAGCGGCTGTGGGAGACAGCCGGCATGATAGCGGATGAAATCAGAAGCCGCCAAGCCAAAGGGAAATACTGCCCGCCCAAAAATGAGATTCTGGACTGGCTGACCTGCCGCTTTCGGTATAATGACCTTCTGGAGCTGTACCGGAATTTCTATGTCTGGATAGGGCGGGAGGATTTGTTCCTCCGGCGGGAGGGGATGCCGCCGGAAAGCGCGGATATTTTCCCTCTGGTGTATTTGCAGCTGTACCTGGAGGGCGGCACGGGAAATCCGGACATAAAGCATCTTATCATCGACGAGATGCAGGATTACACCCCTATCCAGTACGCTGTCATCAACAAATTATACCCCTGTCGAAAGACTATTCTTGGAGATTTCTCTCAAAGTATAATGCCCTTTGTGCATGGCTCACTTGCCTGCATGAAGGAGTTATATCCCGATGCCCGGGTGACAGAGATTTGTAAAAGCTACCGCTCCACCTTTGAAATCATGGAATTCGCCGGCCGTATTCGTCAGGACGTTTATATAGAGCCGGTACACCGCCACGGAGAAACCCCCGCCGTACTTGCCTGCGGGAATGCAGAACAGGAACGGAACACGGTGCTGCATCTGACAAAGGAGGCAATAGAGAAAGAGCCCGGTGTAAGACTCGGCATATTGTGTAAGAGTCCTGACCAGGCAAAGCTGCTGTACCTATGGCTGAAACGTCAGCTTCCGGACAGCGGAAACCTGCACCTGCTGAGCTATGACAGCGCGGAGTTCTACGGCGGCGTTATGGTTTCCTCCGCATCCATGTCCAAAGGGCTGGAATTCGACGAGGTAATCATTCCGGAAGCGGACTGCAAAAACTACCGCTCCGAGTATGAAAGAAGCCTGCTGTATGTGGCCTGCACCAGGGCCATGCACAGGCTGACTCTCCTGTACAGCGGGGAGCCAAGTCCCTTTCTTCCAAAGCCCGCTTCTGAAGCCGCACCGAAAAAATAAGCACAACGGAATTTCCTGTCACAAGGTGTCCGCGGCAAAGCTTCCTATATGATAATTGAACACCCCGCCGGGCGAAATGCCTAGCGGGGTGTTTCAGTTAGTTATGCCTTACGCGGCTTTCAGCAGAAGGGATTCTCCGTAGGATAAGGCAGGGACTTGGGCTGGTTGTAGTTCAGATCCTCCACCGGCACCCCTATGTACTTGAACACCTCGTACAGCGCCTTCCCAAAGTGTCCGAAGGCCACCGCGCCGTGGTGGGGGTAATTCTTCTCTATCAGCACATGGCGGTAGAAGCGTCCCATCTCCGGAATGGCAAACACACCGATGCCCCCAAAGGATTTGGTGGGCACATTCAGCACCTCCCCCTGGGCGATATAGGCACGGAGCTTGTTGTCCGCCGTGGACTGCAGGCGGTAGAAGGTGATGTCTCCGGGCAGGATGTCTCCCTCCAGGGTCCCGTTGGTAACTTCCACAGGCAGGCTCCTTGCCATGATCTTCTGGTACTTCATCTCACAGAAGGCCAGCTTCTTGGTGCAGGTATTGCCGCAGTGGAAGCCCATGAAGGTGTCCTTGTGGGTGTAAGGGAACTTGCCCTCTATCGCCTCTTTGTACATATCTGCGGGAACCGAATTGTTGATGTCAAGCAGAGTTACCGCATCCGCGCTGACGCAGGCGCCGATAAACTCCGACAGGCAGCCGTATATGTCAACCTCGCAGGATACGGGGATTCCCATGCCCGTCAGGCGGCTGTTCACATAGCAGGGCACAAAGCCGAACTGGGTCTGGAAGGCAGGCCAGCACTTTCCGGCAATGGCAACATACTTACGGTACCCCTTATGCTCCTCCACCCAGTCAAGGAGGGTCAGCTCATACTGGGCCAGCTTCTCCAGGATTTCGGGCTTCTTGTTCCCTGCTCCCAGCTCTTCCTCCATCTCCTTCACCTTTGCAGGGATTCTCTCATCTCCCATATGCTTGTTAAAGGCTTCAAACAGATCCAGCTCAGAGTTCTCCTCAATCTCCACTCCCAGGTTGTACAGCTGCTTGATGGGCGCGTTGCAGGCCAGGAAGTTCAAGGGCCTGGGGCCGAAGGAGATGATTTTTAAGCCGGACAGCCCGATAATGGCCCTTGCAATGGGCACGAATTCATGAATCATGTCCGCGCATTCCTCCGCAGTGCCCACAGGGTACTCGGGAATATAGGCCTTAATGTTGCGCAGCTTCAGGTTATAGCTGGCATTGAGCATGCCGCAGTATGCGTCGCCTCTGCCGTCCATCAGGTCCCCCTGGCTCTCCTCCGCTGCCGCCACAAAGATGGAAGGCCCGTCAAAGTGCTTTGCCAGCAGGGTCTCCGAAATCTCGGGGCCGAAATTTCCAAGGTATACGCACAGGGCGTTGCAGCCCTGGGCCTTGACGTCCTCAAGGGCCTGCACCATATGGATCTCACTCTCCACGATGCAGACAGGGCACTCATAGATGTCCGCCTGGCCGTACTTTTCCGTATAGGCCTTTACCAGGGCCTTTCTCCTGTTCACGGACAGGCTTTCGGGAAAGCAGTCGCGGCTTACGGCAACGATACCGATTTTTACCTGGGGTAAATTGTTCATTTTTGATTCCTCCTGTTTTCGTACTATATTTGTTTTTTATACTCATTAAGGCGTGACTCCGCCATAACTTCCGGATTCCTTCCGCTTATTCATTAATATCCAAATTTTTCCCCTTCAGGCCAAGGAAGCTGCCCGCGTCCAGACCGCCCTCCGCATGCCCGATCAGCCACTTATTCACAGCCGTAATCAGACAGTCTTCATTGTCCGTAGTTGTGCCGGACGCCTTGGGATGAGATGCCTTCAGAGGATAATTGGTGCCTCTGGGCAGCACAATGGCTACCTGAAAGCCCTTTCCCTCCACACTGCAGGGCGCATAATGCAGAGTTGTGGCATAAACCTCCACTGCCGTTCCCGCCGGAATCAGAAATGCCTCCATCTTCGATGTGTCATAGGTATGATCCACCTCTACATCCTGCAGACTCCCGAGAATCAGAATCGTATCCGTGGCCGCAACATTAATCTCCGAATCCCTGTGGTATTCCACTGCGTTCAGCTTCGTGTTGTGACCGTTGCAGTAACCAATCTGAACAGGCATCTCGCCGTATACCACGGAAGACAGCTCCTGCATTACAGGCAGCGCCTCCAGTTCGGGAATGCTGGGTTCATAAGTCACTCCCTCAGGAACGGGGGTCCTTTGCATGGCGGAAACAAGCTCCGTAACATCCACATTTGTGATAATCCGGCCATACTTTTTAAAAGCAGGGTCTTTTACAGCTAAAATATTCATTTTTTCTCTCCTTTCAGCTTTTCAAACAAAGGCTTGCAGGCCGGGTAGATTTCCTTAAACTGTCCGTAG
>JAMPFR010000109.1 GCA_023664365.1 Acetatifactor muris | reverse complement strand
TCCGGGGATAGTGGAGGCAGTAAAAGAGGTAAAGGTCATGAGTCTGAGGAAGGATCTGCGGGCATTGTACGAGGGGCATGTGAGGGAGATACGGGACAGATATGCCAGGGATGATTATGTCAGGGCTGAGGGGATTGCCGAAGGAAAGGCGGCTGGAATCCTTGAGGGAAAAGCAGAGGGAAAGGCAGAAGGAAAAGCAGAAGGAAAAGCAGAAGGAAAAGCCGAGGATGTGCTGCAGCTGCTTTCCTTAAAAGGCTCAATTCCTGAAGGCCTGAAAGGGCGAATCCGAGGGCAGAAGGACACGGATACATTGAGCAACTGGCTGGTGGCAGCAGCCAAAGCGGGAAGCGTGGAAGAATTTGAGGAGAAGACAGGCCTCAAACAGGTAAAAAAGGATTGACAAAATACTGAAATTTGCATATCCTAATTTTAAGGCAGCAGGATAGGATAAATGCAGTGAACGGGAAGAGTACTTTTTTGGAAAGGTGTCAGAGAGGGAGCGTCGCCGGGCTGAGAGCGTTCCTCATCGGAGAAAAGGGAAGTGCATCCGGGAGCAGGTTTGCAGAGCGCGGTGTGAGCCGCAGGTAGGCAGATCCGTAAGCATGCGTTAAATGCGTTGAGGGAAGGGCAGCTTTGCCCTTAAGTAGAGTGGAACCGCGGATAAATTCGTCTCTGGGATGAAGTTTGCCGCGGTTTTTATATGCATATTGTAATTGGTAAACAAGGAGAGTATTATGGGTTTTCTTGGCAATATCAGGGAAGAAATCCGGATTATCAGGGAGCGGGATCCGGCAATCCATTCCTCTATGGAAGTGTTTCTCTACCCAAGTTTTAAGGTTATGCTGCACTATCGCGCCGCCCACAGGCTGTATGAGAAGGGCCACTTTTTCTGGGCCAGGTGGGTGTCTCAGCGGGCGGTGCGCAAGACGGGCATTGAGATTCATCCCGGCGCAAAAATCGGGAAGGGACTGTTCATAGATCACGGGAACGGCGTGATTATAGGAGAGACTACAGTTATCGGAGACAATGTGACTCTGTATCAGGGAGTGACTCTGGGGGGAACGGGAAAAGAGCACGGCAAGCGCCATCCCACCATAGGCAATAATGTAATGATAAGCGCGGGAGCAAAGGTGCTGGGCTCCTTTACCATCGGAGACAATTCCAAGATTGGCGCGGGCAGCGTGGTGCTCAGCGAGGTGCCGCCCAATTCTACGGTGGTGGGGGTGCCGGGGCGGGTGGTGAAGCGGGGCAATATGGCCCTGCCGCAGGAGACCATGAACCAGACGGATTTGCCCGACCCTGTGAGAGAGGATATTATAAATTTACAGTGCGCCGACACAGAGCTTACCAACAGGCTGCTGGAGCTGGAAAAGGAAGTGCGGATACTGCGGGGCAGCCGGAGGGCGGAATAAGAAGGAGAAACGGAATATGGAAAACAGGCTTACATTTTACAACACACTGACAAAAAAGGTAGAACAGTTCATCCCCAATACAGACGGTAAGGTTGCCATGTACACCTGCGGCCCTACGGTGTATCATTATGCCCACATCGGGAATCTGCGGAGCTATATCATGGAGGATTTGCTGGAAAAGACCCTGCGCTATATAGGCTATGATGTGAAGCGGGTTATGAATATTACCGACGTGGGACATCTTTCCAGTGATGCGGACACCGGAGAGGATAAAATGCTGAAGGGTGCAAAGCGGGAGCATAAGACTGTGATGGAGATAGCGAAGTTCTATACGGACGCTTTCTTCAGCGACTGCGGCAGGCTTAACATCAAAACGCCGGATGTGGTGGAGCCTGCCACCAACTGCATCCCGGAGTTCATTCATATGATTCAGGCGCTGCTGGAAAAGGGATATGCCTATGAGGCGGGGGGCAATATTTATTTTGATACCTCAAAGCTGAAGGAGTATTATGTGTTCTCAAATCAGAGCGAGAAGGAACTGCTGGTGGGCGTCCGGGAGGATGTGGACGAGGATGCCAACAAGAAAAACAAGAGCGACTTTGTGCTGTGGTTCACCAAGTCTAAATTTGACGACCAGGAATTAAAGTGGGAGAGCCCCTGGGGAATGGGATACCCCGGCTGGCATATCGAGTGCTCCTGTATCAGCATGAAGCATCTGGGAGAATATATGGACATTCACTGCGGCGGCGTGGACAATATTTTCCCGCACCATACCAATGAGGTGGCCCAGAGCGAAGCTTATCTGGGACATAAATGGTGTAATTATTGGTTCCATGTACATCACCTGATTGACAAGTCCGGCAAGATGAGCAAGTCCAGAGGAGATTTCCTGACCGTATCCCTGCTGGAGTCAAAAGGCTACAATCCAATGGTATACAGGCTGTTCTGCCTTCAGTCCCATTACCGCAAGCCGTTGGAGTTTTCCTATGAGGTGCTGGACAATATGGGAGCGGCATACGATAAGCTGGTAAAGAGAATTGGGGCGCTGGAGCGGGGTGGAGAGGTTGACCGGGTAAAATTTGAGGAATACAGATCCAGATTTGAAGCGGCCCTCTGCGATGATTTGAATTCCGCCATGGCGATTACGGTGCTTTATGATATGCTGAAGGCAGATATTTCCGACGAAACCAAGTATGCCTTGGCGGAGAGCTTTGACCGGGTATTATCGCTGGATTTAACTGCGGTCCGGGCGGCAGGGGAGGCGGATTCCGGCATTGACGGGGAACTGGAAGCCTACGTTCTGGAAAAGATCGAGGAGCGGAAGGCCGCTAAGAAAGAAAAGGACTTTGCAAAGGCGGACGCCATTCGGGCGGAACTGCTGGAAAAAGGTATCATAATTGAGGATACCCGTGAGGGAGTAAAATGGAAGAAGGCATAGAACAGAAGAGAACCGAGGAGGAAAAAACGAAAAGCAGAGAGGCGGCTTCTTGCAGCCTGCTGCAGCGCATCGGAGCGTTTTTCCCGGGAAAAACGCAGAATCCCCAGGCATATTCCCCCCTTGTCCTGGCGTATATCGGAGACGCCTTTTACGACCTGATTATCCGCACGGTAGTGGTAGAGCGGGCAAACAGACCGGTCAGGGATCTGCACCGCATTGCGGCTGGGTATGTCAACGCCGGGTTTCAGGCGAAAATTGCCATGGCGCTGCTGGACAGGCTTACGGAAGAGGAAAGCGCCGTTTACCGCAGAGGACGGAATGCCAAGCCCCATACTAAGGCAAAAAACGCTTCCATGGAAGATTATCTGAAGGCTACAGGCTTTGAGGCAGTGCTGGGGTACCTGTACCTGTCAGACAATACGGAGCGGGCATTGGAGTTGGTGCGGGCCGGCTTAAATGCAGCAGGAAGCATTCGGTGAAAAGCCGCGGAAGCGGCGGAAAGGAACACATGTCGCACGAAGAATTTACAATAGAGGGGCGCAACGCCGTTATCGAAGCGTTCCGCTCCGGCAGAACCATAGACAGGCTCTATATTCTGGACGGCTGCCAGGACGGCCCCGTTATGACTATTAAGCGGGAGGCGAAAAAGCAGGACTGCCCGGTGAAATATGTGACGCGGGAGCGGCTGGATCAGATGTCGGAAACAGGAAAGCACCAGGGCGTCATTGCCACAGCCGCCGCCTACGGGTATGCCGAGGTGGAGGATATTCTGGCGGCTGCCCGGGAAAAGGGAGAAGCGCCCTTTGTTTTCTTGCTGGACAATATAGAAGACCCTCATAATCTGGGCGCCATTATCCGGACTGCCAACCTGGCGGGAGCCCATGGGGTTATTATTCCCAAAAACCGTGCGGTGGGACTGACGGCCACAGTGGCCCGCACTTCCGCAGGCGCTCTGAATTACACACCGGTTGCCCGGGTGACGAATCTGGCAAATACCATTGAGCAGCTGAAAAAAGAGGGTCTGTGGTTTGTGTGCGCGGATATGGGCGGCACCGTCATGTATCAGCTTGATTTAAAGGGACCTGTCGGCCTTGTCATCGGCAGCGAGGGCGAAGGAGTGGGCAGGCTGGTGAAGGAAAAGTGCGATATGGCAGCTTCCATTCCCATGAAGGGAAATATCGATTCCCTGAACGCCTCCGTGGCGGCGGGCGTATTGGCCTATGAGATTGTACGCCAGAGGCTGCAGGGATAGTTTCTACAGGGATAGCTTTAAGAAGGATGAGAGGCAAAATGGCGCGAAAGGATTCCGATTATGAACAGTATACGGACGACGAACTGATTGACAGGCTTCGCAGAGGCGAGGAGCCTGTTATGGACTATATTTTTGACAAATACAAGAATTTGGTGCGGAGCAAGGCAAAGTCGATGTTCATCCTGGGGGCCGACAATGAGGATTTGATTCAGGAGGGCATGATTGGACTGTTTAAGGCGGTTCGGGATTATGATATGGGGCGGGACGCCAGCTTCTATACCTTTGCGGAGCTGTGTGTCAGCAGACAGATGTACACGGCGGTGCAGGCATCCAAGCGGCAGAAGCATCTGCCCCTGAATACCTATGTCTCTCTGGACAGCAGTAAGTCCGCCGCCTGCGGCGACGAGCGGGAGGAAATGAAGCTGAAGGGGCTGCTGGCAGACAAGGCGGAGCTTTCGCCGGAGGAGCTGTTTCTGGACAAGGAGCGTGTGGACTATCTGCAAAGGGCCATCGAGGAGGAATTGAGCGACTTTGAGCATCAGGTTCTGGATCTGTATCTTACCGGCATGAGCTACGGACAGGTGGCAAAGGTGCTGGGAAGGGATGAGAAGGCTACGGACAACGCGCTGCAGCGGCTGAAGGCAAAAATAAGAAAAATGTTGTAGGCGGTTCTTTTTTAATACTTTTTTTAGAAAATCTACACATTTCGGATATTGACCTTAAATGAAGGCGCGGCATATAATGGACAGGGAAAACGGCCATGCCGGGACAGGAGTTTAAGAATGTCAAAATTCAGTGTGAAGAAACCGTTTACCGTGCTTGTCATGGTAATTGTCATAATCATATTAGGTGTGGTCAGCTTAAGCAGCATGACTACGGATTTGTTGCCGGAGATGAATCTGCCCTATATGATAGTGATAACTACATATCCGGGAGCAAGCCCGGAAAAGGTGGAGACCGCCGTATGCGAGCCCATGGAGAGAGCATTGGGCTCCGTTTCCGGCGTAAAGAACGTATACAGCATGTCCTATGAAAACTACGGCATTGTGCAGCTGGAGTTTGTGGACGGAACGAATATGGACTCTGCCATGGTAAAGGTGTCAAGTTCCCTGGACGCGGTGGAAGCGGCTCTGCCGGATGAGTGCGGGACGCCTACCATCATGGAGATCAGCATGGATATGATGGCCTCCGTCTACCTGGCAGTAGCTTATGAGGGCATGGATATTCAGGAGACCTCCCGCTTTGTGGAGGACACGGTGATTCCCTACCTGGAGCGGCAGGAGGGCATTACCAGCATTTCATCCATCGGTCTGGTGGAAAATTCCATTGTGGTGGAACTGAATGAGGAAAAGGTAGAGGAACTGAACAATAAGATCCTTGCTAAGGCGGACGAGGCTTTTGAAGAGGCCACGGAGCAGATGGAGGAGGCCGCAAAGCAGCTGGAGGATGCGGAGAAGACCCTGGAGGACAGCAAGCAGGAGATGACGAGCGGCCAGAAGGAGTTGAACGCCGGCAAAAAGGAGCTGGAGGAAGGCAAGCAGGGACTGGAGGATGGCAAAAAAGAGCTGGAAGCCCAACAAGATGCCACGTTCCGGAAGCTGGCGGAGACAAAGCGGGATCTGCTGACGGCGAAGACCAATCTGGAATCCATGAAGACCAGCCTGACTACCAATCTTGCCCTGGTACAGCAGATTGACGCAGCCCTGACCCGGATGCAGTCGGGAACGGATATTGTAGCCACTGCGCCCGAAAAATATCAGGCGTTGATGGGCCCTTATGCACCGGGGGGTGTTTCCGCTAACGGCAGCGGTCCGGATGAGGCTGCAAAGGCGGAAGTTACAAGTCTGAGGAATGAATATATGAACAGCGATGTCATTCGGCTGCTGAAGAACAGCGGTGACCAGGGATCGATGGCTGCTGTTACGGCGGCAATTACAACGCTGGAAACGACGGATTGGACAGTGCCGGACAATTATAATACAGTTTATATGAATCTGCAAATAGTTGCAAACGTTGCTCCTACCCTGAGCGGTATGCTGAATGCCCTCACCGGGGGACTGGACAGCGTAGAGTATGCGAAGACAGTCAATGAAAATCTGCAGCAGATAAATGTGGGTCTGGCCCAGGTGAACGCCGGGCTGGTGGAGGTGGAAAAGGGAGAACTGGAGGCAGCGCTGGGGTTTGCGGAGGCCAGCAGCCAGATCTCCATGGGAGAGTATCAGATGGGCATGATGGAGACCCAGCTGAACGCGGCCCAGGAGCAGCTTAATACCGGAAAGGACTCCCTGGAGGATGCGGAAAAGCAGATTGAGGACGGCTGGAAGGAGTATTATGACGCGTTGGAAAACCTTGAAATTCAGAGAGCGGAGGTCCTTCGGTCGGCAAACGCGGACCGGCTTCTGGATATCAACACCCTGGCGCAGTTGATTTATGCTCAGAACTTTGCCATGCCTGCAGGTTATGTGGACGACAGGGAAGACAATTCCTGGCTGTTGAAAATCGGAACCAATTTTGAGAGCGTTGAGGAGCTGTCTGACGTGGTGCTGGTGTATATGGAAGGCGTCGGCGATGTGCGGCTGAAGGATGTGGCGGACGTCACCGTCATTGACAATGCAGACGCAAGCTATGCCCGGCTGGACGGCAATGAGGGCATTATCCTGTCAGTGTTCAAGGGCTCCACTGCGGGAACCAACGAGGTGAGCCGGAATGTGGAGAAGGCAGTTGCCCAGCTGACAGAAGAGTATCCCGGCCTGTCGGTCATGACCCTTGTGGATCAGGGCGACTATATTACCATGATAATCAACGGTGTGCTGCAGAGCATGATTGTGGGCGC
Source organism: Acetatifactor muris (assembly GCA_023664365.1). GTDB lineage: Bacteria > Bacillota > Clostridia > Lachnospirales > Lachnospiraceae > Acetatifactor > Acetatifactor muris_B. Next base: position 2,311 of record JAMPFR010000109.1, on the reverse strand, counting down.
CATTCTGGCAGTTATTGTGCTGGCGTTGTTCTTAAAGGATGTAAAGCCTACCATTGTGGTGGCGGTCAGCATTCCCCTTTCCGTGCTGACGGCGCTGGTACTGATGTATTTTTCGGGCATATCCCTGAATATGATGTCCCTGTCCGGTCTGGCGCTGGGTATCGGAATGCTGGTGGATAATTCCATCGTTGTCATAGAAAATATTTACCGCCTGCGCACCAAGGGTGTGGCGGCGGCAAGAGCCTCCGTACAGGGGACCAAGCAGGTGGCAGGCGCTATTATTTCCTCCACGCTGACTACGGTAAGTGTGTTTGCGCCCATGATATTTACCACGGGAACGGTGCGGGAACTGATGATGCCTATCAGTCTGACGATTATCTTTACCCTGTGCGCATCCCTGCTGATAGCTATGACGGTGGTTCCGGCTACCGGCTCCACGCTTTTGAAAAATTCCGTGGAGAAGAAGCATCCCTGGTTTGAGAAGATTCAGGACGCCTATGGGAAGCTGCTTGCATTCTGCCTGAAGGTGAAGGTGGTACCCCTTGCCATAGCCATCGGCTTTCTGGTATTCAGTATCTGGGCTGTGGTGCGCATGGGCATTGTCATGATACCGGAGATGACGTCAAACCAGATTCAGATTGCCGTGCAGATGCCGGAGGATGCAGAAAAAGACGCCTGTTATGAAATGGCGGATCAGGTGATGGATGCCATTTTGTCGGTGGACGGCGTGGAGAGCGTGGGAGCAATGTCCGGCGGGGCAATGTCCCTGGTGGCGTCTACCGCAGGCAGCGGATCGGAAAATTTCACCTCTTATTCCTTTATGGTTATCACAGAGAATGAGGATGCCGGTGAGGATGAGGTAAAGCGGATTTGTGCGGATATTATGTCAAAGACATCGGACATTGGCTGTCAGGTGTCTGTATCCACGGGAATGGAGGAGATGAGTACCATGATGGGCTCCGGCCTTTCCATCAATGTATACGGTTCGGATCTGAATACACTGAAAGATATTACGGAAGACATTATGGAAATGGTTGATACGATAGATGGCTTTACGGATATTTCCAACGGACAGGAGGAGCCGGATCAGGTCATCCACCTGATTCTCAACAGGGATGCCGCCATGCGGCAGGGGCTGACGGCGGCGCAGATATTTGCGGAAATCAGCGGCAGCCTGGCGGAGACCGCAACGGCTGCCACAGTGACGGTAGACGGCGTAGAGATGGAAATTGTGGTAAAGGATATCCGGGAGCCCCTGACGCGGGAAAACATTCTGGATTATAACTTTGAAAAGCAGGCCACTGACGAAAACGGCAACAGCATTACGGAGGATCACCCTCTTTCGGAGTTTGCCGAAATCAGGATAGAGGATGGCGTGCAGTCTATCCAACGTGAGAACCAGAGCCGCTACATGACAGTGACGGCTTCCGTGGAGGAGGGCTATAATGCAACGCTGCTTGCCAGGGAATTGGAGCCGCTGCTGGAGCAGTATCAACTGCCGTCAGGTTACAGCTTTGATTCCGTGGGCGAGTCGGATACGGTAAACCAGATGATTGTGGAGATGATGAAGGTGCTGCTGATGGGTCTTGCCTTTATCTACCTGGTTATGGTGGCCCAGTTCCAGAGCCTGCTGAGTCCCTTTATCGTGCTGTTTACCGTACCTCTGGCGTTTACGGGCGGCTTGATCGGCCTGCTGCTTATGGGAGAGCCTCTTTCCGTTATGGGAATGATGGGCTTTGTGGTGCTGCTGGGTACGGTGGTGAATAACGGTATTGTGTTTGTGGACTATGCAAACCAGCTGCGAATCGGCGGTTTGGAGAGGAGAGACGCGCTGATCGCCACAGGAAAGACAAGAATGCGTCCCATTCTGATGACTGCGCTGACTACCATACTTGCCATGGCGAGCCTGCTGTTTGGCGATGATTTGTCCAGCCAGATGTCCCGGGGCATGGCAATCGTTGTGTCCGGAGGCCTTGCCTATGCTACACTGATGACATTATTTATCATCCCGGTAATGTATGACATTCTCTTTAAGAAGAATCCTGTCAATGTGGATATCGGACGGGAAGATCTGGATGACGTGCCGGACGACGCGGCGGATTATCTGAGGCAGAAGGCGGAAAATGCGGAGAAAGAAGGGGGCCCTGAGAGGGTTGGCAGAGTAAGGCGGAAGAGAAAAAAATTTGATTGACAACTGTTGGAGTCTTTGCTATAATGAATCACGGTGATTGCGGAGGGCGTAAGCCTTCCCGGATGCCTGATGCTGCTGTGGCTCAGTCGGTAGAGCGTCGCATTGGTAGTGCGGAGGTCA
>JAMPFR010000108.1 GCA_023664365.1 Acetatifactor muris | reverse complement strand
CGCGGTGAACGCTCCGACCTGTGCTGAACAGTTACTTTTTATCAAAACGGAAAGGATGGAATTAGGATGGAACTGGTTCAATTAGAACAATTAGCTGCGTTTGAAGAATATGGCACACTGTCCAAAGCGGCGGAAGAACTGCATATATCACAGCCCACCCTTACCAGGGCTATGAAAAATCTGGAAGAAGAATTCCACGTTTCCCTTTTTGAACGCAGAAAAAACAAACTGGAGCTAAACGAAAACGGCCGCCTTGCCTGCCAGTATGCAAAAAAAGTGCTGCAGGAATCTAGGGACATGGTGGAGCGGGTACGCAGCCTTGACCGGGCAAACCATACCATCTCCGTCGGCTCCTGCGCCCCCGCCCCGCTTTGGGAACTGCTTCCCATGCTAACCGACCTGTACTATACCCTCACCGTCGGTTCCGAAATGCGCGGGAAAGAAAGCCTGATTGACGGCTTAAATGACGGGACATACCAGATTATCATACTGTCCGAAAAACTGGACAACCCGGAATGGCTCTGCCTGCACTGGGGCGAAGAACAGCTTTATTTTTCCCTCCCGAAATCGCATCCCCTGGCCGGCAGCGACTCCCTGTATCTAAAGGACATGGATGGAGAAAATATGCTCCTTTTTACGGACATCGGATTCTGGAAGCATCTGGTTGACCGGGAAATGCCTGCCTGCAGATTCCTGCTCCAAAATGAGCGTTTCTGCTTTGACGAGCTTGTAAATTCGTCCGTCCTCCCGTCTTTTACCTCTGACCTTGCAAGAAATGTCCATGACATCGACGAAGGCAGCCGGGTAAATATCCGGGTAAAGGACGATGACGCCCATGTAACCTATTATTGCTACTGCCTGAAATCAGAGCAGGAGCGGCTGCAGTTGTTTGTAAAGGAAATGAAAAGACGGCAGGGATAATAACGGTATTTTGAAACTATATGGCAAAACTCCCATTTTCAATCTTACATCAGGGAAAATGGGAGCCATTCGCCAGTAAGAAACCCCCTATCCGTTCCGCATCATTCATTCTCCTTATCGTGTGATCAGTTCTATTTCTGCGTTACTGTAATCCGGCTCCAATTCAAATTTATCTTCTAAGCCTTCCGTCAGGCAGATTTTCCCATCTTCCGTAAAAAGAATCATTTCAAAATCCTGATTTTCTTTCCAATAATCCACCGCCCCCTCAAGGCCCATAACAAAAAGCGATGTAGATAACGCATCACTCAATTTCCCTGCTTCTGCCACAATGGTTACAGATGCCAGGCCAGTTTCAGCGGGATACCCGGTAAATGGGTTTAAGATATGCCCATACCGTCTCCCATCATCCCCGATAAAATATCGTTCATAACTGCCAGACGTCACGACTGCGCTGTCGCTGACGGAAAGAACACCCACATAAGAATCCCCAAAGGGATTCTGAAGGCCAACCCGCCAGTCACTCCCATCCGGCTTTGCCCCGACTGCCTGAATATTTCCGCCCAGGTTCAGCAGCGCGGAAGAAACACCCCTGTCTTTCAGGATGTCCGTCACCACGTCAGCGGCATATCCTTTCCCCACCGCTCCGAGATCCAATTCCATCCCATCCGGCAGAGCCACTTCGTCACCGGATAAAACGACCCTTCTGTAATCCACATTTTCCAATATCTCCTGAAGCTCGCTGCTGCTGGGAATACGGTTTTGTTCCGTTGTAAACCCCCACGCCGTAATCACCGGATAAATCGTCGGTTCCAGCACACCGCCCGTCTTTTCCGCCATGCCAAGCGCAAAAGAAAGAATCTCCTTTGTTTCGCTGCTTATGCTTACTGGTTCGCCCCTGCTGCAGTTTATTTTATATATATCACTGTTTTCATCTGTCACTGACCAGAGTTTTTCCAGTTCCGCTATCTTAGACTCTGCATCTTCCAATGCAGCTTCAGCATTTTTCCCATACGCCTTAATAGAAATATCCGTATCCATTCCAAAAAAACGTGTTTCCGCCATATCCCCGGCTTCCTGCACCCGGCCGTAACATCCCGCCAAAAACAAAAGAAATACGGGCATGATAAATAACTTTTTCCGCTTCATCTTATTATCATTCCTTTTCTGCTTCTATTACAGATTTCCTGTCTTTTGACAGGCGTTTCATCCCCATAGAGCAATAATGCGCCAGAAAAACAAACATCCCCATGACAGCAGCATATTCCGTAAAAAAGAGCAGCGCAGGCTTTTCATAGTCGAAAAAAACAAATGAAATCCTCAAAAACAGATAGGAAAAAAACTGATTCTTGATAAAGGCATAAAAACCATATCCCGCAACCATAGCTGCCATCATGCGCAGTATGACCAGACTCCGCTTTGACAGAACTGATCCGATCGCTTTATTCGCTATATTCAGCATCATGTTCCAGTGCAGGCCGAGATGCAGCGCCATAAGCACAAATCCCCAAAAAGCAGCCGGCACATGCAGCGCCCTTGCAAACGCAACGCCGCCTGAAATCGGAAGGAACGCAAAAACCTCTCTTGAAAGAATGATGCCGCTCACCATCAGCCCCATCATGGAAAGAAACAATGCGACATTGACGGTTGTCTGCAAAACCCGCATAGGCGTATATTTCCCTTTCAATATATGGCCGTGCCAGTTCCAGTTTAGTATATGATGGAGCGCCCATAACACAAACATTCCTGCGCCAAGCCATTCATGGGCAGAATCACCGGTAATCTGCCTGCCCATTAAAAACAGCAGCATGGCCGTCATTAACATATCTATGGCTATCCTGCATTTCATTTTCCCATTCATCAAAATACTTCCTTCCCTGATTCTTTGCGGCAGATTACAGCCCCAGGCCGTTTATCCAGCTTACAATCTTGTCATCAGCTTCTTCCACATCATCCCTGTAAATGGAAACAGAGAACTATAGCTGTTAATTTTTTCATTGCAGTTTCCCTCCCCTTCCCTGCGCATTTTTCGGATTGTACCTGAGCCAAATCCCATCACCCGGCAGTTTTTGGACATCTGCAAGGGAAAAGGCTACCGGTCCTTTTCTTTCCAACTGGCTGTAACAATCAAAAACGGATGCCGTGTCCGTCTGTCCATCAGCCAAAGGGCATACCACAAGGCTCAGTTCATCAATCAAGCCTGCCTGCAGAAAAGTCCAGTCAACAGCTCCGCCGCCGATCACCATCAATGTGTCAATCCCAAACGCCCGCTTTAATTCACAAACTGCACGTTCCGCGTCAAGCTGCCTTTTCCCCGCAAAAAGGTAAGACACCCCCGCATCACGCAGATGCTGCAGATGCGCATCCGGCACGGATTCTAACAGAATCACAACGGCATGGGCCTCCGGCTGTCCCGGACGGCGGATTGTGCCATTTTCCCACTGAAGGCTCCCCTCCGTATCAACCACCACATTGTAATGATCCTCACCATGTTCGGCAACCCACGTTTCACGCGGAAAAGTCTGGGATGCCTCTTTTCTGTTTCCGCCCTCTGTGCAGGGATATATCTCCGTTGCCGTGACCAATCCGCATAAGGCAGCCACGCTCTGATACTCTGCACGGATTTTTCCGTATGCCGCGCTCACCGGCTGCAGTTCCGGCGCACGGAAAAAGTCACCGGAGATTTTTCCATTCACGGCGCACAAAATATGGCAGACAACCGATACCACGGTATCGGTTCTCGCAGTATTCGTCAAATATCCATGCAGGCATGTCTATTTTCCTCATTACTCGCGGAAATGGCCGTTCCCCCTTCATGACTCCTCTCCTTCCTGCACTTTGTAGGATGCCCCTCCATATACCGACAGCTCCATCCGGTCTAACGCACTGTCAATTTCCGCCACTTCCTCCGGCGACAGTCTGATTTCTGCCGCTTTGGCATTTTCACGCAGCCGCTCCGTTTTTCTTGATCCGGGAATCGGGACAATGTATGGCTTCTTGCAGAGCATCCATGCCAGGGAAATCTGCGCCGGTGTGGCATTCTTTTCTTCCGCATACCTGCGCACAAGTTCAATAACCGGGGCATTCTCAGCATAACCTTCCTTCGTGTACTGCGGCATATTGCTCCGATAGTCGTCTTTGTCCGTAAAAACTTCATTTTGATAAGCCGCCGTCAAAAATCCGTTTGCCAGAGGGCTGAACGCCACATACCCCACATGAAGCTCCTCCAATGCCGCAAACAGCGTTTCATGCCACCGCGCCATCATGGAATACCGGTTCTGGATCGCCGTCACCGGGCATACGGCATGGGCGCGCCTGAGATACTCCTCGTCCGTTTCGGAAATGCCCCAATGCAGGATTTTTCCCTCTTTGATCAGATCGGCCATGACGCCCGCCACTTCCTCCGGCGTAATGCCAGGGTCTGTCCGGTGCTGGTAATAAAGGTCGATATAATCCGTGCCAAGCCTTTTCAGGCTGCCTTCCACGCTGCTTCTTATCGTCTGCGGGCGGGAATCCAATAGCATTTCCCCATTTTGGGTAACGCCGATCCCAAACTTTGTGGCAATTTTAACCTGGCTCCGGCAGCCTGCAAGGGCTTCCCCCACAAGCTCCTCATTCCATAGCTGCGTGCCGTCCGCTGCAAATCCAAAATAACGCTCCGCCGTGTCAAAAAATGTATATCCCATTTCAATGGATTCCTCCAGAGCGCATTTTGCTTCCTTTAAATCGCAGGGCGGGCCATAGGCATGTGTAAACCCCATACAGCCAAGTCCCACGGCTGAAACTTCTAATCCATTTCCCAATACCCTTTTTTCCATATTCGTCCTCCTTGCATCCTGCGGCTTTTGCCGGCCGCTCATATTTTATTATTTTATTTTCCAAACTGCGCCGCACACTCTTTCAGCCGGGCGATCACGTCAAGCTGCTGCGGACACGCCCGCTCACACTGGCCGCAGGCGATACAGTCACTTGCGCTGCCGCCTCCAGATACCGCCACCGCATATTCCCCTGCCCCCTCCTCTAGCTGTCCCCATACCAGCTGCTTATTTCTGGCAGCGAAAATCTCCGGAATCGGGATTTTTTTCGGGCATCCCTCCGTGCAGTAATGGCAGGCAGTGCATGGAATGGACTTCACGCCGTTGATTGCTTCCTGCGCCTTGCGGATTGCGGTCTGCTCGCCGCTGCCTAACGGCTTGAAGTCCTTCATGTAAGAAAGGTTATCCCGCATCTGCGCCAGGTTAGACATTCCTGAAAGCACGGTAATGATGCCGTCCAGGGAGGCCGCATAACGGATTGCCCATGAAGCAAAAGAAGTGTCTTTGTCCGCCTCACGGAAAATCTTCTGCACAGCCGCAGGCGGATTTGCCAATGCGCCTCCCTTGACCGGCTCCATGACCACAATGGATTTCCCATGCCGTCTGGCCACCTCATAATTCTCCCTCGCCGCCACATGGGGATTTTCCCAATCGGCGTAATTGAGCTGTAACTGCACAAATTCCACATCCGGATGCGCTGTCAGCAGTTCATCCAGAATTTCCGGCGTGGCATGGAAAGAGAACCCCCAATGCCGGATCAGCCCCTTCGCCTTCTGCTCTTTGACAAAATCCCAGATATGGTATTTGTCATAGGTCTTATAATTGCCCGCCTGCAGGGCATGGAGCAGGTAATAGTCAAAATATCCCGCCCCCGTGCGCTCCAGGCTGGTGTAAAACTGCTGCTTTGCCGTCTTTTCATTGTGTGCGCCCATCCATGCGCACAGCTTTGTCGCAAGCGTAAAGCTCTTGCGGGGATAGCGGTCAACCAGCACCGCTTTCGCCGCGCGTTCAGAATCCCCATTGTCATACACATAGGCAGTATCAAAATAAGTCAGCCCCGCCGCCATAAACTCATCCACCATCTGCTTCGTCTGTTCAATGTCTGTTTTAAATCCCTTTTTCGGTAAGCGCATCAGGCCAAAACCAAGTTTTGGGACGCTTTCGCCAAAATATTTCTCCATATCATTCTCTCCTTCTGCCGTTTTTATGGTATCTCCACCGTGTTCAGCCACTCGTTTACCTGCGTCCTGACTTCCTCATTCGCCGTGCCTGCATTGATCGTAAAACCATCCAGTATATCTGCGCCGGGACACAGCTCTTCTATCTGCCCAGGCATTTTCCCGAACCCGCTCCCAAGATGAATCCCGAAGGGGACAACTGTTTTTCCTGACAAGTCATTTTCTGTCAGAAAAGTCCTGACAGCGGGCGGGATTTCGCCTGACCATACCGGCAGGCCAAGAAATACCACATCATACTGTTCCATGTTTTCTACTTTCGACTGCAAAGAGGGCAGGGCTGCGTTTTGTATCTGCTCTATGGATCCGTCAAGCATCGTGGAATAGTCCGGGTCAAATGGCTCCTCCAATAAAATCGAAAAGACTTCCGCCCCATTCCTCCCGCTGATTTCCTGCGCCATGACCTGCAGGTTCCCCTCTGTATTGTCGGTATCCCTGTTCAGGCTTGCAGAAGTGACCGCATCCACGCTCATGCCGCTGGTGTCCCCCATGTTTTCACTGTACGCAAAATAAGCGACAAGCACTTTGCCCTCCCCCGCATAATCCGGCGCAGACTGTTCTTCTTCGGAAGATGCCTGCGGTTTGGAATCCGCCTCCGGCTGCGATGGCGGATTCGTATCCGTACCTGATGATTGCTGCCCATTTCCGCAGGCTGAAGCGGAAAGCGCAAATAAAATACAAAGCAATACCATATAAATTCGTTTCATGTTGATTCTCCTTTAATTATTTTCTATGATTTATAAAATTTCCGGTTATGCCGGATTTCTCCCTGTTTATGCACACCAGTTTACTTTCCATGTCCCCATAATTCTGGCAGCATATGATACAGATACTGCCGGACATTCGCATAGTCATGGATGCCGCCCTCCTTCACGCAGAAACAGATGTTGCCGCTGCTTTCATCCGCGCCAAATACAAATGTGTCCGAAAGGCGGCTCATAGCCTCCGTCTGCGCCTGCATCATAGGGTAGGCAATGTCATCGCTCCCCGTTATCTCATAGATATAAAAATCCTCTGTTCCATAGCCGGAGCCCAGAAAGGCAGCCTGCAGCGCCTCTGCCGTTTCCTCCGGCGCAGAGCCTCCCCCTTGCATGGCGATGGTCCAGCAATCCCCACTGATAGGAAGGAAATATTTAAAATAATCCAGTTTTTCCATAAAAGTGTACCATGTTGTCACCGATCCCATAGAAAAACCTCCAAAAGCCCTGTGCTCCCGCGATGCTTTCAGGCCATCATCATCCACGCTGTCCGCATAGGTGGAATATCTGCTTTCCACTGCCGGAATCAGGTCATTTACCAGCTCATCCGGAAACAGCTTCACCAAATCCCCCGCATAAGAAACGCCGGCGTCCGTATTCCCCATCGGATAGAAGGTAGGCGTTACAACAATGAGCGGCTTCATCTCCCCATTCGCAATCAGGTTGTCGAGGACAGCTTTCAGTTCCGATGACTGCCCTTCGCCGCCAAAGCAAGTCTCCGCGCTCCCCCCGCCGCCATGCATCAGATATAAAATGTCATAAGTATTTTCGTCTTCATAACCATAGGGAAGATAGACATAGGCATATTTATTCTGATCCTCTCCCTGGTTGGGATAAGATGCCGTCTGGTAATCCAGCCTTACCACCTCCCCTGCTCTATCCGGCTCTTTTTTATAAGCGTCTGGTATTTCTCCAATTGTAGGGTCAGGGTCAAAAATCCCATTGTCCGGTATGGACGTCATTTCATCCCTCTGCATATTTGTCTGCTCCATCGTGCCAGATTTCTCCGTACCCTCACTCTGTTCCAATGCAGCTCTGCCTGAACAGGCAGTTAAAAACAGCAATGCGGCCATTCCTGTGGCAATGCACGCTTTCTTCATGTGTCCACCTTCTTTTTATTCCCGCGAGCAATGAGCCAAGTAGCCGCGCTTGCGCGGATATTTGGCGAATGCCGCGAGGGTCAAATACCCCGCAGCTCTGCTGCGCTGCAAGCTTGATGCCCCGTAGCTTGCTACGGGGTATTTGACTTATGCCCACAGCCGGGAAACCGTCTGGCATCCCGGCTGTAGCTGTTCCGTAACAATCATGGTTCTATCTGTTTTTTCCAAAAATCCACGGCATCATCCAGCCAGCCCTCCGCCACGGTCCCCGTTCCAAGACCGAAACCGTGGGGCAGGCCCTCATAAGAATGAAATTCCGTGGGGATTCCATATTTTTCCAGCGTCTGCAGCCTCCGCTCCATCGTCCGCCAGTTTGCAATGCCGTCACTGGTTCCCACGCAGGCATAGGTGGGCGCATCATTCCCGGATGCATCGCTGTGTCCGGTGTACTGCATGATGACCGCTGCGGCCTGCGGGATGTCCGTCCTTCCCGTCAGTTCCTGCAGGTAAGCCTTATTTCCAAGTGTCGCCGCCATCCGTGCGCCCGCCGATCCTCCCCAAAGGGAATATCCGTCAGGATTGACATCAAGATCGCCGGCATGGTCATAAATAAATGCGATGGCCTGCGCCAGGTCTTCATAAGCATAATCCGGACGGTAAATAAGCGCAAAGGCGTTATATCCCCTCCTGCTGATTTCCAGCGCATGGGGAAAGCTGTCGTGCATTGCCCCTACATACATCATGCCGCCGCCCGCATTCGTCACGGCAAATTCCGCCCCGGATTCCCCACGGAAAAAGAACAGCCCCGTGTCCTCTTTGGACGGGTCGGATTTTTGTTCTTCTTCCGTGTAAATGTGATAAAAAACCTGCCTGCCGTCCTCCGCCTGCCCCTTCAGGTAATTCACAATCTCCACGGTTTTCTCCGTCTTGATATTGCTGTACCAGACATAAATTCCGTTTGTGGAAAGGTCGTCAAGTGTCATATTTCCGTCAACAGCCCGGTCAACCGGAAACAGCAGCCGCCCGAAATCCTCAAAAGCGGGGATTGCCTCCACCTCAGAAACAGTAGTCTCCGCCGTGACAGCCTGCGTATGCTGCGCCTGCGCTTTGCCAAAGAAAAACGGAAGGGCATTATAAACATACTCCTGCACAGCCGCAAGGTCATGGACGCCGCCCTGCTTTTTGTAGTAAACCACATGGTCAGAGGTAAACACATCATTTCTCGCAAGCATTTCATCCATCTGCACATCCATCTGTCCCTGGATGGCGTCATTGGTTCCCGTGGCGCCGTAAATAAAATACCCTTTTTCATCCAGGCCGTCCGATTCTATAAAATCCTCGAACAAATCACAGGTTTCTTCCGGGTAATAGTCGCCATATCCTCCGTAATACCAGCAGGAGCCGCTCATGGGCAGGAAATACCGGATATAATCGTGGTTGAATACAAACTGGTGCCATGTCGTCACCGCCCCCAAAGAAAATCCGCCAAATGCCCTGTGGCTGCGGGAAGCCGCCAGCCCTTCTTCGCTCACTTCATCTGCATAAGTATGGAACCGGCTCTCAACAGCGGGAATCAGGTCATTCCTCAAATCCTGATGAAACTCCCGCAGTTCCTGCACCG
>JAMPFR010000107.1 GCA_023664365.1 Acetatifactor muris | reverse complement strand
CGTCAAAGAATACAAACGCCGTCTTTAAGAACAGATAATCCGGCATATTCTGGGCAAAGAAGACAACTATCCCATAAATACTTATCCCTGCGGTAAGGATTCTCAAGATCCATGTTCTTGCCGCATTCTTCTCGGAAATCCGAAACAGCTTTCTCCCCATACCCATTATCATATCCATATGCATCCCCAGATGGGCGGACATAAGTATCATCCCCCAATGGGATGCAAAAAGATGGAGCCGTCTGGCAAGAACCATACCCCCGCTGATCCGAAGGAACCGGAATACAAACCCTGACATCATAATGCCGCTGGCCGCAAGTGCAGCCATACAGCAAAGCAGCAGCAGGTTTATCATTGTCCCCAGGCTTCGGGATGGGGTGTACTTCCCCTTGAACATATTTTTTATCCATGCCAGATTCAAAATGTGATGAACAATGAACAGCAGGATCATTCCTGTTCCTACCCACTCATGGAACTGCTGCCCGGTCAGTATCTCCGCCATGAGTACCGGCAGCAGCAGGATCATTACCGCATCAATGATTCTTTTACACATGTTTTTATGTTTCATTCTGCCTCCACATCCAATCCAAGACCATTGATCCATTCCACCATATCCTCACGGGAGGTTGAACTTTTCAGCCTGCTGCCGCCCAGCCATGTCACATCCTCCGCACACAAGCCATGCAGGTTCCTTGCGCTGGAACCGATGCCGCTGCTGGCAGAAGTACAGAACGGAACAATCGTTTTCCCGCTGAAATCATAGCTCTCCATAAAGGTATCCACGATGCGGGGAGCCTCTCCCCACCAGATGGGGTATCCCAGGAAAATAATGTCGTACTGCGCCATATCCTCCACACTTCCCGAAATGCCAGGACGTGCGGAAGGGTCATTCATTTCCACGCTGCTGCGGCTGCTGCTGTTCCCATAATCCAGATCAGCGGAAGAATACGGCTCCTCCGGTACGATTTCGTATAAGTCTGCTCCCAGCGCATCTGCCGCATACTCCGCCAATGTTTTCGTTGTTCCCGTTGCAGAAAAATAAGCCACCAACACTTTTCCGCTCTCTGCCGTCTGTTCGTCAATGCCAGCGGCAGGCTCCGTATTCTGGCTCTCCGTCTGGTTTTCTACAGAAGATTGTTCTGCGGAATTTACTGCTGCGAAGCTTTCTTCTGTTTTCGTACCACTATTTTCCTGCTGTTCTGATTGTCCTGTTTCCTGTGGTGCCAGACTGTCTGATCCCTTTTCCCCATTAGAATTTACAGAGGAACATCCCGCCAGACAAAACAGCAGCACCGACAAAATACACAATACGCTTACTGATTTCTTTCCTTTTTTCATAATCCTTATTCCTCCTGATCTTTCTCATACGATTACATTTACCAGCCACCCGCAAAGCAGCGAGAATAGCATGACAAATGCTAAATAAAAAACGAAATGTTTCACCCCCAGCACAATCTTTACTGCGCCGAGATTGGTGATCTTTGTAGCCGGACCGGTGATCATAAACGCTGTTGCGCTTCCCATGCTCATACCGTCCATGAGCCACTGCTGCAGGAGCGGTATCGTACCGCCGCCACAGGCATAGAGCGGAACGCCCACTGTTGCCGCCATCAATACGCCGAATCCTTCATTGCTCTTTCCGAAAAGCTCCGCAAAAGCATCCGCCGGAACGTACCGCTGGAACAGCGCTGACAACAGCACACCCAACAGGAACATGGGACCTGTTGCTTTCACATTGCGCCCAAAATTCTTTAACAGGCGCAGTACCGGGTTAGGGTCTGTGTCATGGTTGTGGGGCGCTGCAAAACCGGAAAAGTTGAAAAAACTCTTTCCCCGGAAACAGAAGAACACCAAAAGCCCCGCTGCCGCACCACACAGGAAACAGGACGCCAGACGTATGACCAAAGCAGTCCCTCCAAGAGCCGCGCTGTATATCATAAGCTGGGGATTTAAGAGAATAGATGCCATCATAAATGCTGCCAGCCAGTCATCACGCATCCCTTTTTCCGAAAAGGAGGCGGCAATAGGGATCGTTCCATACATACACAAGGGAGAAAGGATTCCCAAAATGCAGGCAGGGATAATCCCAAACAGTCCCAGCTTTTTATCCCGCATACCATCAAACAGCATATGTATCTTGTCCTTTGCAAAAACGGATATGACAGAACCAATCAGCATTCCCAAAACCCAATATTTAAAAATCTGCTCCAACTGAAGGGTGAAGTAATACCAGAGATAAATAAACTCTCGGTGTAATACATTTAACATGCACAGTCACCTCCGGCTACTCATCAATCAAAACCAACTGATATTCCCTGCTGCCAAGACCGATCTTTTCCGCCTGCTCCAAAGTATGGAGTCCGTTCCTTGATTCAATCCTGTTTATCAGCGATTGCCCATCTTCTGCGCTATACACAAGGTCAATGCAGGCCTGGTCCACCGCCACAGGATCAAAGGATGCAAGAATACCTATATCGTGCATATCCGGCTCTGACGGATTCCCGTCACAATCACAGTCCACGGAAAGCCGGTTCATCACGTTGATGTATAAAATATTTCCGCCCAGATAATCTGTCACGGACTTACCGGCCTCCGCCATGGACTCCAGGAAAGAATCCTGGTCTGCACTCCACATACTGCCACCCCGTCCGCCCGTATGGATGTGGGTCTTTCCCTCGGAAGATGCGATGCCTATGGAAATGTTCTTGATAGCGCCGCCATACCCCGCCATTGCATGGCCCTTGAAATGGGACAGGATCACATAATAATCATAGTCTGCAAAATGGGCACCCACATAGTTTTCCGTCAGGTTGTCTCCTCCTGATACTTCCAGTGTCATAGAGCCGTCCTCATCCATAATATCCACATCCGCGATTGCCGTATAGCCGTGATCCTCCGCCAACTGATAATGCATTGCCGTGTTCGCACGCTGTCCGCCATAAGCCGTGTTACATTCCACAATGGTCGCATCCAGCTCCTGAACCAGATCCCCGATCAACTCCGGACGCAGATAATTGCTCCCATTTTCTCCTGTGGAAATCTTCACGGCTATCTCGCCTGTAGGTTCCGCACCCAATGCTTCATAAATTGCCATCAGCCCCTCCGGACTGATATCTGTTGTCATATAGACAATAGGAGTGTCACCATTGGCAACTATGTTGGTATCGGAAGATACCATGGTATCTTTAGATTCCGACACCGTCTCTCCGTTCGCTGTACCATCTGGCACCTGTGACGGCTCACTCACGGAATCTGTATCCGTCTGTTCCGATCCTCTTGAAACAACGCCGTCATTCCCTGCAGACAAATCTTCCTGACCAGTTCCATTCTGCCCGCAGCCTGCCACGGATAATACCAGCATTGTCGCAAGGAAAAGTGAAATCCATTTTTTCATCCTGCACCTCCTATTTCAGCAAAGAGTATACTTCATCTGTGACAGGCTCCAGCCATTCATTAGAACCGCTCTCTCCCGGAACCTCTACTGCCAAATGGGAGAACCAACTGTCCTTCGCTGCACCATGCCAGTGTTTTACCCCTGCAGGAATATTTACCACATCTCCGGGATGGAGTTCCTGCGCCTCTTTCCCTTCCTCCTGATAATACCCACGCCCTGCAACACAGACCAGAATCTGGCCTCCGCCCTTGTCGGCATGGTGGATATGCCAGTTATTACGGCATCCCGGCTCAAAAGTCACATTGAAAATCCCGACCTGCGATGTGGAAAGCGGGGCGAGGAAACTCTGTCCGGTAAAATACTGCGCAAAGTCGTTATTTGGCGCACCAATCGGAAATACCATCTGCGCTGCATGGGCGGCTTTCGCATCCTCCCCCACAGCTTCCTCTTTCCACACATCCTTTGCCAGACGGAACACCGCCCAGCCTTTCGGCCATCCCACATAAAAAGCCGCATGGGTGATGATTGCCGCCGCCTCCTCTTTCGTTACGCCGTGCGCTTTTGCGTTTTCCAGATGATAAACCAGAGAGGAATCCGTGATGCCGGAAGACATCAAAGCCACCATTGTCACAATGCAGCGCGTTTTCAAGTCAATATCCTGATTGTTCCAGTTCTCCCCAAATAAAATGTCATCATTATAATGCGCAAAATCCGGTGCAAATTCACCAAGGTCTTTTCTGCCTGCTGTCTGTACGATCTTCTCCATTTTCTTATCCTCCTTGTTCTATACCACATTTCCTGCTTTCTGCTTGCCGTTCTGCGCCATGACACCTGCAAGGGCATGGGGAACATACAGTTCCTCCAGATAACGGATCTCATCTTCCGTCAGTTCCAGATCCACCGCTTTGACCGCCCCGTCCACATGAGAGAATTTTGTCGCCCCCACCACAGGACTCGTCACCTTCGTCAGAAGCCATGCAAGGGAAACCTCCGTCATGGAAACGCCGCGTTTCTCCGCAATTTCTTCTACACGCCGGATAATCTTCCCGTCAGCTTCCGCCGTAGCGTCATATTTGAACTTTGCATAGGAATCCTCTTCCAGCCGTTTTGACGTTTCTCCCGGATGGCGCGACAGCCGTCCGCTTGCCAGTGCGCTGTAGGGAGTCATGGCAATATTTTCAGAATAACAAAAGGGCGCCATTTCCCGTTCTTCCTCACGGGCGATCAGATTGTAATGCCCCTGGATGGATACAAACTCCGCAAACCCCTGTGATCTTGCGTAATAGTTCGCCTTGGCAAGCTGCCATGCAAAACAGTTGGAGATGCCGATATAACGAGCTTTTCCTGCCTTTACCGCATTGTTAAGCCCTTCCATGATCTCCTCCATCGGAGTATGGTAATCCCACATATGGTAAATATACAAGTCAATATAATCCATGCCGAGATTTTCAAGGCTCTTATTCAGGTAATTTTCAATGTGCTGCTGGCCGTTTACACCGGAATCGATTTCCTCCTGTGTGCGCGGCGTGAATTTGGTAGCGATCACATATTCGTCACGCTTTGCAAAATCCCGGAGTGCCTTTCCGACAAACTGCTCACTGGTTCCGTTCTGATAGGCAATGGCCGTGTCATAGAAATTGATGCCAAGCTCCAGACCGTGCTTTATGATCTCCCTCGTCTGGCTTTCATCTACCGTCCAGCTATGCTGTCCGGTTGCCGCATTGCCAAATCCCATGCATCCCATACAGATGCGGGATACGTTCAGATCTGATCTTCCTAATTTTGTATACTTCATCTTTGCTCCTGTCTGCCTGCTCTGGCATTATTTCCTGTCTGCATAATAACCAAAAAGCGGAACGCTTTTTATACCAACGCCTTTCCGAGTTTATACGCCTCCGCCATGTACCGACTGCTCCCTGTCATGGAAGGAGTCCCACAGCCTCTGCCCAGAATCATGCCCTGATCCTTAAAATTCAGGTACTTTACCAGTGTATGGTAATGCGCCTCCAATGCATCAAATGTCCATCCGTCACTGTTCCATGCCGCCGAAATCAGGGCTGACCTCATTTTCTTTCTCTGAATGCTTCCATTCATGGCACAGAACCTGTCAACCAAAATTTTCAGCTGTGCAGACATCCCATAATAATAAAGCGGCGTAACAAATACGAGCATATCTGCCCCAAGGATTTCCTCCCGTATATATTCCATGCCATCCTTCTGTACGCAGGGACCGTTGTAGCCACATGAAACACATCCGGTACACGGACTGATCTTACTGTGTGCAGCCGAGATTACTACTATCTCATGCCCTGCCTCTTTTGCCCCTTTTGCAAACTCCCCGGCAAGCATGGCGGAAGAACCATTCCGGTTCGGGCTTCCTTCCAGCATTATAATCTTCATATTTCTTCTTCCTCCAGACTGTAATCTTACTCCATCCTGCTTTCCCAGAACTGGATGGAATCTACGCCGGACTTATCCGCAGCCGCCTCCAGAGCAGCGATTTCTCCTGCTGTCAGGATAATATCCGCAGTTTTAACTGCTTCTTCCACCTGATAGACCTTGGTTACGCCCAAAATCGGGAGCACACCCTTATTTATCGCATAAGCTGTTGCCACCTGTGCGGCAGAAACACCGTGGGCGGCGGCAACCTTTTTCAGTTCTTCCGTAATGACCTCAATCTTAGGCAGCAGGGGATTGAATACCTTTGCCCTCGAACTGCCTTCAGGAAAAGGATGCCCCGTGTCATATTTGCCGGAAAGGGCGCCCTGCTCCAGTGTCATGTAACCGTAAAACACAATGTCATTCTGCTTACAGTAGTCAATAATTCCGGATTCCTCCGAAGAACGGTTCATCAAACTGTAATGATTCTGGACAGCAGATATCCGATAGCCTGCCATCGCCTTCAATATTTCATCAGCCTCCTTGATCTGCGCAAGGTTGTGGTTCGATACACCGACACTCTTTACTTTGCCACTCTGCAGCAGAGGGATGAGCTGTTTCGTATATCCCGGCGCACCAACCGGATTATGAATCCAGTAAATATCAAAGTAATCCATATTCATACGTTTCAGGCTTGCCTCGCACATTTTTACCACACTGTTATCATACATAGCTGCCATCTGCGGCGTAAACTTCGTGGATACGATCACATTTTCCCTTCCGGCATCGTTTACAAAACCGCCAAAGATTTTCTCGGACTCTCCATTGCTGTAAGCTGTCGCAGTATCCCACAGGTTCATACCCGCCTTCATTGCCGCATCAAAAATCGGGCGGAATTCTTCTCCTGTCATCGTATTTCCAAAATACCCGTCCGTATCGCCCCACGCCCAGGCGCCCATTGCAATCTTCGGTAAATTCATAGTATCATCCTCCTTAAAATATTATTTTTATTCGTCAGGCAAAAGCCCCAGTAAACAATTCCGTGTAATATCATAAACGGACATATAAACATACTCCTCGCCATGTAGGAGCTTATCGTGCCATACTTCCTGTCATGCCGCCTGCGGTGGCACAAACAATCCATGAACCGGTGCAAGGCCGGAAGAATCGCTACTCTTGTGATTCTTCAGTGTGAGACTTAGAATTTTTCCGCGAAACAGCCTTTGCTGTGAGCGGTTAGAAATTCTTCTCACACTTTACCTGATATCCTTTCCGGAACGGTATGCCTCCTCCATCGCAGGCGTACCAAACACTTCGCCCTTTTGCCAGACCCTTTCGCCCCAGATTGTTCCCACCATACGATTGCCCATGCCGCCGAAAATATCCTCCAGTTCTTTCACCGCAAGGGAAAGGCCGCCTTTTCCGTCATGGCCTGTTATGATAAGATACACGTCATGCCCGCCAAGGTCCTGCCATCTCGGAAGAAGCCGGTCTATCATGGTCTTCATCTGCCCGTTGATAGCCCTGAAATAGACCGGTGAAGCCAAGACGACAACATCCGCTGCCTGAAATTCATTCAGGATTTCTTCCATATCATCCTTTTGGACACACCTTCCGGTCTTAAAGCACGCATAGCAGGCTTTGCAGAACCGGATATCCTTATCCCTCAAAGCGATACGTTTTACTGCATTGCCGGATTCAGCGGCTCCTCTTGCGAACTCATCGCAGAGAAGATTGGAGTTGCCTCCCTTCCGTGGACTGGATTCTATGATCAGTACTTTTTTCATCAGCATCACTCCCTTAAAAACGCGGTATCTTTATCGGAGAAGCCTTCCTCATCAGAAACATATCGCTCCGCCTTCATGTGAAGGTCGTATTTTTCTCTTAAAGCGGCAATCTCAGCCATCATCGGCGAAGCATGATGTCTGTCTATCGCCTCCTGATTTTCCCAACTGTCGATCAGAAGGATTGTTTCGGGATCTTCAACAGGTACGAAATATTCGTACCGAAGATTTCCCGATTCTTTGCGGATTTTATCTACGACACCCGCATCCTTCATCTCCTGTGCGAATTTCCGCGCCGCTCCATTTACACCTGTATAGTAAAGATTTACTGTAATTGCCATATCCTGCTCCTTTCTATTGATTACCGGATCTGTTCCAGAAGCCTTTTGATATCCTTTTCGTTGGCACGGTTGATCTGCATTCCCCGGCCCCACTTCACGCCGTTGCTGACATTACCGTGGAGCTTCTCACCGCTCTTTCCAAGACCGCTGCCGCCGGACGTGCAGAAAGGGACGATGGTCTTTCCGCTGAAATCATAGCTTTCCAGAAAAGTCTCAATGATGCGCGGAGCCTCGCTCCACCAGATGGGATATCCTATAATCACGGTATCATAGCAAGCCATATCAGAAACCTGATTTGCGATCTCCGGTCTTGCGGACGGATTGTTCATCTCCACGCTGCTGCGGCTCTGCTTGTTCATCCAATTAAGATCATCACCCGTGTATATATCCTTCGGCACAATCCGCCATTGCACCGACTACAATGACCGGTGACGGATAGAGCGCTAAAGCTGCACCAATATTCTTTTTCATATCACTTCATCTCCTTTTCCCAAAAACGGATGACATTCAATCCAAGGCTGTCTGCCGTTTTTTCAAGCTCTGCTGTTTCTTCTGCGGTAAGCGCTACATTCGCTGCCTTGACCGCATCCAACACCTGATTTTCTTTGGTTACGCCGATAATGGGGAGCGTACCCTTTGCAATCGCCCATGCAATAGGTATCTGCGCCATGCTGACACCATATTTCCCAGCCAGTTTTTTAAGCTCTGCATTCAATATCTCAAGTTTATCCAGAACAGGATTATAGGTCTGGGCTCTTGCTGATCCTTCCGGCATTGGATGTTTCGTGTCATACTTTCCGGAGAGAGCGCCCTGTTCCAGCACCATGTAGGCAAAGAAAGTGATGTCATTTTCCTTGCAGTAATCAAGAATACCCGAAGCCTCGGAGGAACGGTTGATCAGACTGAAGTGATTCTGCACGGCAGAAAGCTTCAGTCCATGTGCTTTCAGGATTTCGTTTGCCTGTTTGATCTCTGCCAGATTATGGTTTGAAACGCCAAGCAACGGTGCGTCTCCCTTTCCCCCAAAAAACTTTGCAAGTTCTTCCGTCCACTTGGGAGCATCAGATGTGTTGTGAATCCAATAGATATCGAATCGTCCAAGTTCCATCAGCTTCAGCTGCATCTCGATCATGTCCCGCATAGCAGTCGGGGAAGAAGCATCTGCACACTGAGGTGTAAACTTATCAGAGATCAGGTAGGTGTCTCTTGGCAGATCCTTTACAAAGCCTGCCAGCACCTTCTCGGAAGTACCCATGCCATAAGCATAAGCTGTATCCCAAAGATTCAGCCCGTTCTTCATTGCCGTGTCAAAAATCGGACGAAGTGTTTCTGCTGTCAGATTGTTTCCAAAGGTTCCATCATTGCCCCATGCCCATGCACCAAGTGCGATTTTCGGTAAATTTGTCATTGTAAATATCCTCCCATCATGTTTTATATTGTTTTCCCAAGCTTGTAAGCCTCTTTCATGTGTCTTGTACCTTGTGTCATAGAAGGTGTACCACAGCCTGTTCCAAGTATCATGCCGACATTCTCAAAGTTCATGTACCGGCAAAGTTTTTTATAATGCTCCGCCGTATAAGGCATAACATCC
>JAMPFR010000106.1 GCA_023664365.1 Acetatifactor muris | reverse complement strand
AGTATCTTCGGATAAAGGAAGATAAACTTGGAGGTGTTTTGGTGAAAGAAGTATTATTTGTGGGATTCAAAGGTAAAAATAATACGTCACAACAGCTCGTATCGCTGCTGCCAACAACACATAAAAAAATGCTGACGAACTCATTTTCAGGACTTTATAAGGATATAGAACGTATCCAAACAGAAAAATATGCAGGCGTTGTTCTGGTCTATCGTGAAGTATCAAATTATTTTTCTCGGACATTAAAGGGCGAGTGTTAGTTATCAGCGAACACCAGTCGTCAATCAATCCCAATATGCCTTTGCGGAGCATTATCTATTACAGAAGAACAGTGGAAAAGCTTGTGGAGGCCCGGAATATTTACCGGGAAAAACAGATGAAAATACCCACGCCGGAGTTTTATGTGTTTTATAATGGGGACAGAGCAGTACCTAGAGAGGAGACGCTGCGGCTTTCGGATTCTTATATTGATAAACGGGAGAATCCTATGTTAGAATTAAAAGTGAAAGTAATAGACATTAATTTGCCGGCGAACCATGAATTATTAATGAAGTGTCGTCCGTTATATGAATACTCCTGGTTTATACAGAAGATCAAAGAATATCTGGCGTCAGGGAGAGATCGGGACGGAGGTAGTGAATATGCTTTACACTCAATTTAATCTGGAAGATGCAAAAGAGGTGTGGTATGAAGAGGCATATGAGGATGGCATGATGGCACGTCTAGTGGGTCAGGTGTGCAGGAAGATCAATAAGGGCAAGAGTGTGGAGATGGCAGCGGCAGAACTGGAAATGGACATGGAGGAAATCAGACCTGTTTATACCGTAGCGTCAGAGTTTGCTCCGGATTATGACCTGGAAAAGATTATGCAGAAGCTGCAAAAGCTCTAAAAGTTTTCTTGACAAACCAACCCTGTTTGCAATACAATCACTACATACTTTAAAGACTGTGAAGAGGGTTAGTACAAATCGGTAAGCATTCCAGAGAGGGGACGTGGCGCGGCGGCTGTGGGAGCATGGCGGCAGTGCGGCTGGAAGGTCCTTATGCGGAAGGTTTGGAACCTGCCTTGGAGTCCCGTGCGAAATAGTAAGCTGCTGCAGGCGGAAAGCTCTTGTCTGCGAATCATGTGCAGCGGAACAAACAGTATGAAGCACGGCGCAGGCCGGCGTTAGCGGCAGGAAAGGTGGATGTCGGCGCTTAAGTGTGGGCGGCATCAATTAGGGTGGTACCGCCGGATTTTCGGTCCCTTTGGGGAGCGGGATCCGGCGTTTTTTACGCGAATCTGCAGAGCCAGGAAGCCTTGGCACTGCCGCCCATGCTTGCATGGGAAGGCAGAGAAAAGGATTTCTGGCGAGCAACGCGACCGAGGAAGGGCGAAGCCGTTCCGAGGTTGCAGATTCGCAGAGCAGAGAGAGAAGGAGGAGAAATGAAATGGGAAAAGAAGGAAAAGACACATCAAACAAGCTGGTGCAGGAGATTACCTCCATGGAGGCGGACTTCGCCCAATGGTACACGGACGTGGTGAAGAAGGCGGAGCTTTGCGATTACACATCCGTCAAGGGATGTATGGTAATCAAGCCTGCGGGGTATGCGATCTGGGAGCTGATTCAGAAGCAGATGGACGCCATGTTTAAGGAGACAGGAGTAGAAAATGTATACCTGCCCATGTTCATACCGGAATCCCTGCTGGAAAAGGAGAAGGACCATGTGGAAGGTTTTGCGCCGGAGGTGGCCTGGGTGACTCATGGCGGCCTGCAGCCTCTGCAGGAAAGGCTCTGCGTCCGCCCTACCTCGGAGACGCTGTTCTGCGATTTTTATAAAAATGATATTCATTCCTACAGGGATCTGCCAAAGGTCTATAACCAGTGGTGCTCTGTGGTGCGCTGGGAGAAGGAGACCAGACCCTTCCTGCGTTCCAGAGAATTCCTGTGGCAGGAGGGCCACACTGCCCATGCCACGGCGGAGGAGGCAGAGGAGAGAACCATTCAGATGTTGAACCTGTACGCTGATTTCTGTGAGCAGGTGCTGGCGATTCCCGTCATAAGGGGTCAGAAGACGGAGAAGGAGAAATTTGCGGGAGCCGAGGCCACATACAGTATCGAGGCCCTGATGCATGACGGAAAAGCCTTGCAGTCCGCCACCAGCCACAACTTCGGAGACGGCTTTGCAAAGGCCTTCGGCGTTCAGTTTGCAGATAAGGACAATACCCTGAAATATGTGCATCAGACCTCCTGGGGCGCTACCACCCGTCTGATAGGCGCTATCATTATGGTTCACGGGGACGACGAGGGGCTGGTGCTGCCGCCTAAGGTGGCGCCCATCCAGGTGTGTATCATCCCTATCCAGCAGAAAAAGGAAGGGGTCCTGGAGAAGGCATATGAGCTTCGGGACAGGTTGGGGAAGAATTTCCGTGTGAAGGTAGACGACAGTGAAAAATCCCCCGGCTACAAGTTTGCGGAGGCGGAGATGCGGGGCTATCCTATCCGGGTAGAGATCGGACCCAAGGATATTGAGGCGGGTAAATGCGTGATCTGCAGGCGGGATACCAGAGAAAAGATCGAGGTTGCCCTGGAGGAGCTGGAGACGGAGGCTGGCCGTCTGCTGGAGACTATCCAGAGGGAAATGCTGGAGAGAGCTGAAAAGCACATGGAAGAACACACCTATACCGCCGCAAATATGGAGGAATTCGAGAAGCTGTTTGCGGAGAAGTCCGGCTTTGTGAAAGCCATGTGGTGCGGCGAACAGGCGTGCGAGGACAGGATTAAGGAGAAGCTGGCGGTTACCAGCCGCAATATACCTTTTGAACAGGAACACATTGCAGATACCTGTGTCTGCTGTGGAAAACCGGCCAAAAAGATGGTATACTGGGGAAGGGCGTACTAAAGGAAGCGTTTCCCCAAAACGGGGAATGCAAGGTCAGATGTGCGGAAGCGGGCGTTGTCCGGATAAAACAGATGTCCGTGGACAGAAAGGAAGACAATATGCTGCATGAAATTTTTCCCATTCAGGCGTCGGGCTCATTGCCTGACGCCAGGTTAATCACTTATATTCAGGACTATCATGAGGAGATCAGGATCGACAGACGGCCCCTGGTGCTGATCTGTCCCGGCGGAGCCTATGCTTATACCTCAGAGCGGGAGGGAGAGGCTCTTGCCATGCAGTTTCTGGCTATGGGCTGCCATGCGGCAGTGTTAAAATATTCCTGCGCCCCTGCCAGGTATCCGGTGGCGCTGACGGAGCTTGCCGCTGCCATGGCGCTGGTTCGGGAGCATGAGGCGGAGTGGCATGTGGAGCCCGAGGGAGTGATTGTGCTGGGCTGCTCCGCTGGCGGACACTTGGCGGCAAGCCTGGGCACACTGTGGCAGGAGGATTTTCTGGCGGAGGCGCCGGGTATAGATCGGGAGAACCGGAAGAAGCTGCGTCCGGACGGTATGATTTTATGCTATCCGGTCATTACCGGAGGAGAGTTCGCCCACAGAGGTTCCTTTGAAAATCTGCTGGGCCCGGAGGAGGGAGCGGAGGAGCGAATGACGGATACAGACAGTCTGCTGCGGAAGCTTTCCCTGGAGACGAGGGTAACGGCAGAAACGCCGCCTGCTTTTATCTGGCATACCTTTACCGATGGCTCTGTGCCGGTGGAAAATTCACTTTTTCTGGTGAGCGCGCTGCGCAGAGCAGGCGTTTCAACGGAGTTTCATATGTACCCGGTGGGAGGACACGGCCTCAGCCTTGCCGACAGGCTGACGCAGAGCTGGGACGGCGGCGCAATGCAGGAGGAGTGTACTACCTGGATTTCACTGGCGCGGACCTGGATTGAGAGCAGATATGTGAAAGCCGGCGGAGAGCTGTAATCACAAGGAGATGCAGATGAATTACATCGTATTTGATTTGGAGTGGAACCAGAGTCAACTTGACACAGAGATAGTACCGGAGCTTGTCTTTGAAATCATTGAAATCGGGGCTGTCATGCTAAATGACAGCTATGTCATGATTCATGAATTCAGCCGCCTTGTGAAACCGAAGGTATATCATGAGATGAATCAGATTACCGGTAAGCTGGTTCATCTTCAGATGCAGGAGCTTGAAAGAGGAATGCCCTTTGCGGAGGCGGCGGAGGATTTCCTGAAATGGTGCGGCTCCGGGGAGTATATTTTCTGTACCTGGGGCAGTATGGATTTGACGGAGTTCCAGCGAAATATGCAGTTCCATAATATGACGCCGCTGTCGGACGGTCCCATAGCCTTTCTGGATGTACAGAAGCTGTTCAGCCTGGCTTATGAGGACGGGAAATCGCGGCACAATCTGGAATATGCCGTGGATATGCTGGGGATAGAAAAGGACATTCCCTTTCACAGGGCGTTCAGCGACGCCTATTACACGGCGAAGCTGCTGAAGGCCATCGGGGAGCAGCACAGGGAAGTCATGCAGTATGTCTCTTACGATGTATTTCATCTGCCTCAGAGCAGAAAGCAGGAGCTTAAGGTTCGGTTTGAGAACTATGCAAAGTATATTTCCAGAGAATTTGACAGCA
Source organism: Acetatifactor muris (assembly GCA_023664365.1). Taxonomy (GTDB): domain Bacteria; phylum Bacillota; class Clostridia; order Lachnospirales; family Lachnospiraceae; genus Acetatifactor; species Acetatifactor muris_B. Next base: position 5,008 of record JAMPFR010000106.1, on the reverse strand, counting down.
AGGAGGACGCCCTTGCGGACGGCGAGGTAATGTCAAGCAAGTGCTATCTGTGCTGCAGAAACGTGAAAAGGAAGGTGAAATGGTTTACACCCAACGGGAGGCACTACTATTGTGTGGCGTACTGTGAAAAACACGGCTATCTGAAGGTGAAATCAAGAATCCGCAAATCGGAGAGCGGAAGAGTCTATATTGTAAAAACCACTAAATTCATATCTCAGGAAGATGCGGCAAAGCTGAAAAACCGCAGCGCTCTGGTGAAAAGGCAGAATGCAAGGCGGCGGTGACTCGCTGCGCTTCAATGCCGTCCCGTGCGCAGACATAAGATTAGAAATCATAATCTCTGAAACGGTTCGGACGTTTCCGCTTCTTTGTATTTTTGTTTCTGCGCCCAATCCGGCGGCCGCCTCCGAAAGAAAACTGATAATTTTTCAGAATGGCCCGAACCAGGCATACAATGAAAAACGCCGCGGCAATGCCTGCCAGTACGGTCAGTACCCGCACAATATTGATGAAAATCACGGATTTACCGGAGGCTTCCTCTTCACCCGCGTCCTGACTGTCTGCAGGCGGTTCATTAAAGATATAAGTATCATTTTCTTCCCTGACAAAATCAACCCGGACGGTTCCGATATCCACGCCGTGATAGGTGTAGCTGATAACGGCGGCCTGATTTTCGTTGTCTGTCTCATAGGTGATGGCGGAATCCGTGTCATCAAAGACAGCGGTTCGGGGCAGGACAATATAGTCGTCCTTATTCAGGGTCAGCAGAGGTTTGGAGTTGCCGAATATATCGTTGCCTCCGTAGAATATGCTTGAGCCGTCCACATTGTACTTTGTCTCTGTCTGAGAGACATTAACCTTGTCAAAGTTGCTGAAGCCGTAATTAAAAAGAGCTATGGTGTCCTCATACTGAAAAGGGAATTCGTCCTGCAGGACAACGCAAATCAGCCGCATGCCGTCCTTTTCCGCGCAGGAAACAAGGCAGTATCTTGCGGCGTTGGTGTAACCGGTTTTGCAGCCTACAAGGTTTTCATAAGCGTAGGCGCCGCCGGGAATGATCTGCATGCTGCTGTTTTCCACTTTAGCTTCCGGAATGGTGTCGGAAGCCGGTATTTCCAGGCGTCTTGTCAATGTAATTTTACAAAGCATTTCATTTGCAAAAAAGGCGCGGCCAATCATTGCCAGGTCGTAGGCCGTAGTATAGTGGTTTTCATCGGGCAGGCCGTTGGGGTTTACGAAGTGGGAGTTCAAACAGCCCAGCTCCGCCGCCCTCCCGTTCATCATTTCCGCAAAAACGCTCCAGTCAGTGGTGCCGGAGATATGTTCCGCCACGGCAAAGGAGACTTCGTTGGCCGAGCGAATGAGAATGGCGTTCAGGCACTGCTCCATAGTCAGCTGCTGGCCTACATCCATGGCAATGTGATTGCTGTCTCTGGGAGTGTCAAAAACCGCGTCATAGGAGAAGGTAACAATTTCATCCAAGGAACACTGTTCTGTGGCGATCAGGGTAGTCAGAAGCTTGGTGGTGCTGGCAGGGTACTCTCTTTGGTGAATGTTTTTGGAGTACAAAATCGTTCCCGTGTCAACCTCCATGAGAATAGCGGCTTCCGCAGATACCACGGGGCCTGCGGGCCAGTTGGGCACCGTGTTGGACTGGACGGGCAGGGCACGGTTCTGTTCGATGCGTTCGTCTATGCTCAAAGTATCCGCCCGGGCAGTCATGCCGGGAAGAAGGAACAGGCTGCAGGCGCAGGCAAGGGCAGTGAAAAGGGCAGTATATTGCTTTTTATTCTTTTTTATCCTGAAAATTTTAATATGTGTCATAAAGCCACCTCGCAAGGGTATTATAGCAGAGGCGGGCCCGCCTTGGCAAGCCGCTTAAATTTTGCCGGGTGCAGATCTGCCGGAGCCATCGGCCGGCGCTGTGCAGCCGGGTGATTCGGCAAGTGAAATCGATAAGCAGTGTAAATTACAATTGGCAAAGAAAGGTTTTGAGCTTATAATGTAGTTGTTACTTAAAAAGGATTCGAAGCTGCTGTTTGAAAAAGAGAGGAACCGGATTGTCATGAGACTGAAAAATATTACAGGATCCAGGGAGGTTGTCGCCGGGAGTCCTTATGTTGTGCAGGAGGCAGTACAGCCCTCCTGCCCCGGGAAATGGAGGGAAATTTTCGGCAATGACCATCCGATTTCCGTTGAAATCGGTATGGGAAAAGGAAAATTTATACATACTATGGCTAAGGAGCACCCTGATATCAATTATGTGGGAATTGAGAAGTATTCCAGCGTCCTGCTGCGGGCCATTCAGAAGATGGAACAGGAAGAACTGCCCAACCTGAAATTCCTGCGCATGGACGCAGAGAATGTGGACAAGGTTTTCGGCCCGGGAGAGGTGGACAGGATCTATCTGAACTTCTCGGATCCCTGGCCCAAGGACAGGCATGCCAAAAGAAGGCTTCCCTCCGGAGAATTCCTGGCCCGCTATGATTATATCCTGAAACAGGACGGCAGGCTGGAGTTCAAGACCGATAACAGGAAGCTGTTTGATTTTGCGGTGGAGGAGCTTAAAGCCGCCGGTTGGAAGGCGGAGGTGCTTACCTATGACCTGCACGGGGATGAAAAATTATCGGAGGGAAATGTGATGACGGAGTATGAGGAAAAATTTTCCGCCATGGGGAATCCCATCTGTAAATATGTTATTTATCGCGGGGATTGCTGCGTGATGTTCGGGAGAGGCGCTGAGAGGCGTCCGGCGGAAGTATTGGGCTGTGGATGGCGGAAGAATGCTGCCCCGGATGACGGGGTTGTTGACTTGGGATAAAGGAGAAGGTTCAAAATTAATTATGAAAAAAGAAGCTGTTATTTACGAAGGAAAAAGATTTTTAATCAGTATTCTGGGCGCGTTTCTCTACGCGGTGGGCGTCAATCTGTTTGTGGTGCCGTCCGGCCTGTATAACGGGGGACTGATGGGCATCTGTCAGGTCATCCGTACCCTGCTTGCGGATCTGTTCCACTTGGATTTCGGCAGCTTTGACATAGCCGGTATTATTTACTATATCATGAATATTCCTATCTTTATCGTGGCGTTTACCCGGATAGGAAGAATGTTTTTTGCAAAGACGGTGCTGGCGGTTTCCGCAATGACCCTGTTCATGTCCGTTATCCCTGTGGGGGTCGTGATGGATGATGTGATGGCTTCCTGCGTGATAGGCGGCATCGTCTCCGGCGCGGGTGTGGGAATTATGCTCCGCATGGGTTCATCCGGCGGCGGTATGGACGTGGTGGGCGTACTGCTGACGAAATGGAAGAGGGATTTCAGCGTGGGCAAGGTGACGCTGCTGGTAAACATGGCACTGTACGGCACCTGTCTTTTCCTCTTTGACGTGGATGTGGTGCTTTATTCGGTTATTTACGCTGCGGTATACTCCGTTGCCATGGACCGGATGCACACCCAGAATATCAATGTGGAGGTCAATGTCATCACGAAGGCTGATACCACCGCCATGGAGAAGGAGATTTTCAACGAGGTGGGAAGGGGAATTACCAAATGGTCTGCTCTGGGGGCATATACCTACGACCGCTCCCATATTCTGTATATCATGCTTTCCAAGTATGAGGTAAACCGGCTGAAGGCTATCATCCACAAGCATGACCCCAACGCGTTTATTGTGGTAAACGAAGGAGTCAGCGTGGACGGGAATTATCTGAAGAAATTATAATTATTTATGAAAATATAAAGTATACTTTATTTTATCCTAAAAAAGTAGGGCTGTCAATGATTATGGCACATTTGAGTATACGGCACAAGTAAAATCAAGAAAAAGCTTTTGAAATCCCGTATGATGATTTCAGAGCGGTCAAAGAGACGCCCGGAGCAGCGTTACGGAGGTTACGAAATGTGTGAATGGCATAGGCAGGTACAGAAAATCGTGGAGGAGATCGACGAATGCATTCTGCAGAAAAAGGATGAAAAGCTGACGCTTTCCTGCCTGTCGCAGAAATTCGGGTATTCGGAATTTCATGTTTCCAGAAGGTTTCGGGAGCTGTCGGGAATGAGATTCAGGGATTATCTGCGGTGTCGGAGGCTGGCCTTTGCGCTGAAGGAAGTGCGGGATACGAAGAGGGGGCTTCTGGAAATCGGGCTGGACTACGGATTTTCCTCTCATGAAGCGTTTACCCGGGCTTTTAAGAAGGCTTACGGTATAACGCCCGGAGAGTACCGCCGCAATCCGGTGCCTGTGGTGCTGCGCACCATGATCAAACCATTTGACTGCTACTTATGTGAAATCGGAGGAACAGGCATGACAAGTGCAGTGAAGGATGTAAAGACCTATTTTGTAACCATACCCGCGCATAAATTTCTGCATATCAGAAATTATGAAAGTATCGGATATTGGGATTTCTGGCAGAAGCAGAGTCAGATTCCCGGACAGGACTGCGAGACCATCTGCGGGCTGTTGGACAGCATAAAGGGAAAGCTGGACGACGCGGGCGGCGCCGAGGCGAACAGCGGAAGCGGCCAGATCATGGCGTATATCAACGATCCTGCCGGCAGGATCTGCAGCTGGGGGATCCCGCTGGCAGAGTGCTACGGAGTGCGGCTTCCTGCGGATTACAGCGGCCCGGTTCCGGAACAGATGCAGCTGATGGAGGTTCCGGAGGGCGAGTATATCGTGTTTGAACACGGCCCCTTTGAGTTTGAAACGCAGAATGCCGCGGTGGAGCAGAAAATTGAGGAAGCCATGAAAAATTTTGACTACGATGCTTTCGGTTACTGCCTTGATCTGACCCCCGGCAGGATATTTTATTTTTACCATGACTGCAAGCGGTTCTGGAAGTATGTGAGGCCGGTGCAAATCTCGGTGACGAATTAATGCAATACACAAATCCGGTGACAAATTATATTGTTTCAAAAGCCATGTCATAGAGTTCTTTGAATGATTCTTATGTCTCGTTACTTTTCACACCCACGCCAAGGAACACAGGCACAACGATCCACCGATGCTAT
>JAMPFR010000105.1 GCA_023664365.1 Acetatifactor muris | reverse complement strand
GGCTCTGACTGACAGATGAACCGTAATAAAAATGGAGATAATGGAGGACTTAAAAAAATTGTAAAAACCCATTAAGAATGTCAAAAAAGACAAAAAGTGAGAAAAGGTGAAAAAAGCTGAGAAATCCCGCAAAAGCAAGGAACTCGGCTTTTTTTGTGTGCAAAATTTGACATTCTTGGTGTCTGAAGAATCAGGCTGTTAAAAAGGGGTTAAAACGAGGTTCTGCCGGGACATTTAAAAGGCTTCAACTAATTTCAACTTTCAAATACCGTATTTTCGGTGGTTTTGAAAGTTAGTTGAATTTTTGAAAAAAGTTGTTAAAATAGCGGCACACAATATTGCGGACATAATTCATAATAAAGAATTTCAATGTCCGCAATCGCAAATGCGCATAAATAATGAATTTGTTGTCATTGTATAAAATATTGCGGCCATTTAAATGGCCGCAATGATATAATGCAAAACTTCCTTTATTAATGAGTGTCAAGTAATGTCCGCAATATCCATCAATTACAGATAAATCCGTGTAAATTTCAAAAAAATAAAGAATTTACACCCGTAAGAGTGTACTGTTAAAGGCAGTTGAAAACATATTCAAGCAGTTTGTTCAGATTATCTAGCAGTAGATTTTTGTGATTTTCCATATTAGCTTGTTTATTATCTTTTGCAACTGAAAGAGCTCGATCTAAATTCATAAAAAGATTTTGTATAAGTTCAAGGTATATAAGTCTACTATTTTCATCATATGAACGGGCTTGAAACAGCATCGAGGCTATACTATTAAGACTATACGCACAAAAACCATATTCTACATTGGAATGAGTAGTTAATAAGGTTAAAATTTTTAAAAGTGCATAATTTGACACTTCAGCTAAAGTTTCTTTACTATTTTCATATACATCATCATACATTTCCCCATTACCATTAACCAGCCAGTCTTCTCTAACACCAAACTCTAAACATATTAGTTTGATGAATTTGTTAGCCGGGACTTCATTACCATTTTCCAAACCACTTAAATAGGATTGTGAAATTAGTAATCTTTTAGAAAAATCTTTTTGTGTTAACCCCTCTGCTTTTCTTAATGCCTTAATTCTGTTACCTAAAATATCCATTACAACCTCCCAATATTAGTATGCTGATATTTTTGAAGCAAAAAACATTGACAAATATAAGTACGCAGATATATAATAACTAATATAATATTAGCCTACTAATATTTGCTTGTTAAGTATAGCGTACTATTATTGAAAAATCAATAAGGGAGGTATGGTGAATATGAATATTGGAAAAAAGATGAAGCTAGTAAGGGTTGAGAAGGGATTAAACCAAATTGATATGGCCAGAGAGATGGAAACAACGCAGGCTTATATTAGTCAAGTAGAAACTGGAAGAATAATTCCCAATGCAAGATTTGTTAAGCTATTTTGCCTGCAATATGGAGTGGATAAAGATAGTTTAACGGAATAGTCGAAACGGGGCACCTGCTCCGTCATACAGGAGTGGTCGCCTGTATCTGAAGATGACAGACCAGAAAGGATAGATGGATGACCAATCATAACAATTTTTAATGAAGGAGGTGGGTTTATTGACGGAAGATGCAATGGAGGATCATGAACTGTGGCTGTTTGACCTGGCACACGGCAATTTAACAGAGCTTCAGATATTGCAGGGATTCATCAGATACTATGTGTTGGAAGGGCATATGTTGTCTCGTGTCCAGGATGACTTGGTTTATAGAACCCGGTATGGCTGCTATTATGCAGGGCAGGCGATGGAACAGCTCAAAGCAGTGCTGAAGAAAACCGCGGAAGGAGGTGAACAGTGAGTTAATGCAGGAGGACAAAAAGGAGATCGTGACGCGTCTGAAACTGCTGTTGACAGCAACCAGGGCGGGTGCGGACATCGACAAGATGGAGTTGACGGAGGAACAGCATTTTATAGTGATTCAATGGAAAAACGGATGTACCCAGAGGGTGAACATTGAAGCGGATTCCGGTATAGCAATTATTGGTGATGTGTTACGGGCAATCAGTTGAGAGGAAGGAGAAATAAATTGAAGAGTCAACATTGCGGGAACTGCCGCTATTATGAGAGGATTGATGGCCGGAATGAGACAGCAGGATGTCAGGCATTATGTAAAATGGTTAATCCTTACGGAGAAGTATGTGAGCATTTTGTATTGAGGACCTGTGAAATTGAGGATGGGAAAAAGGAAGGAGGAGCAGATGAGGCGGAAGAATAGTTACACGGAGTTCGGGCAGTGGCTCCGGATCGAACTCATCAAGAGAAACATCACGGCAAAGGAACTGGCAGAGATGGCGGGGCTCGACCACAGGGTGGTATCAGACGTGATGATCGGGAGAAACAAGAGCCACCAGCAGGAACTGAAGCAGGCCCTGCAGAAGTACGATGAGAGGACGGCCTGATAAATGGAAGTTGGCTCTCCCTTGGGAATAAGGAAAGAGCCAAATAACGGTAATCACATAATCATGATAGCATCAACCAGTAAAAAAAACAAGAAAAACGTGGTAAAGGAGCATAGAAATATGGAACAAATTACAGTGGAAGAATATTCAAAATTGAGTGGGTATAGCATTAGACATTCTAGGCGGCTAGTTTCAGAAGGTAAACTAAGGGTAACTGAGCATTTCGGTGCCGGAGGCAAAAAGGGTATCAGCTACCTCATAGATCTGGCGGACTGCGATCCGGCAATCATTAAGAAGTATAACCGCATCCATAAGATAAAGGCGGAGAAGCCGGAACCGGTGAAGCCGCATCCGGTTCCTGATAATCCGGAGGAATTGACGGAGCAGGAGCGGCAGGAGATCGCCTTCTGGAAGCGGACGATAGCGGAATGGAATGACTACCGTGGATCCGCTTCCGGGAGTAAAGCGGAGATTGATGAGCGGTTTGTCCGCTACCTGGAGACAACTTATCCGGACAGGAGATTTTCGGTGCGGATGCTCTACAGGAAGAAAAAGGCCCTGAAGGAGCTTGGCGAGTGTGCCTTGGCGGATGGGCGGGGCAAGCATGAGAACCACAATAAAGCAGTGCCGTCCCTGGTCTTTGACATTTTTGAATATTATTACCTGGATGAGAGCCAGGTATCAATAAGGGAGTGCATCCGGCTGACAAAGCTGCAGCTGGAGAAGGAAGGGCAGGCGGAATTCCTTCCGCTTGCCAGTGAGAATGCTTTTGCCAGGGAGATAGAGCGGAGCATCCCGGTTCCGGTGCTGAAATACTTCCGGCTAGGTGAAAAGGCATTTAAGGATGCATGTGTACCTTATATCAAGCGTACATACGGAGATCTGCATTCCAATGATATCTGGGTCTGCGATAACCATACCTTTGATATTTTTGTCAATGACGGGGAGCACCGGAAGCCCATCCGGGTATACCTTACCGCCTTCCTGGATGTCCGGAGCCGGAAGATGATGGGCTGGTATGTGACAGACGCGCCCTGCTCAGATGCGACGCTCCAGGCACTGCGGCGGGGCATCGAAAGGTACGGGATTCCGAAGCGGATACTGTCGGACAATGGCCGGGAGTTCCTGACACATGACATTGGCGGCCGCGGCTTCCGCAAGGATGGCAGGAAAGAGGATGAACACAGGATTCCCACGATCCTTGACAACCTGCAGATCGAATTCCGGACGGCGCTGGTAAGGAATGCAAGGGCAAAGATCATTGAGAGGGCGTTTAGGGACGTAAAGGACTGCTTCTCGAAGCTGTTTGAAGGGTATACCGGCGGAACCATAGCGGAGAGGCCGGAACGGCTGAAGAAACTGGCAAAATCGGCCTCAAACTTTACGCCTTATGCCGATTTCCTCAGCTATGTGGACACATACATAGAAGGCTGGTTCAATTACCAGGAGCATTCCGGCGTTGGCATGGGCCATAAGACCAGGAATCAGGTCTATGCAGAGCAGCTGGTAGAGGCAAGGCGGGCATCACAGGAGGATCTGAACCTGATGATGCTGCGGAATACCCGGATGCAGACCGTAAGGCGGGAAGGTGTGGTGCTGAAGCTTTATGGGACGGAGATCACATTCTGGAGCAATGAACTGCTGTATGACCATATCGGTGAGAAAGTCTACTTCCGTTACAATCCGGATGACCTGTCGGAAGTCAGGGTCTATGACGAAAAGGATCGGTTCCTGTGTACGGCCCGGCAGCACGCTGCCTTAAGTTATTTTGCAGACAAGGAAGCTGTGGCGGAGCAGATGAAGGAACAGCGGCAGTTTGAGAAGTTTGTGGCTGCTTATAAGAAGAATAAGAACATCCAGGCGGAGGACAAGCTGGCGCTGGTCCTGGCTGAAGCGGAGCGGAACATTGCCGCAGGTGAGAAGCTTGATCCGAAGATTATTACCCTGATCCGGTCTGTGGATGAGGAAGCTGGGGCAGTTGCGCAGGAAGAACTGGGAATGGCAGCCGGTGATGCAGGGCCGATCGACTGGACCCTGGCGCTGGAACGGCTGGAAGCAATGAAACAATCATAATAAGGAGGAGAACGAGATGGAGGCAACGGTAATGACGCAGGACGCGGTGCAGAGCATGACAATGGGGGAGGCCATCACCTGGATTAAACAATATATCCAGTCCACAGGAAAGAAGCAGGCTGTGGTGGCACAGGAGCTGGGGATATCCGGCGGGGGGCTGTCCAGTTTCCTGTCTGGCAGCTATAAGACGCCTCACACCATCATCCCGAAGGTACAGAACCTGAAAGAGATCCATCAGGGCAAGAAGGTGGTTTTGACAGACCCGCCCTTTGTGGAGACAACAGTATCCAGAATGGTTGAGAATGCTATCAAGTACAGCCACCTGAGAGGAAAAATTTCCGTTGTGTACGGAGATGCGGGGATCGGTAAGACCCAGGCATTCCTGCATTATCTGTCGGCTAATGAACTGGCTATCGGTATCACAATCTCACCCACATATGCATCCATCACCGGAGTGAATGAGCTGCTGGCGGAGCAGCTGGGAGTCCGGGAACGGGTGGCAAGGAAGATTACGCGGGAGATCGTGGCGAAGCTGAAAGGCTCCGGCAGGGTCATTATAATCGACGAGGCCCAGCATCTCACGGTCAGGGCGCTGAACCATATCAGGTGCCTCGCCGATGAGGCGGAGATAGGTATCTGCCTTATTGGTAATGAGGAGGTATACAGCAAACTGAAAGGTTCTGGTAAAGCAGATTTTGCGCAGCTGTTTTCCCGGATCGGGATGCGGGAGCCGGTGGGGGTGGGTACCATTACCAGAGATGACGTGCAGCGTGTGTTCCAGGCAGCGGAGCTTCAGAAGGATGCAGTTGATATACTTTACCAGATCTGCCACACCAACTATGGGCTGCGGGGTGCGGTGAATGTATTCACGAACACGGCAGCAGTATTTCCGGATGACATTAGCGCCGGAACGATCGCCCGGATGATGCGGGAAATGAACATAGGGAGGTAGGGGCATGATGACTTATTTTGAAGAACAAAAATTAGAGGAATACAAAGGGTATCTGCACGAAAAGGGAATGCAAGATTATGTATATCAGTGCGAGAAGATAGCACCACACGTTATACACGGCGCACAGGTCATACAGGACGGTAATCAGTGGTGCTGTATCTTAGGAGATTTACCGACAGGCGTTGTCGGATTCGGAGATACGCCGGAAAAGGCGTGTGCGGAATTTGACAGAGTCTGGAGGGAAGGATAGTGAGGGAGTGAACATAGGGAGGTAGGAACATGGTATCAGAGGAACTCAGGGAAAGATATTGGGCGGTCATCCGCCGCACAAGGCAGTCCGGCAGGGTCAGCCCGTCTGTTATCGCAAAGGTAGAAGAAAGCTGGAAAAGGTTTGATGACGACGTGGTGGAAGAGGCGCTGAAGATCCACACATCCCGCTATCCGGCATACAGGGAGCAGTACACGGCGGGTATCATGCGGAACCTGCAGAGACAGAAGCAGGCGGGGCAGCCGGTGAAAAGGGGACCCGCTAGCGGGATGATGCGGCAGGACTATGATTTTGAACAGATAGAGCAGGAGTTTTTGGCAAATTGAGCAGCGGGAGGTGATGGGCAGTGATAAAGATGGGTGAGAAGGAAAAACAGGAATTTGAACAGAAATGGAACGAGGCAAGGGAGTGTTTTTTCCTGATTAGGCTGAAAAAAGCAAAGATCGTGGTGGTGAGGGAAAGGAGCGGCAGGGAATACCGCTATACAAAGCCCCTGCTGGAAGAAAAATCATAATGGCGGTAGGAAGGAGACTTTAAATGGAATCATGTGTGTGCAATAAGTGTGGGGGAAAAATACAGATTAATATCAAGGAAGAGGTTATTGATCGGGAGCAAGATGGTGAGGAGGTTATTGAGCAATTTTTTTCTTGCTCCAGTTGTAACCAGCGTTACACGATATTTCTTGCCGACAGGTTTATGCGTGAAAAAATAGCAGTTAGAAAGCGTATGAGGAGAAATCCCCTAGGCTTTAACCCAACGCTGGACTCATATGTAGTGAGTGAAATGCAGAAGCATTTAAAAGAACTAAAAGCTAAATACAACAAAGAGTGATTTTAAAAGGAAAGGAGGATCCAGGATGCAAAAGGTAGAGATTGTGTTGAACGGGTTGGAAGAGGAGCAGTGTGCGGAGCTTATAAGCTGCCTTATCAGCGAGACAATAAAGCATTTTGATGTGAGCCAGGTGAGAGGGTACTGTGGTCCGGCTCCCGTCAAAAAGGGAAATGGCGATCTGCTGGTGCCGGATTTCATGCGCTGCAGGCAGCTGAAGCCGGACGGAAAGATCCGTCTGAAGAGGAGGATGCAAAATAAAGGATGCTGACAAACAAAGAAAAGACTATGAATGCCAAAATAAAAAAGAAAATGCAGGAAAAAGGCATTATCCCGCCGGACAAGCCCAGGCTCAATCGCAAGAGATATATAGAGGAGGCAATGCGGGAATGGAACGGGCGGGATAAAGACTGCTGCCTGTGGAGTTATTACCTCTGTGATGCCATTTCTATTATGATGGGGCATATCGAAAGCAATCTGCGGGCATCAAAGGAGGCGGTCGGCGCAGCAAAGTGTCTTAAGCTTGCAGTCAGGCTCAAAGAGTTCTCCGACAAGCTTAAAGCAGAGGGGAGAAAGCAGTATACGGTAGGGGAGCAGCTGGAATTTATCCAGGATATCCTGGATGCGTGAGCAGCACAGAGGACATAAGGATGCTAGAACTTCAATTTTTACAGGATCTGATTGGGAATCCGGTATATGAATTGTCAGGGAAAACAGAATATAGGCATATAGCAGAAGGTTTTATTGTGGATTCAACGGGTGTTTATATACGCCTTCAGGACGACAGGATTCTGAATGTACACAATGCTTATTTGAAGGGAAAGAATGGTGCCCTTTTCCCTGTCTCTGTCATGGGAACATGACAGAGCCTTAATGCAGCCAGAGCCGGTCCGAAGCCCGGAAGATGCAGACGGAGGAAACCAAAAAGGTGAAAGGAGAGCGCATATGAGGAAAAGAGTAACAGACCAGGTACTTCAGTCATGGGATGACGTGAACGAGGCCCTGAAGAGTATCGGCAGGGCGGACAGTGCCATTGCAGCCATTGAGGCGAGGATGAATGAGGAGATCGTGAGGATCAAGACGGAGGCGAAGGCCCAGACCAAAGCCCACGAGGAGACCAAGAAGCTGCAGGAGATGCTGATCCAGCAGTATGTGTCAGCCCATAAGTCGGAGCTGAAGGGTAAGAGCCACAAGCTGGCCCACGGAACCGTGGGATTCCGTCTTTCTACGAAGCTGGTTCTGCCCAAGGAGATCAAGCCCATTATTGAGGCCCTGAAGAGAAATGGCATGATGGACTGTCTGAACCAGTCGGTGACGGTAAATAAGGATGTCCTTAAGACCTACGCTGAGGAGCAGATCATAGAGGTGGGCGGTTCCTTGAAGAAGGAGGATACTTTCTGGTACGAGGTGGATAGGGACTCTGTCCAGGATAAGTGAGAGGAGGCAGCATACATATGGCACAGAGGATCATAGCCCTAGATGCAGGGCACGGTATGAAAACAGCCGGTAAGCGGTGCTTAAAGAGCCTGGATAAAAACGAGACACGGGAATGGTATTTGAATGACCGCATCGCGGACCGTGTGCAGGAGCTGCTGTCAGCTTATGACTGCACGGTGCTCAGGGTGGATGACACAACAGGGGCGAAAGACATCAGCCTGTCCGCCCGTGTAAAGGCGGCAAACATTGCGGGAGCAGCCATTTACATATCCATCCATCACAACGCCGGACTGAATGGCAGGAGAGGCGGCGGGACGGTAGTGTTTTATTGCTCCAGCGGAGCAGAGCGCCTGGCTCAGGCGAAGCGGCTGTATAATGCGGTAGTAGGGCAGACCAGGCTGCAGGGCAACAGGAGCCAGCCGGTAGTAAATCGTGGGTTCTATGTGATAAAGAACACCCGGATGTCTGCTTTCCTCATCGAAAACGGCTTTATGGACTCTCCGGATGATGTCCCGATAATCCTGTCTGCAGCACACGCTGAAAAAACGGCCCAGGGTATACTAACGTTCTTGAAAACGGAGCTGTTCCTTCAGAAAAAGGGAGAAAGAACACAGACAGGGCAGGCACAGCTGTCACAGTCGTCTGCAGTGCAGGAGGCAACATCGACACCTGCGGCTCCAGCTGCAAAGCCGCAGGAGGTTGCAGCAATGCCGTATACCGTTGTAAATAAGGGTGACACCCTCTCCGGTATTGCAAAGAGGTTTGGTCTGACCTGGCAGGAGCTGGCGGCGGCAAACGGGATCAAGGATCCGGACACCATCATTACAGGACAGAAGATATATATCCCGACTATCAAAAAGGAAGAGATCCTTTGTTATCCGGCTTACGTCGGTAAGCAGACTACCCTTTCAGCTGCCATGACATCTCTTGGCATCAACAGCAGCTATGCTTTTCGGAAAGAGATCGCGGCAGCCAATGACATCACCGGATATGTCGGCACAGCAAGCCAGAACACAATGATGTATAACCTGCTCACAGCGGGGCTGCTCAAGCGGGCATAAGCAGTCCCGGCGGATGGAAGGCCGGATAAAGGAGGTGTCGGTATGGCGAAAAAGGGCGGAACGCCGATCACAGTGTCGCAGATGAGAAAGATTCATGTACTGGCAAGGGAGTATGGGCTGGATGATGACTTGCTGCATATCCATGTCCGGACAGTCACCGGCAAGGACAGCCTGAAAAAGCTGTCCTTGCGGGAAGCAGTCAGGGTCATTGACAGTCTGGAGAAGAAATCGGCAGAACAGATGTCATGGAAGCAGCAATACCTTATGGAAAAACTGCTGGTGGAGCTCGGATGGATCGATGAAAAAGGCAAGCCGGACTATAAGCGCCTGGACGGGTTCTGCAGCAAGCGGTACGGAGTAGGCAGCCACAAGTGGCTCACCAGGGCGGCTGCCTCCAAGGTCATAGAAGGCCTCAAGAGTATGCTGCAGCATGGAGCCCCAGCTGAGAGCACCGGCAGCGGCGCCAGTGATACAATACAGCCTTGAAAGGGAAAATAATTCGCACAAATTCTGCTGATGAATAGGCTCT
>JAMPFR010000104.1 GCA_023664365.1 Acetatifactor muris | reverse complement strand
AGCCTATTCATCAGCAGAATTTGTGCGAATTATTTTCCCTTTCAAGGCTGCTTTTTATTGCATTTTCAGAACAGGTAGGTTATAGTAGAAGCAACATGGGAATATGATTGAAAAAGGATTAAACATGACAGGAGAAAAGGAAGTATGAAAAAGGTGTATGTATGCGGAATTATTACCATCCTCTGTATCGCGGCAGCGATATTGCTGAGAGGCCCCATGGACAACGCAGCGCTGGATTATACGGAGGTAAGCGCAAGGGTGCTCAGTTCGGAGACCAATACCACAAGAATTCGGAGTGGGAATACCAGAACCTCGATGACAAGCTATGATGTTCTCGTCAGCTATGGGGGAAAAGAGTATGAACTGAAAAATGCGCACAACTCCTACTCCTACCGGGAGGGCGCAACCGTTACCGCCTATCTTTCAAACGGGAAATTATATGCAAATGTGGAAGGCATCCGATCCTCCACACCTGTTGCTTATGCATATTTTGCGGCGCTTATCGGCTCCTTTGTCATGTTTTTTGTAACTATCTGTCTGTGGGCTAATGCGGCGCAGCAGAGACGGAACGAAAAAAAGCAGCAGTCATAAAATCAATTGATAGTATTCAAGTTTGCCGCGTTTACCTTTATATATAAAACCATTTTTCAACGCAATGTGCTTACTTGCTTCCTGCTCTGTATCGCATTCGATAATGCAGCTGCTTATGCCTGAAGCCTTTGCATATTTTATGAGTTCCTTTGTCACCTCATCTGCAATTCCCTGTCCCCAGTAATCCCGATTGATGATCCATCCTATTTCGTAATCGCATGGCTCATACGCATGAAAAATCACATGGCCGATCACCTTGCCTGTTCTTTTCCATACAATGGCATAAACCAATGGCGGTTCACACAAACCGGCCGTTCGGATAAAATCCTTTGTACGCTCCATGTCAAAAGCAGGTTCTATGTAAGCCATGACCCTTTCATCGGAAAGAACATAATATAGATCCTCCGCATCTTCCATGGTTAAATTACGGATAAGACACCTGTCTGTTGTCAGCTTCATATTTATACTCCCCTTGCTCACATTAGGCGGGCATCAATTTCAATATTTGGAAGGTTACTTCCAAACTTGTCACCTCCGCGGTATCTTATATTTTGCTGCACAATCTCTATCTAAAGAACCAACTCACAAATTTTCATTTGAAACAGAATTGCACAATACATAAAGCTTACCGCTTTTATCCTGTATTTTTAGATTCCTTATACAACTTTCTCCGTCTGGAATCGTAACATTAAATTTATGATTTTCGTCATCTATCTCATATATCAGGTGTTGAAACATTGTGGCACTTAACAGAATATGATAAGGTACATTTTCAAAAGCATTACACGAAATAACAGACATCTCCGGAAATATAAGCTTCCCGATTGTAACTTTCCTCAGCTGGTACAGATTCCCATAAGTTTTTCCTCCAAATCCTCCAAACACTACATTTTTCCGTACCAAGATTCCACCAAGGCTAGGCAGAATTGTTTCCGGCGCTGTCCAAACCGGAAACAAAGCTCCTGTATCAAGTAAAGCATTTAACCCATGCCAGCTGCTTAGATAGATAATAGGACGTTGAAAATCTTTGCTCAATGTCATTGTAAATTGCTCCATAACCTAATACCCCACTATACCGAGCGGAAATACGTTATCAGGAGTTGTATAGCAACTGAATATTTCATCTTTTATCTGCATAATAAGCAATTCTTCTTTGCTCTTGTCTGCATATTTTACAACTGCTGATTCAATATTTGAATCATCCTGCCAGGTGATATCCACTAATCCTACCCACTGATCGGGATACTTTTTCTGAATTTCTTTCCAAGTTAATCTTTGCTCTGTCATATAGTATCTCCTTTTTTATAGGCAACCGAATAATGCCTGATTTTTTGCAAATGCGGCATATCAATTCTCTATACTTATTATACCAAACACACTGTTCATTTTCAAATGAAGTAATTAAAAGTCTCTGCCGATAAACTCATTTAATGACGATCTTTCATTTGTTGATCATACCTGTGTCGCTCCAAGCCCAATATACACTCCTTCACATTCTTAAAGTCATATTGCCTTTATATTGAAACCAACACCCCCTTGCAGAGTCAAAAATAAGCCTGAGGAACAGGCTCATAAAAAGTCGGGGTAACAGGATTCGAACCTGCGACCTCCTGGTCCCAAACCAGGCGCTCTAGCCAAGCTGAGCCATACCCCGAAAACAGAACAGAAAAACTGTGTTGTTCATTATATCCCATTCTATCGAACACTGTCAAGGTATTCAATGGTAAATGCAACTCCGTTTGCTTCATCCAGCTCCATGACTATGTATGAGGGCCTGTGCCCCTCCTGCCTGGGATAGGACAGGCTGCCCGGATTCACGGCCGTCACCGTTTTATCCTTATCTACCACCGGCTTATGGGTATGCCCGTACATCACAATGTCTGCCCCTCTGTCCACCGCTTCCCGCTTCAATATCTCGTTTCCCATGGACACATAATAGTTATGCCCATGTACCACCCATACCTTATAGGGTCCGATATCCAGCATCAACTCTCTGGGCAGTTCCGAAAAAAAGTCATTGTTGCCCAGGACGATCTGCACCGGGCAGTCTGCCGCCTGAGTCAGGGCATATTCGCTGCCCTCCGCATCACCGCAGTGAATCACCATATCCGGATTTTGCAGCTTAAGAACCCGGAAATAATTGTCGTTCTTCTTATGCGTGTCACTGACAATCAGTATTTTCATTCCTTTTTTCCTTTTCCATTCCTCTTTCATCAGCCGAAATATGCTTCAAATTTTCTCAGTTCTTCCTTCATCAGCCGAAGCGCTTTTCCCCTGTGGCTTACAAGATTTTTTTCCTCGCCGGTCAGTTCCGCAGTTGTTTTTTTCAGTTCGGGCACATAGAAAATCGGGTCATAGCCGAAACCGCCTTCCCCTTTCTCCTCATAACCTATCCTTCCCTCTATGGCGGCGCGGGTAGTCAGCTCCCGTCCGCCGGGAAGCACCGCCGCAATGGCACACACAAATCTGGCCGTCCGCTTCTCATCCGACACCCCTTCCAGACGGCTGATGATGTCGGCATTTTTTACACTGTAGGGTGTGTCCTCTCCCATGTATCTCGCGGAGAGAACTCCCGGCTCCCTGTTGAGATAATCCACCTCCAGTCCGGAATCGTCGGCAAGCACAATGGTATCCCCCGTGCAGGCTGCCACCGCCCTGGCCTTTATCAATGCATTCTCCTCATAGGTGGCGCCGTTCTCCTCTATGTCTGTGACGACGCCCGCCTCCTTCATGGATACTATCTCCAGCCCCAGATCCGCCAGTATCATTCTGACCTCTCTCATCTTTCCGGCATTGCCGGTTGCAAACACAATCCTTTTCATACCAACCTCCATTTCTGATCGACTTGCCGCGAAGCGGCGGCCTTTGTACTTTCCAGCGCCACGATTACCCTGTCATCCCATTTCTGAGCGACTTGCCGCGAAGCGGTGACGCTCCGGCAGCACAAACAGTCCAGTGTGAGCAAAAACTGCCAAAGGCAGTTAGAAATTCTTCTCACAGTTCCAGCGCATCCACGGCCTTTGAAATTGCCGACACAAATCCTTCTGCAAGTTTCTCCCGGTAGCTCTCCTGTCCCAGCAGATATTCCTCCTTGGGATTCGACAGAAAGCCCAGGGAAATCTCCGCCGCAGGCATTTTCAACTGCCTTAAAATACTTTCCTCCGCCGCCGGCTTCAGCCCCACGGCCCGGTTGCTGGCCGCAATGGTGACTTCCCTGGTGAGAATGTCCGCCCAGTCCGGATTGCCAAATCCCGGAATATAATAATCCTCATTGTAAAATCCCGTGATTCCGTAGGCTTCCGCATCTGCCTCGTTGCATCCTGCACTCAGCCGAACATACAGATCCGCCTCCACTTCCTCCGCAAACTCCAACCTTTCCCCGGAAGACATATCCCGGTCTTCCGTTCCGACGCAGTACAGACGGACATTCTGCAGGTTAAACTGCTTTTGTATCTGCCTGGCTACCTGCAGCGTAACATCCTTTTCCGACAGACTGTATTCCCCGATTCCCGTCTCGTTTCCTTCCCCGGCGGGGTCGAGTACCACAATGTAATCATACAGTTCGTCCGGTTCATACCAGTTGATTGTCAGCCCGCTGCTGTCCATGGTGCTGCGATATTCCAGCACCCGGCTCATGCCGATTTTCAGCAGCACACCGCCCTCCTGCACCTCGCACTGAGCCGAAAGCACCGGCGCAACATCGCCGTTTATATAATTTTCTTCGTAAAAATCTTCCTCTCCGCCCTGAATATACAAAAGAAGTTCTCTGTCCACATAGCGGTTCTCCATAGTCACGTTTTCCGCTCTGGTTCCCTTTGGCAGGGGGACGCAGAAAGAACCCTGCATACCGTCGTTCTCCTGCAGTACAAGGGTTTTGTCCTCCGCCGTTTCTCCCTGCTGCCCTGCCTGTCCCGGATTCACAGACACACCTGAAGGGTCCTGGGACACATCTGCAATCACAATGGCCTTATCAGCCGCAAACATAAGCATCACCGCCATGCAGGTCAGACAAAGGAATGTCCATGTCACGCAGACCGCCGCCATATTTTCACTTTTTCCCTTTTTTTCTTTATCGCTCTGTTTCAACCGCATGGTTCTTCCTCGCCTTCGGCGGCCTTGGGCCTGAAAACTGGTAATAATAGGTCTTCATCATACCGTTGTATATCTTCCGGTTCTTATCCGCTTTTCTGCCAATGTCCCGCTCTGCGTTCTCATAGGCCGTAATCAGATACAGGCTCCAGGAATCCAGCGCCCTGTATCTTTCGCCCAGACAGGCATACAGCGCAGGCAGCTCCTCCTTCTCCTGCATCCTCTCTCCATAAGGAGGATTGGTAATCAAGAAACCGTATTTTTTCGGGTGGCTCAAATCCGCCACGCTGCGCCTCTGAAAATGAATCAGACCCTCAACTCCCGCAAGCCTTGCGTTCTGTCTTGCAATACTCACCATCCGGTCGTCAATGTCATAGCCCTGAATGTCCGGCGTTACCGACATATCCGCCATCTCTTCGGCCTCCTCCAGGGCGTCACGCCATCTTTCCGGAGATACGATATGGGGCCAGTTCTCCGCAGTAAAGCTCCTTTTCATTCCCGGCGCAATGCCTGCCGCCATCATCGCCGCCTCAATGGGTATGGTACCGCTGCCGCAGAAAGGATCCACCAATATCCTGTCCCTGCTCCAGGGTGTCAGCATAATCAGCGCTGCTGCCAGGTTCTCCGCTATGGGCGCTTTCGCCGTCAGCTTTCGGTATCCCCGCTTATGCAGAGACTCCCCTGTACTGTCAAGGCCCACCGTCACCTCGTCCTTCATCAGGAACACCCTCACCGGAAAGCTTTCCCCATCCTCCTGAAACCAGTTTGTTCCGTAATGCCCTCCCAACCGTTCCACCATGGCCTTCTTCATCACAGCCTGAATGTCCGAAGGGCTGAAAAGCTTCGACTTGACGCTCGCCGCCTTGGCTACCCAGAATTTTCCGTTTTCAGGTATGTATTCCTCCCAGGGAAGCGCCTTTGTTCCCTGAAACAGATCCTCAAAGCTTTCCGCATGAAAGCTCCCGACCTTTACCAGAATACGCTCCGCCGTCCTTAAGAATATATTTCCTCTGCACAGCGCCTCCTCATCCCCGAAAAAAGTCACCCTGCCGTCAGCCACCTCTGTAATGTCATAACCCAAATCCGCAATTTCTCTTTTCAGCACCGCTTCCATTCCGAAATGACAGGGCGCAATCAACTCAAATTTACGCATAAGTGCCCTCGCTTCTGTTTTCAAAACACATTCAGTATACAATTTTTTTCAAAATATGTAAATAGGGACACCGCACTGGTGCCCCTATATGCCTCCGCCAGCTTAGTAGTTGTTGTTCTTCTGGCTGTTGTTCTGGCTCTGGTTCTGATTCTGGTTCTGGTTATTGTTCTGATTGTTCTTCTGGTTATTCTGATTCTGATTGTTCTGGCTGTTCTTGCAATTCTCAGAATTGTTGGTGTTGTTGTACTTATTGTTGTCCATGTTTTTTACCTCCTGTTGGTTATCGGTTACAGGAAGTAGTATGACAGATTCAGTTCGGAATTATACCCGAATATCCAGGTACTTTAGTACTATTAATTGGCCCGGTCCCGGAAAAATTTTACAAGAAAAGACACCAAAAGTATAATCAAAATCACAGGGAAAAATACGGATATTATTTTAAATACCACGCTTATGACCGCCACGGTAATAACAAGTACCGCAATCAGCCACACCCAGCCGGGAACGGACGGATGACGCCGCTCCACCTGGCCGTCTCCCGCATACTCCCGGGCGGTCTCTACCGTCTCCCCGCCCTTCGTCTCTATGATAGTTCTGGCTATGAGCCTGGGGTCGCCAAGCATTTCCATAACCTCCTCCTCGCTTCTGCCCTTGCGTACCTCCGCATTAATGTAATCTTCATAATAGGTCAGCGTATCGGACAATATGTCCGCCGAAACCCTGCCGTTCAATGCCAGCCGCAGCTTGTCCAGAAATTCCTGCTTTTCCATCATTTATCATACCCCGTCACCATTTTTTCTTCGGACAGACATTTTTCCCCATGGCCGCCCGCAGCTCCACATAGCAGCCGCAGCTGCGGCACATTCCCTGCAGAAGCATCTCGCACTCCTTACAGATTTCCAGCCGCTCCTCATACAATGTCCCGTCCGCCTTTGCGTCCGGGTCAAAATTGTCAATATATTCCCGAATGGTTCTGTAAGTCTCCTCCTGCCCGGCAAGCTCCCGTGTCAGGCATTTCCTGCAAAACCGCAGATTTTCTTCTTGCTGTTCCATGCTTCACATTATAATGGCTTTACGGGATAAAGTCAATCAACAATGGAATTCACGCTTTACGGCCATTCTTTTACTATTGAAATGTAACGCCGGAGACGCCGGCATTTTTAAACATATCATCACAATGCCATGCCAGCCTCCAACCATCGCCTACCAGAATCTCCTGCAGTCTGATGCAGGATTCAAACATACTCTCCATGTTAGTCACATTGCCTGTATTGAAATTACACAAATCCAAATCGGTCAGGGATTGGCAATCATAAAACATATCACGCATGGTTGTCACATTGGTCGTATCAAAACCGCTCACATCCAGACTTTTCAAAGAGGAACAACCCATAAACATACTACCCATGTCTGTCACATTGGCGGTATCAAAACTACTCACATCCAGGCTTGTCAGCGATGAACACCCGGCAAATACTCTATCCATATATGTCACATTGGTTGTGTCAAAGTTACTTACATCCAGACTTGTTAATGATGAACACCCGCCGAACATAAGAATCATATCTGTCACAGCGGATGTGTCAATGCTGCTCACATCCAGACTGGTCAGAGATGAACACAGCCTGAACATACCACACATATCTGTTACATTACCTGTGTCAAAGCTGCTCACGTCCAGGCTGGTCAGCGCACTACATCCAAAAAACATATCTTTCATATTTGTTGCGTTATGTGTATCGAAACTACGCAGGTCAAGACTAACCAGTGATTCACACTCATAAAACATACCCTCCATATTCGTCACGTTACTTGTATCCAGATCTCTTACATCAACCCTTTTCAGCTTATTATAGGATTTAAAAAAATATACTAAAGATCCTGCGCCTGAAAAAGCTAAGCTTGCACTATTTATAGTAGGAGCATATTGATCCCAGGGAGCCAGCCTCCACGGCCAATCTCCATAAAACCGATAACTATATTCATCACCCTCATAGTCCTCGCCCGCATAGGCTTCCTCCATATGTCCCGTAACTATAAGTTCGCCCGCATTAGTCACCTGCCAGCTTAAGCCACACCACTCACCGCCATCCACCTTAACACCCTTTATAACATATGGTTCCGGGGTGGGTTTGGGAGTGGATTCCGGAGTGGGGTCTGGAACCCACTCCGGTGTTGCCGCAGAGTTATCCGGCAAATCATTTAATGGGCTATCCGCCGCTTCGGACTCATGGGCAGACTCCGGGGTTGTTTCAACCTTCCCCAGCAACTCACTCAGCAGAGTATTCGCACCTTTCGATTCGCGCTCGGAATCTGGATTCCCCGCCCGGTCAGAATCTCTGTCAGAACCACTGTCTCCACAGCCTGTTATCAGCCCTGCTGAAAGACATAAACACAAAATAACGCTTAAAATCCTTTTTCTCATTTGCTTTTAAATCCTCCTCAGCCAAAAGTTCCTCTGCAGCCTATCATCATTCCAGACTGAAGCTTCTTATGTACCTGCCTCCCAGAAAGTAATTCAAGGCATCAGCCAGCTTACGCATATCTTCCCCGCAGTATGTTTTATCTGCATAGTCACTAAAGTTCAGACTGATATAATCCTCACCGATATAACAGTCATCCCCCATCGACACATCGCTGCCCACATGTCTATTGATAATCTCGTCTACAATGTCCTGCTGTTCCTTGGCTTCTTCCTCTTCCCAATCCCCATCGTCCTCATTGACATTTGTTAAGACCTCCTGCATTAATTCCTGTTCCCTGTCACTCAGAGAACCATCAATCCAAAAGGTGACGCAGTCAGCATACACCGGAGATGAATACTCCTTTAATACTTCTCTTACATGACCCCTCAGCTCATCCAACACTTCGGCGGATATGTTAACGTCCCCTGCTTCTCCTGCCTGCTCTACTGCCTCTCTGGCCGGTTTGCTGAGTTTTTCACTGAAATTTTCCAGCTTCTTTTTCAGCAAATCAGAAACCACCGTTATCACTTCCGGCGCCACGGATGTCCCGACTCCTTTTGCAAACTCCAGTGCTACCCTGCAAACTACTGCTCCAATTCCTACCATACCTTTTTCCTCCTTAGATTTTTTCCGCAGCAATGGAGTTCACGCTTTTCGAGAATTCCATTGCCATGAATAAAAGAGAGCTGCAACAGTATCACAACTAATCGCAGCTCTCAGTTTAAAGCTCCGACTTCTCACTCAAAGCACCCTCCATGGCGGATCGCTCCGCCATTTCAGGTGGCTTTCGTGAGAAATCAAGAACAGGGTGCAAGTATGCGTCCACACTTTCACCCTGTTTATCTCTAAGGTTCAGACTTAAAGCCCGCTTAAGACACCACAAAGAATCTTGCAGAAATGCATAAACTGCTTTATAATGATTTTTGCGTGTATCGCAGACTTTGTCTGTATCGTGTGGTAATCAAGCTACCATACCTTACCGCGGGGAGTTGCAGCTCTCCGTGGTGGTACACCATTACTGTTCTTGAATTCTCAGATTCATCTTAGCATAGACCTTGATATTCTGCAAGTGGGAATATTTTTGCTCCAATGTAGAATATTTCCGCTACAATATAGGCGACAGCGGTCTTAGCTACCCTGCGGCAACCCCCAAGACAAAAGAATGGCGGGAATGCCCATTTTTCAAGGCTTTCCCGCCACAAAAAAATACGCGTGTGCAAACACACACAGCAACGTGTGTTAAGAGAAGCAACCGCCCACAAAGTGGTTGACCTCCAGTAGCAGTAAAGCCTACCTTCACCGGGCAAGTGACAAGGTAGGCTTATTTATTTTCGCTTGTTATTCCTATCTATGTAGGCAAGCAGCGCAATCAGGAACGAACCGCCCAAAAACATCAGGCTCAAAACTTCGTATAAATCCATCAGCACCACCTCCCTTCTCTATCCAGACTTGTCCGTGGCCTATTTCACCTCCTCGCCATACCA
>JAMPFR010000103.1 GCA_023664365.1 Acetatifactor muris | reverse complement strand
GTTCAGGTCCGTGTGGTAGCAATACCATGAGAGTTCAAGTCTCTTTTCCTGCATGCACAAGAGTGTTAAGTATCATGCTTAGCACTCTTTTTGGATCGCCCGGTATGGCGGACTCTGACAGGCAGAAGCAGCAGATGCAGTGAAATAAGAAGAAATCAGGAGTATAGAGAGTATTCTATGGAAAAAAAGAAGGTAAAAGAAAAGAGCGGGCGGCGGGAATGGTACGAGCTTGACCTCTCCGCCATTGTATATCCTACCTTACAGCGACATGATTTCTCCTCGGTATACAGGCTGTCAGTGGTGCTGAAGGAGGAGATACAGCCCGAGGTGCTGCAAAAGGCGCTTGACATGACGCTGCCCAGGTTTCCCACCTATAAGGCGGCTATCCGGAAGGGGTTGTTCTGGAGGTACCTGGAGCCAAATGACCGCCCCGGGCCATTTGTGCAGGAGGATGTGAAAAATCCCTGTCAGCCCATGCACTTTAAGGCAAACAATCGTTATTTAATCAGAATTTACTACTTCCGCAACCGGATTGCCCTGGAGGCCCACCACAGCCTTGGAGACGGCACCGGCGGCATGTGTGTGCTGCAGACCCTGACGGCAGTCTATCTGCGGCTGCTGGGGCATGGTGAAATTCAAAATGAAGGTTTTGTCCTGGATATTAACGGAGCACCGGACAGCGGGGAACTGGAGGACGCCTATATGAGGTATGCCAATGCAAAGGTCTGTCCCCCCAGACTGCAGGAGAAGGCTTATCGGGTCAGAGGCACGGCGGAGCCCTTCTATACCTTGAATATTATCGATGGCATTATGTCGGTTTCGGAGGTTATGGAAGCGGCAAAAAGGTATCAGGCTACTATCACGGAATATCTGAATGCGGTGCTGCTGCAGGCGCTGCTGACCAAGCAGCTGAAGGAGGGCCGCAGGCGGCTGCGTCCGGTGAAAATCGCCATGCCGGTGAATCTGCGCAGATTCTTTCCCTCAAATACCCTGCGCAATTTCATCACCATGATTTATCCGGGGGTGGATCCCAGGCTGGGGGATTATACCTTTGAGGAAATAGTTGTACAGGTGCATAATTACATGCGTTATTATATTAACGAAAAGCTTTTGCGGGGAGATATTACCACCAATGCAGCCACTCAGCGAAATCCGCTGATACGGGTGGTGCCGCTGTTTTTAAAGGATTTGGTGGTAAGAACCTTTTACACAAAGGTGCAGGACAGAAACTCTTCAGCAGGTCTGACAAACATGGGCGCCCTGAAGGTGCCGGAGGGGATGAAGCCATATATAGAGAGGTTTGATATCTATATGGGGCAGCCCTTTTCCCGAAGGACAAATTGTGCCGTTATCAGCTTTGGAGATGTTTTGACCGTAAATTTTGCCAGCAGTATTATCGAAGCGGACGTGGAACGGTATTTTTTCCGCAAGCTGGTACAGGATGGAATCCATGTCAGGATAGAAAGCAATCGGGAAAGGGTGGAGGATTGATATGTCATATTGTGTAAACTGCGGTGTGGAGCTGGATGCTTCCGCCAGGGAGTGTCCCCTGTGCAATACGCCTGTGCTGAATCCCAGGGAACTGGAAAAAATAGCTATGGCACAGCGGCCCTTCCCCACGGAAAAAGGCCAGGTGGAGACGGTAAAGCGGAAAGACTTAGGGATACTGGTGTCCATGGTAGTGCTTGCCACAGCCGTCACCTGCGGTATATTAAATGTTTTTGTCTTCCGGGAAAATCTCTGGTCTCTTGCGGTTATCGGGGCCTGCATCGTCCTGTGGGTGATTATGATTCCGGCGGTTATATACGCGAAGCAGCCGGTGTATGTGTCGCTGCTGTATGACGGCGCCGCCGCGGCGCTGTATCTGTTTATGCTGTCCTATCTTACGGGAAGCCGGAACTGGCTTTGGGGGCTGGGGATTCCCATAACGGCTCTGGTTACGGTATTGGCGGAGGTTTTCACCTTCTGCGTCCGCAGGCTGCCCCAATCCTTTCTGACAATTTCCCTGTATCTGTTTACGGCTGTGGGACTGCTCTGCCTGGGACTTGAAATCCTGATAGACAGATATGTGGGCGGGCATATTGCGCTGAGCTGGTCGGCCGTAGTGCTGACAGTGTGCGCTATTCTGGATATTGCGATTATCACGCTTTTGTCCCGCAGGCGGCTCCGCAACGCAGTACGCAGAAGACTACACTTTTAAGCGAGGAAAATTCCATGGAAAATACTACAAGCAGACGAAATCAAAATCTGATGCACCTGATTAAGCGGGCCCACGGCCTCGTGGAGCACCCTGATCTGGAGAAGCACAGGCAGTCGCAGGATGCAATCGGCTCTATTTTCGGCAACACAAAGGCCATCAGCTACCGGGAGGTTGTTATAGACGGCCTTTATGGGGAGTGGGTCAGTGTAAACAGGGCGCACATGAAAAAATATGTGGTACTGCACTGCCATGGCGGGGGGTATTCCACCGGAAGCTGCCTCTATGCGAGAACCCTGACATCCAAACTGGCGGCTTCCACGTCCATGGATGTTTTCTGTTTTGATTACAGGCTGGCGCCGGAGAATCCCTATCCGGCAGCGCTGGAGGACGCCATAAAGGTCTGGAATTATCTGATGCTGTTCGGATACGGGGCGCGGGATGTGATACTGACAGGAGATTCCGCAGGAGGAAATCTGGCTTTGGCCCTGTCCCTGAAACTGAAAGAGGAGGGCAGGCTGCTGCCCCGGGGATTGGTGCTGATGTCTCCCTGGACGGATCTGACGTCCTCCGGTGAATCTTTTGAAAGCAAGGCGGATTTTGATCCGGTGCTGGACAGGCCTTATATTGACAGGATGGTGTCGGCTTATGCGGAGGGGCAGGATTTGAAAAATCCGCTGGTTTCTCCGCTATACGGGAACTTTGAAGGATTCCCGCCCACCTATATACAGGTAGGGGAAAATGAAATCCTTCTCAGCGATTCACTGCGGCTTCATCAGGCGTTTGTGGACGCAAACGTATCCGTTAAGATGGACATTTATCCGGGAATGTGGCATGTGTTCCAGATGTCGCCTGTAAAGGCCGCGCGGGAGGCCATGAATAAGAACGCGGAATTCATTTATGATATATGTCGGTAAAAAAGCGGACTACAATAAAAAAGTAGAAAAAATGGGATAAATAATAAAAGGATTTTGGAGTTTTGCGCAGAATATATTAATTGAGACAGCAGTTGTTTACAGGGCGGGAAGGAGGCCGGCGGCATGACAATCAGAGAAAATCTGGAACAGCGTGAAAAGGAGTATCTGAGCCCTTATGCCTCCCTGAGCATGGAATCCAGGGGAAGGGCAAAGCCGGAGGTAGAGTGTGACATACGGCCTGCATTTCAGCGGGACAGGGATAAGATTCTGCACTGTAAGGCGTTCCGTCGGCTGAAGGATAAGACCCAGGTATTTCTGTCTCCGGAAGGAGATCATTACCGTACCCGCCTGACTCATACGCTGGAGGTATCCCAGAATGCCAGAACCATAGCGAAGGCGCTGAAACTGAACGAGGATCTGGTGGAGGCCATTGCCCTGGGCCACGATTTGGGCCATACTCCCTTCGGCCATGCAGGAGAGCGGGCGCTGAACAGGGTTTGTCCCCTTGGGTTTGAACACAGCCAGCAGAGTGTCCGTACCGTGGACAGGCTGGAGAGGAACGGACAGGGTTTAAATCTGACCTATGAGGTCAGGGACGGCATACTGAACCACCAGACCATAGGCAAGCCTCATACGCTGGAGGGGAAAGTGGTAAGGCTGTCCGATAAAATCTCCTATATTCATCACGATATGGATGACGCCGTGCGTGCGGGTATTTTAAAGGAAGGGGATGTGCCATCGGAAATTCGCCAGGTCATAGGCGCCACGCCCAGCGAACGGCTGGATCACTTTGTCCACGATATTGTGACCAACAGCATGGGCCGGAATGACATCTGCATGTCCGAGGAAATAGAGACGGCAATGAAGAAGATGCGTCAGTTCATGTTTGAAAATGTTTACCAGAATCCTATCGCAAAAAGCGAGGAGGGTAAAGCGGAGATGCTGACGGAGACGTTGTATCATCATTTTATGAAGCATATTGACGATATGCCGGAAGAGTTTTTAAAGCTGATTTCAGAAGGAGAGCCCAGGGAGCAGGTGGTCTGCGACTATGTGGCGGCGATGACGGATCGCTTTGCAATTTCTCTTTATGAGACCATATACATACCAAAGTCCTGGATACTGTAAAGCGGCTGTTTGCGGGAGGAAAAATGTACTACCCAGAGGAACTGGTGGAAGAAGTCAGAGCGAAAAACGATATAGTGGATGTGGTATCAGGGTATGTCAGGCTGCAGAAGAAGGGCGGAAATTACTGGGCCTGTTGTCCTTTTCACGGTGAGAAGACGCCTTCCTTTTCCGTGTCCGGCAGCAAGCAGATGTATCACTGCTTTGGCTGCGGAGTCAGCGGCAATGTCTACACCTTTGTCATGAAGTATGAGAATTATTCTTTTCCGGAGGCGGTAAAGCTGCTGGCGGACCGGGCGGGGGTAAAGCTCCCGGAGATGGAATATACGGAGGAGCAGAAGGCAAAAGCAGGCAGGCGGGCCAGGCTTCTGGAGGTAAACAAAGAGGCGGCTAAGTTCTTTTACTACCAGCTCCGCTCACCTCACGGAGCATTGGGGCTTCAGTATCTGCAAAAGAGGGAATTGACAGAGGAAACCATGCACCGTTTCGGCCTGGGCTATGCGGGAAAGAACGGTGAGGAGCCGATAAAGTACCTGCGGAGCAAAGGCTTTGAGGATGATTTGATTAAGGAAGCCGGGCTTGCAAGCTTTTCAGAGCGGCACGGGCTTCTGAGCCAGTTTTGGAACAGGGTCATGTATCCCATTCAGGATGTAAACGGCAGGGTGATCGGCTTCGGCGGCCGGGTCATGGGGGACGGTGAGCCCAAATACCTGAATTCCCCGGAAACCCCGGTATTTGACAAGCGGAGGAATCTGTACGGCTTAAATTTTGCCAGAACGGCCCGCAGCGGTAATATTATCATCTGTGAGGGCTATATGGACGTTATATCCATGCACCAGGCGGGATTTACCCAGGCAGTGGCCTCCCTGGGAACAGCCTTTACGCCGGAACAGGCAAATCTGCTGCGGCGGTATACGGACACCGTCCTGCTGGCCTATGACAGCGACGGAGCGGGCGTGAAAGCGGCATTGCGGGGCATCGGACTTTTGCGGGACGCGGGATTGACCGCCAGAGTCATTAATATGCGGCCCTATAAAGACCCGGATGAATTTATGAAGGCCCTGGGGAAAGAAGCCTTTCAGGAGCGTATTGACCAGGCGGAGAACAGCTTTTTCTTTGAAATCAGAATGCTGGAGGAGCAGCATGATATGAGCGACCCGGAGTCCAAGACGAAGTTTCACCGGGAGATAGCAAGGAAGCTTTGTGAGTTTACGGAGGATGTGGAGCGGGACAATTATCTGCAGGCAGTGGCCGAAAAGTATTTTATCGGTATTGAGAACCTGCGGAAGCTGGTGGTTTCCTATGCAGCCCGGACAGGGCTGGCAAAGCCGGTGGAGCGTCCCAGAACGGGAGTGCAGCAGAAGAACAGCCCGGAGGAGAGCGCAAGGAGGGCACAGCGGCTGCTGCTCACCTGGATTACGGACGATCCTGCCGCCTATGAAAAGATTAAAAAATACATATCTGCGGAGGACTTTACCGAGGAATTGTACCGAAAGGTGGCGGAACGGCTGTTTGCAGACATGGATGCGGGAAATTTCAATCCTGCGGGCATCATCAGCACCTTTGAGGATGAGGCGGAGCAGCACGAGGCGGCGGAGCTTTTTAATACCGGCCTTCCCGAGCTGGGGACAAAGCAGGACAGGGAAAAAGCATTCCACGATATTCTTTTTTCCGTAAAAAAGAACAGTTATGAATATTTTTCCGCCAGATTGGGCAGTGATGTAAATGCGCTGAATCAGGTAATTGCAGGCAAGAAGGCACTGGAGGAGCTGGCAAAAACGCATATTTCGCTGGATTAAGGTAAAGATTATAGAATAAGGGTTCGGAAATTCCCGAAGGAAGGATGGAATTATTACAATGGATGAAAATACACAGGCAAGGTTTGACGAGAAGGTCAGAGATCTTTTAGCGGTCGCAAAGAAAAAGAAAAACGTGCTGGAATACCAGGAAATCAATGATTTTTTCGCGGACATGCCTTTGGAGGAGGAACAGTTCGAAAAAATCCTGGAGGTGCTGGAGCAGAACAGTGTGGATGTGCTCCGCATTACAGAGAACGACGATGTGGATGATGAGGAAATCATTCTGACGGACGACGATGAGGTGGATGTGGAGAATATCGACCTTTCCGTGCCGGACGGCATCAGCATCGAAGACCCTGTCCGTATGTATCTGAAGGAAATCGGCAAGGTTCCCCTGCTTTCCGCCGAGGAAGAGATTGAACTGGCGAAAAAGATGGAGCTTGGCGACCAGGAGGCGAAGAAGCGGCTGGCGGAGGCCAACTTGCGCCTTGTGGTCAGCATAGCAAAGCGCTATGTGGGGCGGGGGATGCTGTTTTTGGATCTGATTCAGGAGGGCAATCTGGGGCTGATTAAAGCTGTGGAGAAGTTTGATTACCGGAAGGGCTATAAGTTTTCCACCTATGCTACCTGGTGGATTCGCCAGGCCATTACCAGGGCCATAGCGGATCAGGCCAGAACCATTCGGATTCCTGTGCATATGGTGGAGACCATAAACAAGCTGATCCGCGTGAGCCGCCAGCTGCTGCAGGAGCTGGGGCGTGAACCGACGCCGGAGGAGATTGCGGAGGAGATGAACATGCCCGTGGATCGGGTGCGTGAAATTATGAAAATCAGCCAGGAGCCGGTATCTCTGGAAACACCTATCGGGGAGGAGGAGGACAGTCATCTGGGAGATTTTATCCAGGATGATAACGTACCCGTGCCTGCGGACGCCGCCGCGTTTACCCTGTTGAAGGAGCAGCTGGTGGAGGTGCTGGGGACGCTTACGGAGAGAGAGCAGAAGGTACTTCGCCTCAGGTTCGGCCTGGACGATGGCCGGGCCCGCACCCTGGAAGAGGTGGGCAAGGAATTTAATGTGACCCGTGAGCGTATTCGTCAGATTGAGGCAAAGGCGCTGAGGAAGCTGCGTCATCCCAGCCGCAGCAGAAAGCTGAAGGACTATCTGGATTGATGAAAAGCGGGCAGGTGGTTTTGTCAAAGCGGCTGCAGATGCTGGCGGACATGGTGACGCAGGGAAACACCGTGGCGGATGTGGGCTGTGACCATGGATTTCTGTCTGTTTATCTGGTACAGAAAGGAATCAGCCCCCATGTGCTGGCCATGGATATACGGAAAGGGCCTCTTGGAGCGGCCCGGGAGCATATTGAAAGCAGCGGATTGAATACATATATAGAGCTCCGGCTGTCTGACGGCATGGAGAAGCTGGAAGCAGGGGAGGCGGAAACCCTTGTCTGCGCCGGTATGGGCGGCAGGCTGATGGAAAGGATTCTGGGATCCTGCAGGGAAAAGACCCGGAGCATGCAGGAGTTGATTTTGCAGCCTCAGTCGGAAATCGGGGCGTTCCGCAGGTTTCTGCGGCGGGAGGGAATCCGGATCCTGGCGGAGGATGCGGTATATGAGGAAGGCAAATATTATTTTGCCATGAAGGCCGTATATGCAGGGAGAACGGGGGATATGCCCAAGAAGGGGGTATATGCGGAAGCATGCGCCGGAATGGCAGGGCAGTGTGAGCCGGATGTACGGTCAGAACCCGCAGGCAGAGCAGGGGAGCAGGTTTCGGACTACAGGGAGCAGGCGGATTTACAGAGTATATATGACGAGTACGGCGAATTGCTGCTGAAAGGCAGGCACCCGGTGCTGAGGCAGTATTTGCAGTACAGGCGGGAAGCGGCGGAAAAGCTTTTGAAGAAGCTGGAGGCTGAGCATACCCTGCGGGCGGCAGAACGGCTTTCGGAGGTCCGGCGGGAGCTTATGGAAATCGAGAGGGCGTCAGGTGAAATAAGCATTATGAAGAACAAAAGCGGTGCGGGAAAGGAAAGGTGCAGTATGTCGGTTGTTACAGTGACGGTAAACGGAGAAAAAAGAGAGTTTGCCCAGGGAACTACTTATGAGACTATCGCGGCGGAATATCAGCAGAATTACGAGGGAACCATTGCCCTGGTTGCCGTTGACGGGAAGATACGGGAATTGTTCAAGAAGGTGACGAAGAATTGTTCACTGAGTTTCTTTACCCTGCGGGATGATGTGGGCCACAAGACCTATGTGAGAACGGCTACCATGCTGTTCCTGAAGGGAATCTGCGATGTGTTCGGGGCGGATGCGGCCCAGGAGAGCTGCGTGGAATTTACCATTGGACACGGTCTTTATGTAAATGTGCTGGGAAGGGTTCCGGCTACAGCGGAAAGCGCAGGGAAAATAAAGGCGCGCATGGAGGAGCTGGCGGAGAAAAAGACTCCCTTTATGAAGCGTTCCTATCCCCTGGAGGAGGCAATGGAGCTTTTCCGGAATAAGGGAATGAAGGATAAGGAAAAGCTGTTCCACTACCGTATGAGCTCTCTTGTGAATATTTATGAGATTGACGGATACTATGATTATTACTATGGATATATGCTGCCCAATGCAGGCTATGTGAAGTGGTTCGACGTGATTCCCTATGAGGACGGCTTTATGCTCCTGCTGCCTACCCGGAAGAATCCGACGATGGTGGAACCCTTTGACGAGCGCAGAAAGCTGTTTGACACCATGGAGAGTTCGCAGGACTGGGGAAGAAAGGCGGCTATCGAGACGGTGGGAGATTTAAACGATCAGATTTGCAGCGGTTCCATGAGCGATTTGATATTGATACAGGAGGCTGAGCAGGAGAGAAAAATCGGCGAGATTGCCAAGGATATTGTGAGCCGGGGAAATGTGAAGTTTGTCATGATTGCAGGCCCCTCTTCGTCCGGGAAGACCAGCTTTTCCCACAGGCTTTCCATTCAGCTCAGAACCATGGGGAAGACGCCGCATCCCATTGCTCTGGACGACTATTTTGTGAATCGGGAGCAGACTCCCAGAGATGAGAACGGGGATTACAATTTTGAATGTCTGGGCGCCATTGACGTGAAGCAGTTTAATGACGATATGGTGAAACTGCTGGCGGGGGAGCGTGTAGAGCTGCCCACCTTCAATTTCAAAACCGGACAGAGGGAGTACAGGGGCAATTACAAACAGCTGGGCGCAGATGATATTCTGGTGATTGAAGGAATCCACGGATTGAACCGGGAGATGTCCTATGCGCTTCCGGAGGAGAGCAAATATAAAATATACATCAGCGCACTGACTGCTTTGAATGTGGATAATCATAACAGGATACCTACCACGGACGGACGGCTGCTGCGCAGGATGGTGCGGGATGCAAGAACCAGAGGCTCCAGTGCGCAGCGTACTATTCGGATGTGGCCCTCTGTAAGGAGGGGAGAGGAGGAGAATATTTTTCCCTTCCAGGAGGAAGCGGACGCTATGTTCAATTCGGCGCAGATTTTCGAGCTTGCCGTGCTGAAGACATTTGCGGAACCGCTGTTGTTCCAGATTCCCAAGGAAGCGCCGGAGTACTATGAGGCAAAGCGGCTGCTGAAGTTTCTGGATTATTTCTTATGTGTACCCAGCGAGAGCCTGCCCAACAATTCCATATGCAGAGAGTTTGTGGGAGGGAGCTGCTTTAATGTGTAGCAATGTCAGATATAACAAATGTTTGGGAAACGTTTTTACGGGCGGCTGTTTAAAAAGAACAGCCGCCCGTCTATTCCCGCGGACAATGAGCGAATGCAGCGGGAACTATTGGTTAAAAAATAAAAATAAAAAAATTTGTAAAAGGCTTGTGCAGGGCCTTAATGTATGTTATAATATCCAACAGTAAACAAACGTCTATTTTCATTTTGCCGGAA
>JAMPFR010000102.1 GCA_023664365.1 Acetatifactor muris | reverse complement strand
AGACGGCAAAGCAGCAGTTTTATACCAGCCTGGAACGGACAGGGGCGGGGTATTTTGACTATTATCTGCTCCATGCCCTGCAGGCGGGCAATTATAAAACTTATGACAAGTATCATATATGGGATTTTGTCAAAGAGCAAAAAGCAAAAGGGCTGATCAGGCATTGGGGGTTTTCCTTCCATGCCACACCGGAAATTCTGGATGAGCTTCTGACTGCGCATCCGGACGTGGAGTTTGTGCAGCTACAGCTTAACTATGCTGATTGGGAAAATAAAAATGTGACGGCGCGGGAGAATTACGAAGTGGCAAGACGCCATGGAAAATCTATTGTAGTCATGGAACCGGTTAAGGGTGGCGCGTTGGCGAACCCGCCCGCAACTGTGCAGAAGGTATTCCATGAAGCGGACAAAAATGCTTCCTTTGCTTCCTGGGCAATCCGTTACGCGGCCTCTTTGGAGGGTATCATCACTGTGCTTTCCGGAATGTCAAATCTGGCGCAGATGCGGGATAATCTGTCTTATATGAAGAATTTTAAGCCTTTAGACAGGGAAGAACAGGCTACGGTTCGCAAGGCGCAGGAGATTATTAACGGCGTGAAGTCTATCCCATGTACGGCATGCCATTACTGCACGGAAGGGTGTCCCAAAAAGATTCCCATCCCGGAGATTTTTGCCGCAAGGAACCAGCAGTTGGTATGGGGACAGTTGGAGGAAGGCGCAAGGCAGTATGCATCGGCGGTATCAGGTGGCGGCAGTGCCGGAGATTGCATTGCCTGTGGGCAGTGTGAGCGGGCATGTCCACAACAGCTTAATGTAATCAGTTATTTGAAAGATTGTGCGATGCAGTTTGATAAGTAAAACAGGCGCAGTTTTTTAGGAACGCTGAGTATAAGGAGGACAACAATGGAAAAAAGAGTTTTGGGAAATGGTCTGGAAGTTTCGGCTGTGGGGCTTGGCTGTATGGGTTTTACCCATGCCTATGGAGCGCCCAGCGATTTGAAAGAGGCAAAAAGAGCATTGATGGAATCCGTTGAGATGGGATATACCTTTTTTGACACAGCGGAGAGGTATTTTGGCTTTACGGCTGATGGCATGCAGCTATGGAATGAGGAACTTGTAGGAGATGCGCTTGCAGACTGCCGGGACAAGGTCAAAATTGCTACAAAATTTGGAATTGGCGTTACGGCAGAAGGGGAAATGCTGCTGGATTCCCGCCCACAGACAATCAGGCGCAGCGTGGAAGGCAGCCTGAAAAGGATCGGCACGGATTATATTGACCTTTATTACCAGCATCGGATTGACCCTAATATTCCACCGGAAGAGGTTGCAGGCACTATGGCTGATCTTATCAAAGAAGGAAAGATTCTTTATTGGGGCATCTCTGAAACGGACGAAAGTTACCTGCGCCGCGCCCATGCCGTATGCCCGGTTACGGCGATTCAGAACAGGTATTCCATGATGGCGCGGTGGTACGAAAATCTGTTTCCGGTATTGGAAGAACTTCATGTGGGCTACGTGGCATTTAGCCCGCTGGCAAATGGATTTCTGACGGCTGCTTACCAGAATGAGGTTTTCACGGACAAGGACGATTACCGCCGTAATATGCCACAGTATACGGAAAAGGGCTATGCGGAAAATGCGCCCGTCATTGAACTTGTGCGCCGGTATGCGGATGAAAAAAATGCTACGCCTGCACAAATTTCTCTGGCATGGATGCTTTGTAAGAAGCCTTATCTGGTTCCGATACCCGGTTCAAGAAAAACGGACAGGCTGCGTGAAAATGCGGGCGCGGCGGAAATTAAACTGTCACAGGAGGAAATAATGGGAATCGACAATGCACTGGCTCAGATGGAGTTGTCAGTATATGGCGGGGCATCTTATAAAGTGCAGGAAGGGGCGGAAAAATAATGAACAGGGAACGTCCTTTTATTGTCTGCCATATTTTGAGTGCTGTAAACGGAAAAATTTCCGGTGATTTTTTTCGTGTGCCAGAGCTTGCGCCAATCAGCGCCGCATACGGAAAGATTCGCGCAGAGTACCAGAGTGTGGCTACCCTGTGCGGTGCAGTTACGGCGGCAGAGATTTATCGCTGTAGGGTTGAGGCAGGCGGGACAGAAGCATTTCAAATTTTCCCACGTGAGAGATGGATTGCTGGACATAGTGAGGATCATTATAATGTTGTAGTCGATATGGAAGGGAATCTCCAATGGGAAAATGGTACAATCCGCCGTCCGGGGCAGCCGGAAGCCCATGCAGTTGTGATTTTGTCGGAATCTGTATCGGATACACATTTACAGCATCTGCGTAATGCAGGGGTTTCCTATCTTTTTGCAGGGAAAGAACAGTTTGACGTAGAGCTGGCGGTTTGTGAATTGAAACGGGCATTTGGGATCGATACGCTGATGGTGATTGGCGGAGGGGTGGTTGACTGGACTTTTTTGCAGGCGGGATTGATTGATGAACTGAGCCTTGTGATATGCCCTGCGGCTGATGGCCAGACGGATACGGCGTCTGTCTTTGACTGCTACCGCCATTTAGCACGGACTGTGCCGGTGGCATTTTCTTTGATAGATGTCCAAAAGCTGCCGGGTGATGGTATTTGGGTCAGGTATAGCCCGAAGAATGTAAAAGAAAGATAAAGCGTATTCGGAGAGATAAGAAAGGCTATGAAAATAAGTATAGGTAAATAAAAAAATTGTTGACAACAATTTTACTGTAATATTTCAAATCGCTTTAGAAACTTTAAGGGAAAATGCCTCGTAATCCCTACCTGTTCTTCTAAAGCGATTTTAATATAGAGGATGGGACAGCGGAGGATGGCGGAATAAGCCTATGATAATGGTATAAAAAATTGTTGGAAAAGAAGTTTTGGCTTCTTTTTTTGCTTATTGCATAAAAAATCGTTCGACAAAATCTGAAAAATGACAGAAAAAACAGCAGAACTATGTTGATAAAAGACAGATTATGAAAGCAAAAAATAGCAGATAATGTGGAAAGACTTGAACTGTCCCACCTGCGAAAAAAAGGGACAGACCAGTACCTTTTCAAAAATCAAAGGTGAATCTATAATAAATACACCAGTCAGGAGGTACATGATGATAAGCATGGGAAGCACGAATTTAGGGCTTACGGTCAAAAAACTGCGGGAAACAAAGGGTATAAGCAGGGGAGAACTGGCAGGCGCGGCAGGGATAAGCGAAGCCCACCTGAAGAAGATTGAGGCTGGGGGCAGACTGCCCGGAATCCATACATACCAGAAAATCATAAATGTATTGGGAGCAGATGTTGTCATAAGGGATGTGGGCAGGACTGTAAAAGGGGAATGTGCTGTAAGGGCACAGGAAATATTTATGGAAAGCACGGAAAAACAGGCGCTGTTCATGATTAAGGTGCTGGAATGTATGTCAGAAAATATGGACACTGCGTTATAGACAATTATAAAGCCGGCTGTTGCTGGTCTGCCCCGAATCATTGTTAAAAAGAGTGGTTCCGGGCAGGCTTGTAACTACAGGCCGGGAAAATGACCATGAAGATAAATGCCGCTGGCAGACACTGAACCTTGACAATAAATGTTCCGGCATTTTATCCCTGCCGGGACGGAATACCAGTATGTATGGACACAAAACATCCGGACACTGTAAGGTGATGATAGGGAGAGCTTCGCGGGGATATATTTGTCTGCTGGAAGGTTCGTGGCAGGATTTTAAAGAAGATAGAATAAGACAGGGAACCATAACAGGAGAGGGAAAATATGAGCGGCATCCCCGGCATGGGCAGCGTTGGCAGGCTGTTTTAAAATTTCGGGTGAAAATAATACCTCTGCCGGAGAACCTGGCAGCCGGAGTGGCGTCCGGGGTATGTTGCAGTGGAGAGGACACTGTAAAGTATCAGGCAGCCATGCCGGGCGGTCTTTGCATATTCCGGCCCACACCGGGGGAGGGAAAATCATAAAACCATGGCAGGATGGTGCTTTTCTGCTGTGGCGTGTGGGGATTATTTAACATTATTTATTCCCGCGAGTAACGAGCCAAATGGCTTGCTTAAAACCAACCAAAGGTTGGTTTAGACATTTGGCTTTCGGAAGAGGGATTTCAGATACAGGTTTTGGGAGAAAGCGGCCATATACATAAATTCTGCGTTACAGGAATATAAGGCTGGCAGGCGTTATGGCAGGGGAACACCGGATAAAGAATATATATACCAGGCAGGGGACATCGGCAGAATATGATGCGGCATTATGGCTGGATCATGTTTTGCCAAAAAATTTACGGAAGAATGGGCAGGCGGCATAAGGAATACCGCCTGCTCTTTGTCTGTCAGAGAATTCCATATGCGGGATTCTGTTTTATTAATAAGCCACCGCGGAGCATGGCGGCGTTTTATTCGGGAGGTGTCTGTATGACTGCGGAAGAGCACAGGAAATTCCTGGGGCAGGATTTTGGCGACGTAAAGATAGAGGACTTAAAGGACATAAGCAGGATAAGGATTGACCAGTGCAGGACAGTGGAGAAAAAAAAGGAGCAGTACATTATGAAAGTCGGGAACCCCTATCTTGTAAGGGTGGGCAGCGTGATGGTCAAAATAAGGTTTGCCAATAACGGGGTGGGTTTCGAGGATGCCTTTGAGGGCCTGCTCTTTATGGGGTGACGGAGGATAATTACATAAATCATGTTACGGAAATTTATTAAAAAAGCAGTGGAAAAATGCGGAAGTTTATGGTAAGATGTTATTTGAGAAAGACAGACGGGCTGTAGAAAAGGCACACCCGCATCAGTATCAAATCTAATAAAAGTTTACTGGCGTTTGTCCTGCTTAATACTTTAAGGAGGACTATTTGTATGGACAAGACAAAGACAGTAAACAGAATCTACCATGCCGCCATTTATGTAAGGCTTTCCAAAGAAGACGGCGATGTTGCCAGCGCGGCAAAGGCGGAGAGCAACAGCATTTCCAACCAGAAAAATCTGATCAGGGATTTCCTGAAAGACAAAGACGACATTATAGTGGTTTTCGAGCGCGTGGACGACGGTTACAGCGGCTCCAATTTTGAGCGCCCCGGCTTCCGGATGATGCTGGAGGACATCAGGCGGGGGACGGTTGACTGTGTAGTGGTAAAAGACCTGTCACGTTTCGGGAGGGAGTATATTGATTCCGGGAAGTACATTGAAAGGCTGTTCCCGACCCTTGGGGTGCGTTTTATTGCAGTCAATGACCATATTGACAGCAAAGAGGACAGCGGCAGGGATGATATTGTCGTCCCGTTCAAGAACCTGATGAACGATGCATACTGCCGGGATATTTCCATTAAGATACGCAGCCATCTGGAAGTGAAGCGGAAGAATGGGGAGTACACAGGCGCATTTACGCCTTATGGCTATAAGAAAGATGAAAATGACAAAAACAGGCTTGTCCCCGACCTTTATGCGGCAGGCGTGGTGAAAAATATATTCCGGATGAAGCTGAACGGGATGAGCCAGGCTGCTATTGCGGACAGCCTAAACAGGCAGGGGATATTGTCGCCGATGGAGTATAAGCATAGCCTCGGCATCCGTATCCAGGACCATTTTAAGACACACAGGCAGGCGGAATGGAGTTCCGTGTCTGTCCGCCGGATTCTTGAAAATGAGGTTTACACCGGCACGCTGGTACAGGGCAGGCATTCCACGCCGAACCATAAAATAAAGAAAACCGTGGATAAGCCGGAAGAAGAGTGGATCAGGATAGAAGACAATCATGAACCCATCATCAGCAAAAGGGAGTTTTTCAATGCCCAAAGGCTTCTCGGCATGGACACAAGGACGTCGCCGAATGAGGGGGAAGTCTATGTGCTGTCGGGGCTGGCGGTGTGTGCGGAATGCGGCGCACCGATGATCAAGCGCAACGTCCCGGCAGGGGGTAAGGTTTATTCTTACTATATCTGTTCCCAGAATGCAGCGACAAAGGGATGCGGGGCGCACCGCATCCCAAAGGGAAAGCTGGAAAGCCTTGTTTTTGAAGTGCTGAAGACGCATATCGCAAACGTGCTTGATGCCGGGAGAATCCTTGAATATATCAACACCGTGCCATTCCAGGAACTGGAGATAAAGGAGCTGGAAAGGCAGAAGGAGGCAAAAGAGCGGGAGATACAGCGGTGCCGGGACTTAAGGGACATGCTGTATGAGGACCTGAAAGACGGAGTTGTTTCTAAAGAAGACTATGCGGAACTGTATGAGGGATACAACAACAGGAGAAAGAAGGCGGAGGAGGCGGTCCGGAAGCTTGGCCATGAGATAAAGGATGTGATGGAGGCTAAGACAGATAAATATGAATGGCTCCGTCATTTTAAGGAATACCAGAATATTAATGAATTAACAAGGGTGGCAGCGGTGGAGTTGGTTGATAAGGTAAAAGTGTATGACAGGAACCATGTTGAGATTGATTTTAATTTTCAGGACTGTTTCCGGTCGGCGCTCCGCCAGATACAGTCTGCGGGATGCACAGTCTGTACGGATGAAGGCGGAAGGATAAATATAGGGGAAAGGGAGGTCGTGTAAAATGGCAAGAAAATCAAGGAAAGCTGGTTTTGTCAATGTGGGAAAAGAAGCAGGGGCAGCCATGATAAAGGAAGAAAAGCCAGTGTTCCGGGCAGGTCTGTATGCACGTCTTTCCCTTGAAAGCGAAGCAAATAAGGAGCGTGGGACCATAGAGAACCAGATGGAGCTCCTGAAAAAATTTGTGGATGGGGCGGATGACATTGTCGTGGAACGGGAATATATGGATATTTCACAGACAGGGACCAATTTTGACAGGGGCGGCTTTGAGGAAATGATGCGGGATATCCGGGACGGGCGCATCAACTGCGTGGTCGTAAAGGACCTGTCCAGGCTTGGCAGGAACTATGTGGAGGCCGGCAATTACGTGGAGAGGGTGTTCCCGTTCTTTGAAGTGCGGTTCATTGCGGTGACGGACGGTTATGATTCCGCAAGGGAGGGCGCAGACCTTTCCGTATGCATGGCAAACATCTTCAACGAGTTTTATTCGAGGGACCTTGCGAAAAAGATCAAAGCGGCCTACCGTGCAAACTGGAAAAAGGGCAGCAATGTGTGCGGGAACCTTGCCTACGGGCTTATGAGCGACCCGCTGGATAAGCACCATATCGTAGCCGATCCGGACACTGCCCCTGTGGTGGCACGTATTTTCGCGATGTTTGTGGATGAGAAAATGGGGTATGCGCAGATAGCAAAAACCCTGAATGATGAGGGCGTGATTGGGCCGAAAGCATACAAGCACTTTAAAAGGACAAAGGAACTGCCGGAAAATTATAACCCTGAATGGAGGGGCGGCACTGTCTCCCGGATGCTCTGCAACCCTTACTATGCAGGGGACAGCAGGCATAATGAGCATGGCAGGGACGGTTTTGCAGAAAAAAAGCAGTGGAGGGAGCCGGAAGAAAACTGGATCATCATGGAAGACACCCATGATCCTATCGTGCCAAGGGCGCTGTACCTCAAAGCGCAGGAAAGGCTGAAGGAAATACATGAAAACTCCCCGAAGTATGGGAAGAAGAACGAAGGCGAGCTTGCCTGCCGGAATTTCTATAAAAAGAAGATCGTGTGCGGGGACTGCGGCGCAACCATGTATTTAATAAAAAACTCCAGCGGGGCGGCGGATTTTGTGTGCGGAGGGCACCAGACAAAGAAAGGGTGCAGCAGGAAAAGCGTTTCTGAAGGCGCTGTCAATGATGAAGTCCTCCGTGTCATCCGCGCCCATATGAATGTGTATGTTGACAGCGTGGGGATGCTGAGGCGTATGAACCGGAAAGCGGAAAACATGAAAAAGTATGACGTGCTTTCCAAAGAGATCCAAAAACTCCACCATGGCATGGAAAAGGTGGCGGCGCACAGGCAGCGGCTGTATGAGGACTATGCGGAACGGCTGATCGACGCGGAACAGTATGAAGCCTTCGCGGATAAAGACGCGGCAGAGGAGGCGGAACTCCGCAGGAGGATAAATGAAGTTACAGAATACCAGAAAAAGTATGGCAGGAATTACTGCGCCAGCCAGGACTGGGAAACTGCCATTCAAAAATACCGGAATATCCGGCACCTGACAAAGAAGATGGTGGATGCGTTCGTGGAGAAGATTGAAATCTTTTCCGCAGGGAAAGTGACCGTCCATCTGTTATATGATGATATGCTGGAGGAACTGGTGGCGTATACGAAGGAGAGGATGGCGGCAGAGAATGGATAATAAGAAAACAGCAGTCTATATCCGCCTTTCTGATGAGGATAACAATGTTGACGGTATCGTAAAGGCAGAGAGCAACAGCGTGGCGGCACAGAGGCTCCTGATCAGGGACTATATGCAGAGGAATGGACTTTCTGACCCGGCAGACGCATTGTAGTATGTGGATGACGGTTTTTCCGGCACCAGTTTCCAAAGACCGGCTTTCCAAAGGATGATGGCTGACGCAAAACGCGGGCTGATAGGCTGTATCATTGTCAAGGATTTTTCACGGTTTGGGAGGGACCATCTGGAGACAGGCAATTACCTTGAGAGGATATTCCCGCTGCTTGGGATACGCTTTATTTCCATAAATGACCAGTTTGACAGTTCTGACTGCACGGGGATGACAGGGGGGATGAGCGTTGCGCTGAAAAACATCATCAATTCCATGTACAGCAGGGATTTATCAAAAAAGGTAAAGAGCGCGACACGGACGAGGGCAGCGCGGGGAGAATATGTTGGCGCGTTTGCGCCTTATGGTTATGTCAAGAACCTTGACAATATGCACCAGCTAATCCCCGACAAAGAGGCGGCAGAAGTCGTGAAGCTGGTATTCACCATGGCGGCGGAGGGAAAGAGGAAACCGGAGATTGCACGCTTCCTAAACGGGCAGGGCATACCCACCTGCATGGAACATTTCCAGGCAATGGGGATAAAAAGAAAAAGCCATAATGAGAAAGAAAAGAAGCTGTGGACCATCACCACCATTGGCGACATGCTGAAGAACGAGGTTTATTTAGGGAAGACTATCTGGAACAGGACAAGGAAATCAGCAGTCGGTTCAAAACGCCAGATTAAAAATGACAGGTCTGAATGGATTATCGCGGAAGGAACGCATGAACCACTGGTGACGCAGGAACTGTTTGACATGGCGAATGCAAAGGCGTTTACCCATGAGAAGAAAAACGTGCCGACAGGGAGGAAAGCAAAACCGCTCTTTATCTGCCCGTACTGTGGGAGGCGGCTTGCACCGACCAGCTGGGGAAACGCCTACCGGTGCGGGCAGGCAGCAGTTTCAAACATAGCAGGGTGTAAGACGGTCCATGTGGACAAAAAGCTGCTTGAGAATGCCATACTTTCCTGCACCCGCACCATGGCAGGAATGGTATCGGCAGAAGCGGGCAGGAAGATAAAGGAAGGGGCG
Organism: Acetatifactor muris; assembly: GCA_023664365.1. Taxonomy (GTDB): domain Bacteria; phylum Bacillota; class Clostridia; order Lachnospirales; family Lachnospiraceae; genus Acetatifactor; species Acetatifactor muris_B. The sequence continues at coordinate 884 of JAMPFR010000102.1, read as the reverse complement.
CAGATTTCAGCCATTGAAGAAAAAATAAGGATGCTGGAGGCAGAGGGAAAGCGGCTCTCGGCAAGGAAATTAAGGCTTTATGAAGATTACCGCTCCGACAGGCTCACAAAGGAGCAGTATCGCAGGGAATATGAAAGCGCAGCCGGCCGGATATTAGAAATAGAAAAGAAGATACCGGAACTGAAAGACGAGGCTGTGCGGATTAGGGAACAGGCGCTTCATATGGAAGAGCGGGAGGCGGAATTAGAGGGTCTTTTATCACTTGGAATGTTTGATAAGGATAAACTGCTTACTGTGATTGACAGGGTATTGGTTTACAGTGAGGAACGGATTGAAATCATTTGGAAGATGAATGACGGATTCTTTTCAGAAACAGCAGAGGAGAAAGAAACGGTTTCACTGCAATAAAATAGTGTAGGAAATGATATGGTGAAGGGCATCATGGAACTGGTTCTGTGATGTTCTTTCGTTAAAAATAAAACGAAAATTAAATGATTATTTTTTTAGATTTTGGTTGACAAAAGCAGAACTGCTTGCGCTTCAGGTAAAGGACGTAAATTTTGAAGACGGCACAATTACGGTTGATGAATCTCTTGCGAGGATTGATGGGGAAGATTTGATTACTGCGCCGAAAACTGAAAGTTCCATAAGGGTAATAACCATACACAAGGAGCTGCAGGACGTAATAAAAGAGTACATTTCAACGCTTTATCGGGTAAGAGCAGGTACACGCCTTTTTGCAGGCAGGACAAAGAGTTTCTTCGAGCATGAAATGGAGCGTGGAATTAAGCTGTCCGGCGTGAAAAAGATAACCGTCCATTGTACCCGACACAGCCATGCGAGTATGCTCGTGCAGATGGGATTCAGTCCGGTTGAGATTGCAA
>JAMPFR010000101.1 GCA_023664365.1 Acetatifactor muris | reverse complement strand
CAGAAAATAATCCGCATCCATATTGTCAATGCCGGAAACGACCGCCCGGCCTAACCCTTCCGCCAGGCCGGACAAAAATAATACCATAAACATAAGCAGGACAATAAGAAGTTCAATCAACAGATACTTCTTTTTTCCATACACCAACTCTTTCCATGCCAGTTTCACAGGCACGCCACCTCGCTTTCTTTATTCCCGCGTCTGATTTCTCAGCACAAAAAGATTATCACAGTTCTATGACCTGCATATGACTTTTTTATTCCCGTGGCCAAAAATACAATATTGCAATCGCACAGGCGACAATATTTTCAGGCACTCCATAATTGAAAGATTGTTTATCAAACGATACCTGCAATTTTCCTGGCCAGCGCCATGATCGTCAGAATAGGTGGATTACCCATGGATTTTGGTAGTATGGTCGCATCGGCCACATAGAGATTGTCCGGCAAAACGGGGTTATGCAAGGTATCCCTTTCCGCCTCTGTCAGGGGCAGCATTCCCCCAGGATGCCCCGCATTCAATATCCCCAGGAACTGCTTCTCCACAGGCACTCCCAGATGGGCCAGGATATCCCGGCTTTGTGAAACCGCCCGCTTCATCCGCTTCTGATCCCCGGCGGTCAGACGCTTGTCAATCCGCTTCCCGACGGTGCCGCCTGCTGAGTCGTCAGCCAACTTGATCATGATGCTGGCGAGATCGCCCATGGGGTGGCGCCACGCCTTATGAAAAAAGAAGCTGAGGTAATCCATGTAGGGTGACAGGATGTAGCCGTCCTGCTGGCTGATAAAAGGCATCAAAAGCTGCCTGTCCTGGCCAATTCCCGGCAGCAGACCCGCCACACACAGTACCGGATCCACAAACAGGGTTCTGCCACATGGGATGCCGGACTTTTCCAAAATAACCGGCGTACCAAAACCGCCTGCCGCCAGTACCACAAGGTCTGCATGGGCTATGGTCTTTTTCCCATTGTGCCTGGCGTGAACTGCAGTGACACGTTTTCCTGTGATCTCCAGGTCCGTCACCTTGCAGCCGGTCACCAGCCTTGCGCCCCGCTCCACTGCCTGCTCCACCAGCGTCCGGGTGTCCCATTTTGCGCCGGTGGGACAGCCGATGGCGCAGTGGCCGCAGCCCACGCAGCGGGAAACATCCAACAGCTTGGGAGTCACGACCGGGTCAAGATCCAGTCCTTCAAAAAGCTCAAACATTTCCTTCGTGGTTTCCGTCCAGCATTTTGCGTGATCGGTGGTAATGGGCAATTCCCGGTACAGTTCTTCAAACTGTGTGTCCAGATTGATGCCAAGCTCCCCTAGCGCACCGTCATAGCGGACCGCGTTTCCCGTGGCCAGCGTGGTCGTCCCACCCAAACCGATACCCCGGACCATGACCATCTCCTGGGACTTTTCCACTACCATATTCGGCAGAATCAGGTGGATCAGGCGTTCATCAATGAACAGACCGCTGCCCCTCAGCTTTGCCATCTTTTGAACCGGAAGTGAGAACGGCTGAAATGCCTTCCCGGCTTCCAGGATCGTGACCTGATACTTCCCCTGCAATTCCTTTGCCACAGTGGCACCGCCTGCGCCGGTTCCTATGACGATAGCTTTCTTCTTTTTTCCGCTCATGGCTATTCCTCCTGAATACGGCTGTGCAGCATCCACAGCCCTCTGTGATCCGACCTGTAAAACCAAGCTGTCCGCCGCCCCATAATCCCGCAATGATCCCCGCATCCAGAAACGACATGAGCGCACACTGCCCCGGCGTGTAGAGCCGGCTGAAATAACAGGACGATACCGTAATCTCCCCCGGAATCCTGCCTGACATATGGATGCCTATATTCCGGTAGAGGGAAAAAATCAGCCGCCGCAGATCGCCGTCCTCCGTAAAACCAGTGATTTTCCGAATACGGCTCCCCAGCGCATAAGCCTTCCGGTATAGCCTGTGAGGGTCGGCATGAGAACAGCGCATTGCATTTTCGGTAAAAACCGCATATTCCTCCAAGGCTCTCTCACATGGAAGATGCCATATCCATTTTCCCCTCACTCCAAACGCCTGAGCTGTCACATTCAGCAGGAGTTGGAGCTGCATGTGCGAAAACAGCGCCAGGGGATACCGCTCCAGGCAGCGGAGGAGTTTTCCGGATACGCGCGCCCTCAATGGTACATCTCCTCGATCTCCTGTGCCAGATGTACTTCCACATTGCCCCGTTTGACCTTCAGGTTGGGGGTAAGTTCTCCGGCCTGGATGCTGAGCGGGCGGGGAATGACACAATACCGGCGTATCTGCTCCGGGTGCGACAGCCCCGCGTTCATCTGTTCAATCTGCGCCTCCAAATCAGGAACCTCATCCTCCAGCCACAAAAGCGCTGTGCAGTAAGGCCGGTTTTCCCCGATCAGGACAGCCTCGGAAACGCCGGGGATATCCTTCAGCCGCTCCTCTATTTTGGGAATGCTGATGTTTTTCCCATAGGCTGTAATGATAAAGTCTTTTTTACGGCCATGAAGCGTGATGTGACCGTTATCGTGGATGGTGCCCAGATCACCCGTCCGCAGCACGCCATCCTGAAGATTTCCTGTTTCCAATCCATAATAGCCCTGCATGACCTGCGGCCCCCGGACGAGCAGCTCGCCGTCCGGCTCCTGAGTGATCGTTGTATCCGGCAGCGGCGTACCGATGGTGGGAATCACATTGTCCCCTAATCGGTTAATCGTGATCAGCGGAGCCTCCGTCTGTCCATAGGCGTTGTGGATCTCAATGCCAAGAGACCGGAAATGCAGGAGCAGTGTCTCGCTGATTGGGGCAGAGCCCACGATCAACTGCCCACACCGGTCAAGACCCGCTTTTTTCAGAACTGCCCTTCGCAGAACCCAGGCCGTTACCCGCTTACCTGGTCCCTCTTTTGCAGCAAGCCAGGCTTTCCCCAGACGATTGGACGTTACCTGATCCCAAACTTTTTCGTAAAATCGCGGCACAGAGAAAAACACGGTGGGGCGCACCCTGGGCAGGGCTTCGGTGAGTGCGCCGAAGTCGTTCAGGTAATAGAACTCCACATCCGCCAGAAGATAATAGGGCGCATAGGCCGCCAAGATGCCCTCTACCACATGGCTCAGCGGCAGGAAAGACAGATACCGCATGGAGCGGTTCCGTTTTTTCCAGGGCAGCAGACACGTCAACGCCTCGCCCATCCACGCCAACTGCCCGTAATTGAACATGGCGCCTTTTGGTTCCCCGGTAGTACCGGAGGTGTAGCGGATCGTCGCCAGATCCTCCGGGGCAGGGTACTGAGCGGGTGCAGGGCCGGTGCCCTTTTCCAGAAACTGTTCCCAGCGCATTGCCCGCGGGTGCTTTACGGTCTGTCCGGATGAAAAGGACACCAGGCGGGCCCCGGTCTCTATGTCATCGATTTGATCCATCATCCGCTTATCGCCGATAAAGAACCAGTTCGCGCCGCTGCATGCCAGCAGCAGCGCGGTCTCCTGCGCGGGAGTCGTATAATAGATTGGGACACTGACGGCTCCCAGAAGGCCAATTGCCTGTTCCAGCGCCAGATAATCCACCGAATTGATTCCGGTGAGGGCCACCCGGTTCCCTTTTCGGATGCCCCAGGCCCAGAGCGCACCCGTGATCTGATCGATACGGCGGTTAACCTCCGGCCCGGTCGTTTTGCGAATGCCGCCATCTGTCACATCATAGTAGCAGATCGGATAACGGCTGCCGGCACGGCGGACTTTTGCCTGCTCAAAGACCGTCTGGCCGGTCTGGCGCATAAAGTTTTTCCGGCAGGCAAAGGTGAGAAGCCTGTCCATATAGTCCCGCCAATTCAAGCTGAACGGTCCGCAAATGCTGTCCGTATTGGTACGGTCAAACTCCTGTTCTCCGAAGAAGTAGGGCATCAGGGTGAGAAGGTTTGTTATGTACCCCTTTTTTCTCCCCTCTTTCTTTCTGTTGTAAAGGAGCCCGGCCCTTTTCAGAGCAGGCAAAGGCAGGAATACCGGTTTCGGAAGGGTAATGGACAGATTTCTTCCCGCCCAGATCCTTACATATTCTGCAAGTTCTCCGGCCCGGGGCGCTGCACTTTTCGGACAGGTCAGATGAAATGTTTTTCCAGCCGCTTCCTCGGAAAAGCTGATTCGCAATACAGCATCTGCCACATAATCGCCCGGTACGATGTTCAGCGGCGTCTCCGGCTTTACCGGCAGAATCCGCATCCTGCCCAACAGCATCAGCTTCAGAATGTAATAGATGGTATTGAAGCTTCTGACCCAGCCGCTCCCGGCATCGCCTACAATCATACCGGGGCGGCAGATTGAAAACGGAAGAGAGGAGCCTCTCACTAAGGACTCCGCTTCGGCTTTGCTCTCTTCATACAGCGTGGAGAAGGCTGTGCCGACAGGATCTTCCTCCATCACGATCCCGCTTTTCCGGCCTGCCACATAGGCCGTGGAAACATAAACAAAGCGGCGCAGATTCCTCATGTGAGCAGCTATGGACAGCACATTTTTAGTACCATCGTAATTTGCGGACCGGAGTTCCTGTTTGCTCTTTTGAAACCCGATTTCCGCGCCTGCGTGCAGTACAAGCGTGACGGTATCTTTCAGAGTCTGCCTGTCCGACTCGCTAAGCCCAAGACCAGGTTTCGTAAAATCGCCGCGCAGCGGGAGAATCTGTGTTCCGATAGCCTGATACAGCTCCTTGTCATGACACCAGGCAGCCCGGAGGCGGTGATACGCTTCCGCCTCATCAGCGGCCCGGACAAGTGCGTAAATTTTACTTTGAGAAGTTCGGATTAGCCGGGCGGCAAGTTCACTCCCCAAAAAACCGGTAGCGCCGGTCATTAAAATTGTATCTGTCATGCCGCATTCCCTCCTAGTCGTTGTACCGCAAAGATTTTTGTATATACTGTCTTAGGAACTCGCCCATATCAGCCAATTTGCTCTGATATTCGGCCAACTGAGACTGTATGTGCCGATGAACAGCCTCCTGGCTGGAGCGGGCATCCGCAAGGGCGTTGTAAAGTTTTTCTCCCAGGGTTTTATCCGTCACATGAATCAGATACTTCCGGTCAAGGGAAAGCTCCTGCATGATACCATCCAGTCTTTCATCCATAGAAACTGCTATAACAGGGCAGCCCTTTTCCATACTTAACACAGCCGCATGATACCGGGATGTTACTAAGATAGAAAGCCTGTGAAGAATGCCAGTCATCCTATCGGCCGCACAGTCTCCGGAGAGAAACATGGCTCCAGGACAGGGCAGGCACTCCCTAAGCGCACGGCAGGCTTTTTCGTCCAGACGTTCCATGCCAATCAATACCGGAAAATAATCGTACTTCTGCATAAAGGAACCTGCGGCATGGGCTATTTCCCGAATGTAGTGCTGATAGGCATCCCTCCGTGCGGGAGAATCACTGAAAAAATACCATTTGTCATACTGCCCGGAAAAATGCCCGGTGCAGAATCCCTTGAGCCATTTAAGCAGGGATGCCCGGACCGGCCAGCAGAACGGATTGATAACAGCGATGCCCAGCAGCGGCTTTTTCCCGTCCCATCCCTGTTCCAGCAGCATGTTATCTGCTTCCCCGGCATTGATTGCCCGATCATAAGACCAGGCCGCATCCGTTCCCCCATGACCATGCAGGCCAATTTTTCTCAGTAAGTCAAGTGAACCCTGTGTTCTGGTTATAAAGTATGTATTCCGGCAAAGCCTTGCCGCAGCTTTTTCCAGAAAGGGCTCCATATGTCCGACTTCCGAACCGTATGCGAGGCACGGCTTTCCTTGGCTGGACATAATACCTGCGGCTTCGCACATGAATAGCGTCAACGCATTAGCGAAGGTGCTTTTCAGGGTAGAGCCTTCACACAGGATGGCGGCATGATGGCTGGAACAGGCACGATAAACATGCCAGGGGAAAAACGAGCTGAATGAAAGGAGATCGACATCTTCATCAAAATAGCCCTCCAGTGACTTCGCATCCAATGTCATTACGGTAATTTGGATGTCGTCTTTTCCCAAAAGTTCCTTGATCTGACGTGCAATCGCGGCAACACGGACATCAGAACCGGTATTCCTGGCGCCGTTATACCCGACCAGAAGGATTTTTAGTTTTTTGCCGGGTTCCCACTCTTCATACGAGCCAATACCCAATCGTGCAAGAAATTTTGAAAACCGGGAAAAAGCTGCAACAAGGGATATTAGGAGACACAAAATACGATCCAACGGAAGTCTCTCTCCTTTCTCTTCTGTGATTGAACGCTGCTCCAATATACCGGTGGCAGCCAGAGAGTATTACACCGTCAGCTTTTCCTGTTCTTGACCCAAAAGTGCCATTTAGGCGCCCTGGGCATAGGCTCGTGCCTGATCCAGGCTTTTAAAACGCGGCGGTGGGTAAATAAGCAGCAAGCAACAAGAACACACACTACAATAGAAATAATGATTCCAGGTTTCATTTTGAATTTACTCCTTTCTGCCAGAAAATCAATAACAATGGCCTGTGCAAACTTGACCATCTCAAACTGTATTATAAATCAGTTTTGTGACCTGTACATGACTTCCATCCGGCCAGTCTGCCACTTTTCAGATGGTGCGCCCGATCAGGCCAAGCCCCAGACAGATCATCCAGATATATGCCATTGTTTTAGGCATCATCAGCATACCAACCATTGGCTTTTTCTTTGCCCACAGCACTACAGGAAAATAACAGGCAAAGCTGATGATGATTGCAACAGACATTTTCCACAGCCCATAGCCGCCGGTGCTGCCGGATAAGAAAAACAGTATCACAAGGCACAGGCCCGTCACGGCAAAGGGCAGATTTCGGCAGAGTCCCCAAGCCGGATTCCCTTCTGGACGAAACCAGTTGTTTTGTGGGAAAAGGCAAATCAGGATACGCAGCACTGCACTTGCCCAGATTAGAATGGACAGAAGGCCGGGATAGGTCACTTGCGGAAAAATAGCCTTCCAGGCATAGAACAGCAGCACATAAAACACGGTCATGGTAATGGATGAGACCATCAGCCCCAAACCAGCCCACCACTCCACTTTTGGAGAATCACCGTGGAAAGCCCTAATGATCCTGGGAACCAGGTGAAACGCATCGCCCCCTCCGAGGACAAGTGTCAGCACACCGAACAGATTCAGAACCTGGCTGCCGTCCGCGTTTAATACGAAAACAATAGCCGCGATCAAATCGAATACCAAATAAGCGATACAGAATACTGCTTCTCCGATTTGCGGCATACGAGATTTTGCTTTTCCTTGTTTCATAATTGTCCCCCCTATTATTTTTGTATTTTTACCGTCATTTGTGTACCGCTTCCTTCAATGCTCCGGCACTCAATACTCCCATTCAGCAGTTCTGTGATTCGCTTTACAATGGAAAGACCCAGTCCATTCCCATCTTTTTTATGGGATTCTTCACATTGATAAAAGGCTTCAAAAATGTGGCTCTGCTTTTCCACTGGAATGCCGATCCCCTCATCCCGCACAGAAACAGTGATTCCATATGTATCGTTCTGACCGGAAATATGAATGACAGTTCCGGGTTCAGAATATTTCATGGCATTGTCAATCAGATTGAGCCATATCTGCTGCAGCAGATCAGGGTCACTATTGACTGGCATTGGCGGCAGATCCAATTCAAATTCCTGCGCCTGTCCCTCTTGCTTTTCGGATAAAAGAATCACACACTTGCGAATCTGCTCATCTACCGCCACCGATTCATGCCTTGTAACAAGTGCCTGATTCTCAAGCCTTGACATACTCAGCATATTCTCGCAAAGCCGTGAAAGCCGTGCGGTTTCGTCATAAATCAGTGTCAGGTACTCCCTTTGCTCGCCTGATAAGGCATCATCTTCCAACAATATTTCCGCAAACCCCATCATTGCGGATATCGGAGTTTTAATCTCATGGGATACATTGCTCACAAAATCTTTTCTCAAGTAATCCATCCCGGCCAGTTCAGCGCCCATGCGATTCACATTTGCCTTCAATTCGTCAAGCTCATGTACATATACAGCATCTTTGCTGTTTTGCTGGCTCCGGGAGACCCTGATTTCAAAATCGCCCTTCGCAATCTGGTTTACCGCACCGTTTACTTCCTCAATCGGTTTTATAAAATATGCCGCTCCATAATAAAGGGCAATGCCCCCGATCACCATCGTAAGCGTACATACCAGCAGACATAAGGATACCACGATGGGTAATGTAAGCTCGCCGTGATACAAAAAGACTGTTCCCAAAATAACCAGTCCACACGAAAGCAAACACGCGGCACACAATATGGCAATAGAGACGATGGCAAGATAGATACGCAGACGAACTCTGTATTTTTTTTGATGTTTCATTATCAGCCTTCTTTCTTTATCCATTCACCTAAAACCTTTTATTGCCCTGACGGTTTAAAAACCGCCTTATAACCCAGCCCTCTGACTGTGATAATTTCAAAATCGGATACACCCTCAAATTTTTTGCGGAGTTTTTTGATATGGGCATCCACATTTCTTTCATCAGTATTAGAATTCATACCCCATATCTCATCCAAAAGCTCCAGACGGGTAAAAACCTTATTCGAATTGTTGAGCAGCTTAAATAGCAGATAAAACTCTTTCGGCGGCATTTCGCGTGTCTTCCCACTCACCGTGACCGTTAATCCCGCATAGTCCAGCTCCGTATTACCGATTTTTATATATTTTTGGTTTTCGAGCTGTGCGCGGCGCAAAAGCGCTTTGACGCGAAGAATCATTTCTTTCAGATTTATGGGTTTTATCATGTAATCGTCAGTCCCCGCCACAAATCCTTTTTCCATATCCTCCATCTGGTCTTTTGCTGTTATCATCAAAACAGGGAGGTAATACCGGGAATCCCGCAACAGCTTTGTAAGTTCGTATCCATCCATTTTGGGCATCATAATATCACTGATGATAAGGTCAACATGCTCTCTGTCCATAACTTCAAGGGCTTTCTCGCCATCAAAAACAGGAATGGCCTTGAACTGTTCCTTATTTAGTTTTGTGCATATCATTTTATTGAGGGAGGTATCATCCTCTGCAACTAAAATGGTGAACATTTCCATTCTCCTTTCTGCCGTTTTTATATTACCTCCAAAATGTGACCTCAATATGACTATTGCACGATTAATTATAAATCAAACCATTATAAAGAAGATATGATAAATTTCCACTTCAATTCCACAACTTTATCCACGGAAAACTAAGACACCTCTGGATGCCAAGGTTACATTGTACTTCAAGAGGGGTCATGGAGGGGTCAGGTTTTGACCACTGCCCCCACGCTGCCCCAGCACAGCTTTAAAAGCAAACAAGGGATTCCGACAACACCCAATGTGCCGGAACCCCTTATTTTCAGCGGTTTTGCTGATATTCTGTTCCTTCCCTTTGTATCAAATCTGCTCTCTTTGACACAATTCGATTTTGTCCTGGACCTTTTTGATTTTATCAGTTCCAATTACATGGAATCTTCATTCCACACCCCTTCCGCTGAACGTAATCGTCACATCCCCATTCCCAGGCAGCCGCTCCATATCCTCCGCAGTCTGGCCCGTGATCCTGCCAGGCCTTGTGTACGCCCAGGAATGGGAGCCATAAAATACCACGATCTGATTGCCGGAATACAGGACAATATCCCCTGACTGTGTCGTGGTCTGCACATCGTTCCCCTGCAGGCTCTGTCCGATCAATCCGAACTGTTCAAACCCTCCGTACATGGACATCTGGATTTCCAGCGGCCGATCTTCACAAAGCGCTTTCAGCGCATCCACAGACTCATTCGATTCCCATCCTTCCGCAAACGGATCCCATGCCTCTACCTGCACGCCGAAATGTTTCGCACACTCGATATCCGTATCCCGCTGAAAGAACGGATTGCACTCCACCTGATTGACGCTGAGCTTTGTGGCAAACTGCGGGACAAACTTCTTCCAGAGATTCGGCGTCATGTTGAAGACACCGATGGAGCGGAGTTTTCCTGCTGCTTTATACTCCTCCATCGCTTTCCATGCCCCGGCACATCGCCATAGGGCTGATGGATCAGATACAGATCTGCTTGTGTCAAGTAAGGAATAAAAAAAATTTCATTTTTTTCGAACCGCAGGCAGATTTGCCTTTGGCTCTTATTCTACCATTACTTCCCGTAAATTGGAACAGGTACTTTCCGCTCTCAAGGTTGCCTAAGAATACTTCCTGTCTGCCTGTCCCAAATTCCTCATACATTGCCTTTGTCGCTTCACTTCTGATACAGCCTGTTGCAAGTTTATTCTGCGACAGCGTGCAGAGAAAATAAAACTGTTTCCGCAGGCGGAGCGGCATTCGTCCAGCTTTTTCACCTGTCCATGCTCCCCGCACGTCCTTCCAAGTGCCGCCATATCCTCCGCAAGTTCTTTCAATGACAGCCAGCTCTCTTTCACTGTAA
>JAMPFR010000100.1 GCA_023664365.1 Acetatifactor muris | reverse complement strand
TAGGAATTGCCGGAAATCACCCAGCCGGAGTAGTAGATCAGGGCGATATTGCGTACATTGGCAATGGTATTCCAAAGCAGGATCGTCACAATGTATACCACCCAGTATTTATCGCTGAGACAGGCTTTGAGCTGTGTACCGAAGCTCGCCACCTCAAGCCCGGCACCGCCGTCTTTCCCGGCATCCGGCTGCTTGCGGTGCTCCTCCGTGATACGCTCCCGGGTATAGAAATACTGCACAAAGGCCAGCGGCACCGCGATACAGCCGATGAAAGACATGGCGTAGAAATATCCCTTCGCCGCGTCGCCCCCGCCCAGGCTGTGCGTCACGGCGGCGAGCATGGTAGGGAAGAGGATGGATACGACGCCGGTTCCCATCTGCTGGACCAGCGTCGCGCTCATGGCGTTGGTGCGGCGCTGCTTCACGTTATGGGTGGAGAGGGCCACGCCCAGTTCCTTCGCCATGTTCCATATGGTATAGGCTACGGCATAGTAGAGGTTGAAGGTGACGACCACCCAGACGGCCTGAAACTTTATATTTGTGAATGGCATCGTAAACATGGCTACAATGCTGATAAGGACAAGGGGCGCTGACAGGATAATCCAGGGCCTCGTCTTGCCCTGGCGCGAAGCCGTCCTATCCAGGAGCCTGCCCATGATGATGTTGGTAATGGCGTCGATCAGCTTGGAGACAACCGGGAAAAGCGCCATGAAAGTGACGACCCACAGGCCCTTGTCCACGGTAAAACCCAGGACATCCGTCAGATAAGCATTGAAATAACTGTTGACAATGGAATTCGTAAGGAGCATTCCCCACGGCCCGATGAAGTAACCGAGGACAATCTCCTTTTTGGATATGTTTTGGAATTTAATTCTGGAATCCCACCTGGAACTGTTGAAAGCATTGGCCAGTAAGCCCCGCTTCGCTTTTGTCTGTGCGCTCATATGTACCCTCCTGATCTGTTATTTTGACAGGAAGAACCTGTACTTCCTGTATTATGGTTGAATTATATCCCCTCTCCGATAACATACCAACAAGAAATCTGCGTTTATGGAAACTTATTAGTGCTTTTTTCAGCTATTATAAAGTTTCTCCGTCTGACGCAATGACACTCCGGTATAATATGCGGAATTCAAGTCCTGCCACGGAACCAGGGACAGGTTCTATGGTCTAAATCCATTGTACAGAATCACCCCTATACCACCAACAAAAAACTGCCATTCTGAAAAGGATTTTGCCCTCTTTTCAAAACAGCAGTTTCAGGCGTCCCTGCATTTATCTTCTATAGAGGGCTGAACAGTTACATCTATACCGTTATTCTAACAGGATTTCCATAGAGAATCAAAAATCGTCCCCCATGCTTCGATTTGGCGCAGGGCACAAAATTGAGCTTCTTCTTCGGCTTTTATGAGTTCCTTGAGCGTCATGCAGGTAACAGTCCGCGGTGCAATTTTAAAATGCTGTGGATGGCCGCCCTTTTCAAAATGCAGGATTTCACGACTCCCATCAGAGAACTCCACGATACCCTGTGTCCAGTAGCTGTCATGGGGATGTCCGGAGCGGAGCGCATAATCGGCACGCAATGTCAATACCAATTCGTCAATTATCACAGGCTGCCCGAATTCGATGCGCAGCTCGGCATCAGGATTCTGGGTGTCGCTCCAGCTTTGGTAGGGATACGGAAAGTGCCTTGAGGATGCGCAAATCCCGTCAATCGCATTGCGGGCGATGAACAGGGAACCCATTTTAGGCTGCACATTGGAGACGGCATGGGGCCATATGCCGCTGACATCTTTTTGATCCAGGGGGTTAAACGCCAGATTGCGCCGTGCAGCGATCTGTGATGGTTCAGCCGCTTCAGCGCTCAAAAGATGCATTACGCCCTTGAAGGCATACGGCGAATAGCAGACCCGCTCCATCCGTCCAAAAGGGATGGGAAATACCATGCGTCTCTCAATAAATACGAGAGCCGGAGGAATGGTATCGTCCAGCCGCAGCTGATAAAAGCCGGGTGTATCACAGGAAAAAACGATCTTGTCCCCCTTGTGATATTTTGCCTGATGAACAAGCGCAATGCGGTTCTGGTCTTCTACATTAGAAATAACCTTGCCGGTTCTGTCCAAAATTTCTAATTTTAAATGCATAAAAAGCTTCCTCCTCCGTTTTTTTCAGTATACACAATTTCGCAATGACACGATAGAAGAAATGTGATAAAATTAGAAAAAAGAGGTGTTTATTTATGGATAAAAAAGAGATTCTGACCCGTTTTTTACGCTCTTCTCTGGAAGTCTCTGTTTTTTGCTGGGAGGGAGCAGCTCCACAGCCTGAAGAAATCGAAAAGACACATTGCTTCTCCCGCACAGCACAGCCCTTTATGACAGCAGCAGGCATACAGACTGCTGCTGCATATATGAAACCAGATATATTATATTTTATCGAAGACAGTCTTAAAATAGGCACATTGCTGTTTCGTTTTCTGGACTGTATGATATGGGCAGGCCCTTTTGTGGCGCAGGAGTGGAAGGAGGATGCGGCAAAGATTTGTCTGGCAAAAGCAGGATTATCTGCTGATGATTTGATCCCATATAAATTTTATTATTGCAGCTGCGGGCTTTGGGATCAAAATGTGATTCTCCGCATCGTAAACGGAGCAATCAGCGCTTTGCTCCCTGACGCGCCATTCTATCATGTCCGAATGATTTCCAAAGACGCAGCATCTCTGCAATGCCATCCGGGCGAAACAAGAATGACCGATTTTAACAGCGTTGTGCAATGTTATGAATGGGAGAACCAATTTATTTCCTGTATTGAGAAAGGGCAGCTGCCAGCCGCTTTGGAAATCTGGAATCGGATGCACAAAATGTTTATGCGGCAGGATGCGGAATATCCCAATTACACAGATATGATTGGCAATGTGGCAATATTGCGTACAATCGTCCGAAAAGCCGCAGAACGGGGCGGCGTACATCCTGCTGTCATTGACGCAATTTCGATTTCTTATGCGCAGAAAGCAACTGCTGTCCGCAGCGCGGAAGCTTTGATGTCGCTGAACCGGGACATGATACGGGAGTATTGCCGCGCTGTCCAGGATGCCCGGTCAAAAAAGAATTCCCCTATGGTTCGGGATGCAGCCACCTATCTGAACCTGCATTTCAGCCAGGATGTGAGCCGTGATACACTGGCTGTTACGTTAGGCTGCGATCCGGTGGCCTTAAGCCGCCGTTTTAAAGCGGAAATGGAATGTACCATCGGACAGTATCTTGCAGAGCTTCGGTGTAAGGAAGCCGCCGTACTGCTGGTACAGACCGATTTGCCCATACAGGATATCAGTGCACAGGTTGGCTATTTGGACAACAATTATTTTGTAAAGGTTTTTAAAAAATACATGGGGGAAGTACCGACGCTCTATCGAAAGAGATTCTATGCAGGTTGACAGACCTTATAACGAAGCCGTCATTCCATTTTAAGCAGAAAGCATATGATAATGCTTTCTGCTTTTGTATATTTCGCATCAAAAATCATAAAACATGATATGTGTGATTGTAAAAAAAGAATAGAAATGTTCTATTATCATCCTATTTATTCTACCACTAATCAACGCAGTTCCTATATAATCTTAAGAAATCTGTACCGAAAGGAGATAAAAGCATAAATGACAAATGTTTGGGCTGAAAAAACTTGGGAAAAGCTGGAACAGAAGTTAAAGGCTGAATGTGAACGCATGGGAAGCGGCATACCGTTCCTCCCTGTAAACGGGCATTACCGTGACTGTATGATGCCGGGCGGCCTACATTGGTGGACGAATGGCTTTTGGCCCGGTCTGCTCTGGCAGGCATATCATGCCACGGAGGATGAGGCTTACCGCATTGCAGCTCACGGCGCAGGAATCAGGCTGGCGGAAACCCTGCATGAGCCGGAAAAGCTGGAGCATGATACAGGTTTCCTGTTTCAGTTGTCTTCCGTTGCGGATTATCAGCTTACGCAGGACGAGGATTCCTGCACAGCGGCGCTCCAGGCCGCAAAGCTGTTGGCGGATCGGCTGAATGATAAGGGCGGATTTCTGCGTGCATGGAATTCCAGTCCCTGGATGGAAGATTCTTCCGGCTTAATGATTATTGACTGTATGATGAATCTTTCCTTACTGTTTTGGGCAAGCGAGGTAAGCCATGATTCCCATTATGCGGACGTTGCTGTCCGCCATGCGCAGACATCACTACATCATTTGCTGCGCCCTGACGGAAGCTGCGCCCATATTGCCAGCTTTGATGCGGAAACAGGTTCTTTCCTTGGGACGCTAGGCGGCCAGGGATACGGGGAGGGGTCATCTTGGAGCCGTGGTCAGGGTTGGGCATTGTATGGTTTTGCACTGGCATACCGGCATACCGGACTACAGGAATTTTTGGATGCCTCGAAACGCAGCGCCAACTACTGTATCGCATGCTTACAGCACAATAGCTGGGTTCCGCTGCGCGACTTCCGTGCGCCTGACAGCCCGGTTAAAGTGGACAGCGGCGCCGGCGTGATTATTGCCTGCGGCTTATTGGAATTGGCCGGGCATCTTCCGGAGCTGGAAAAAGCGCTTTATCAGAATGCGGCCTTAAAGCTGCTGCAGGCCTGCGAGGAAAAATTTGCGGATTACAGTCCGGATACAGATGGTATCCTGGGAGGCGGCGCTACTATGTATCACGATGAACGCCTTGCAAATGCGGCGATTATCTACAATGATTATTTTTACGTTGAAGCCGTTCTGCGCCTGCTGGGCAAAAATTTTATGATATGGTAAAGGAGGGTAACAATGGATGTTGAATATTCTTTTGCCCATGTGGGGCTACATTGTGATGACGAGGCGGAGTGCATGGCCGCTGTAGAAAAATTTCGGGATGCTTTCGGCTTTCCCTCTCGTGATGTGGGAAATTCTGTCATCGTGGCCGGGCCGATGGAGCTGACCAAGATGCCGGTACGCGGTACGGCAGGACATATTGCCGTTGCCTGTTCTGATATGGCCGAAGCAGTCAGGGAGTTACAGGCAAAAGGCTTCGCGATAGATGAGACAACTTTACAGCAAACCCCCGACAGGCAAATCCAATCTGTCTATCTACAGGATACTTTCGGAGGATTTGCATGTCATCTGATTCAGAAACGTTAATGGAGTAAGAAACGATAACAGAAAAATAGCGGAACGAAAAAACAAGTTTGCAGGAAAAGGAGAAAAAAATGGAAGTGAATGCGAAAGCAAAGACAGAGAAACAGGACAAAATGCCCTGGGGACGATTTTTTGCATGGAAAACGCGCGACGTGGCTCTGGCAGGCGTTACAGTGATCCTCAGCAGTTATCTTTTGTTATATTGCGCAAATACGCTCGGATTGGACACAGCGGTTGTCGGAGTCCTTCTTTTGGCGGCTCGTATTGTGGATGCCTTTACGGATGTGGCAGCAGGCTTTATTGTCGATAGCACAAAGACCAGATTTGGTAAAGCAAGACCTTATGAAATTTTTATTGTTTTAGAATGGATTTGCATGGTCGCGCTTTTCTTTGCTAATGAAAACTGGAGTATGTTCTTTAAATACGCTTATGTGTTTGTGATGTATGTGCTGATTTTTTCAATATGCAGCACCATGCTGAACGCAGCGCAGAATCCTTATATGATCCGTGCCTTCAACGGGAAACGCAGTATCGTAACCAAGGTATCTTCCTTTGGCGGCATTGTGACTCTGGCAGGCTCCATCGTCGTATCCATGACCTTTCCCAGACTGTATAATGCCTGGGTTGTAGAGGGAAACGGCGGCAGCGCTGCCTGGCGCAAGCTGATCATTGTCTATGCCATCCCTCTGGCTCTGCTTGGCATTGTCCGTTTTCTTGCCGTAAAAGAAGATCCTACTATTGATGATGCAGAGAAAAATACGCAAAAGCTTAATCTGAAAGAAGTCTTTACCATGCTGCGCACAAATCCATATGTATGGAGCTTTGGCGGCATGATTGGCTTGTATAATCTGGCAGTCGGCTTTGGTGCAGGCAGCTTTTATTTCCAATATGTGGTTGGCAACGTCAACGCGTTTGGCGCCGTCAGTGCATTTGGCATGGTTCTTCTTCCGATCATGCTTATTTTCCCGACGCTGATCCGGAAAGTAGGTATGAGCAAACTGTTTATTATTGCCGCAGCAGGTTCTGTGTTGGGCTATGTTACTGTATTCTTCGGCGGCAGCAGTTTAGCTATGGTTTATGTGGGTATTATTGTTACCAATCTGATCTCTTTGCCCTGCTCTTATCTCCAGACACCTGGCATTATGAATATTGCCACCTACAACGAATATAAGGGTATGCACCGTATGGACGGATCCTCTGCGATTGTCATGAACTTCCTGATGAAATCCCTTGCCGGCGTCGGCACTGGTCTTACCGGTGTTCTACTGAGTATGGCGGGATACATATCTACCACCGGCAGCGAAATGGTAGTCCAGCCGGACAGCGCAATTTTTATGATACGTTTGTTGTACAGCCTGATTCCCGGTCTTTGTGTTGCAGGCATTATCCTTTGCAGCCTGCATTATATCAAGCTTGAAAAGCAGATTCCTCAGATTGAAGCTGAAATCAAAGCACGCAAAGAAGCCGGACAGAAATAAAACAGGAAGGAAACAAACATGAGAAAACAGATAGACTTTAATCAGGAATGGCATTTTGCCAAAACCTCTGTTATTCCTGTCACACTGCCTGATCATTGGCAGATAGTGACGCTTCCCCATACTTGGAATGCAGAGGATGGTCAGGACGGCGGCAACGATTATTGGCGGGGCACGGCAATGTACTGCAAAGCGTTTGCAAGGCCGGAGCTGATATCTGACGGGCGGGCGGTGCTGGAATTTTCAGGTGCTGCCATGACTGCGGACGTGTTCCTGAATGGACAGCATCTCACCCACCATGAGGGAGGATATTCCATCTTCCGGGTAGATATGACCGATGCCCTTATGGATGAAAACCTGCTTTGTGTGACCGTGGATAATGCCGAGAATGACCATGTTTACCCACAAAAGGCTGATTTTACTTTCTATGGCGGACTATACCGCAGCGTCAACCTTATCACCGTTCCTGCACAGCATTTTGAGCTGTGCACGGATGGTACCCCTGGCATCATGGTTACGCCCGAGGTGTCTGATGACCTCAAAACTGCCACTGTCACGGTCAGGACATGGCATAATGCCGATTGCGTGACCATCGATGTGGATGGCCAGAGGCAGACAGTTCAGGACACTGCCGCCTTTACCATCGACAATGTGCATCTCTGGGACGGCGTGGACGACCCTCATCTTTACACTGCCACGGCGATTCTTGACAGTGGCGATCAGGTGAGTGTTCGTTTCGGCTGCCGGAAGATTGGATTTGACCCGCAAAAAGGATTTCTCCTCAATGGCCGTGAGTATCCCCTGCGCGGCGTTTCCCGCCATCAGGACCGGGAAGGGCTGGGGAATGCGCTCACGCTTGCTGAACACAGGGAGGATATGGCTTTCATCCGGGAAATCGGCGCTAACACGGTGCGCCTTGCACATTATCAGCACGCGCAGGAATTCTATGATTTGTGTGACGAGAACGGCATCATTGCCTGGGCTGAGATTCCATATATTACCCAGCATATGCCGAATGGCTGTCAGAATACCCTCAGCCAGATGCGGGAACTCATTACCCAGTGCTACAACCATCCCTGTATCGTATGCTGGGGACTCTCCAATGAAATTTCTGTCCACAGCATGAGCGAGAGCTTGATGGAAAATCATCGTCTGCTCAACGAACTCTGCCACCAGATGGATTCCACACGCCCCACTACGATGGCGCATGCTTTTATGCTGGAGCAGAACAGCCCGCTGATTGAAATTGCGGATATTGCCAGCTACAATCTGTACTTTGGTTGGTATTTGGGTACATTAGAGCAAAATGACAGCTTTTTTGACGAGTACCACGCCAAGTTTCCGGATCGAATCATTGGTTTTTCGGAATACGGCGCTGATGCCAACCCGCAGTTTCAGAACGGACATCCCGAGCAGGGGGACTATTCCGAAACATATCAGTGCATTTACCATGAACATATCCTGCAGATGATTGAAACCAGACCCTGGCTCTGGGCCACCCATCTATGGAACCTGTTTGACTTTGCTGCCGATGGCCGCGATGAAGGTGGGAAAAAGGGGGTCAATCAAAAAGGGCTTGTGACCATGGACCGGAAACTGCGCAAGGATGCTTTTTACCTCTATAAGGCTTATTGGAGCAGAGAGCCATTCGTGCATATCTGCGGCAGACGGTATCAGGATCGTATGGAAACCACGACGGAAGTGAAGGTGTATTCCAACCAGCCCCAGGTCACGCTGCTGGTGGATGGCCAGGTGTTCGCAACCCTTGCAGGTAACAGGGTGTTCCAATTCAGTGTGCCGATTACAGACAATCATACAATCGAGGCTAAAGCTGGAGACTGTGCCGACGCCATCACAGTGCGTAAGACAGATCAGCCTAATCCGTCCTATTCCTTTGGCAGGGCAGGCGGAGTCACCAACTGGTTTGATGAGGCGGAGTTTGATTCCTCCTGCTATTCTATCCGTGACACGATGGGCACGCTGATGCAGAATCCTGCCACCGCAAAGATAGTCGGTGGTTTGATGGCCAAAGCTACGGCCAGCCGGGGTGATGTTGCCAAAAGCGCCAGCGGAAATGCTAACCTTCAAAAAATGATGGCCGGAATGAGTCTGCAAGCCTTGATCAAACAAGCAGGTGAGAACGTGATTTCACCCGAAGATGTCAGACAGCTTAATGCCGCATTGCAAAAAGTCAAAAAGTGATGCTTTAAAATAGTTTCCAGGAATTATATACTCTTCTTCGTTTTTTCCTTATTCAGGCAATTGCGAAACTCCTTTTCAGAATACAGAATGTTTCGCAATTGCCTGTATTTCCTATTTGTCAGAGTAACATCTCTTCAAAATCTTTCTTTGAAAAATCACAGTCCAGTGTACGCATGGCCTCCCGCATACGCTCAGGGGAACTCGGCTCATACAGCGCAAGGCACTCGCAACACTGAGCAAAAATATAGCCCAGCACAATCTGTGTAATACCTGTATCATACTTTTCCGCCAATGCCTTGATTTTCTGCGCAAGTGCTTTATTTCCATCGGTTCCGTAGGTACTGTCCTCCACAGCGGCATCCTTAAGATACCGTTGGAAAAAGCCATTTGCAGACGCATAATAAGCCATCGTAAGATTTCCCGGAACACAATGGTGATAATCCGCAATCTCACCAGAAAAACTGCTCAGGGTATCGTCCGCCAGCGGATTCATGTAACGCATACCGATATTCAGGAATGTCTGGTCTGCCACAAAGCCACGGAAACCACGTTCCCGGCAATAGGCATCTGCCTCCCGCATCCGCCCGCCCGTCCAGTTGGAACAGGCAAAATAACGGATTTTTCCCTCTTTGACAAACTGCTGCATCGTCTCCATCACTTCCCCTATCGGCTGCGCCGTATTGTCCCGATGGTAAAAATAGATATCTATCACATCCGTCCCAAGCGCCTGCAGGGAAAGCTCCAAGTCATGGCGCATATCAGCCGGAGCCATACGGGAAATGTGTAAATCATCGCCCGGCTGTGTATATTTGGGATGTCCGCCTTTTGTCATCAGAATGATTTCGTTACGCTTACCCGAACGCCTGAGCCAGTCACCGACAACGCGCTCACTTCTGCCAACCTCTCCTGGTATCCAGTCCTGATAGATCCGGGCCGTATCCACCACATTGCCTCCCATATCGAGGTAGGTTCCGAAAATGGCGTCCGCCTCTTTCCCGTCCCATCGGATTCCTGCCCCCAGCGTCCCCATTCCGATGGGGCAGAGCGACAGATCCGTCTCCGGAATATAAATTCTCTTTTTCATGTCTATGATCCGCCTTTCTATGTAAAAAATTAATAAACAAATTTCCCCAGCACCTCATAATCCTCCTCCCTGCGGCACACCACCTTCCCTGACAGGACATAGTTCCGGTTCGAGGCCACCATAGAAAAAAGGTATTCGCTCAGAAAGGATTTCAGGTTCAGGCTGTCCCCGTCCTCCGTCTCAAAAAACACCTCCCCACAGCATTTTTTCACAGCATTCAGAAATTCCGTAATATCAGCATCTTCCCGTAAACGCATCTTGT
Organism: Acetatifactor muris; assembly: GCA_023664365.1. GTDB lineage: Bacteria > Bacillota > Clostridia > Lachnospirales > Lachnospiraceae > Acetatifactor > Acetatifactor muris_B. Next base: position 425 of record JAMPFR010000100.1, on the reverse strand, counting down.
GTCCCTCCTCTTTGTCTGATATCTCATCCCCTTCATTCCCTGTGCTTTGCCCTGTATTCGCTGGGCGTCATCCCCTCCGCCTCCCGGAATGCTGCGGAAAAGTAACTGCGTGAGCAGAAATGGAGCTTTGCGGCGATCTCATCCACCGTGAGCGGTGTGGCGGAAAGCAGCATTTTGGAATACTGCACCCTGGCCTTGCGGATATACGCATTTACGGACAATCCTGCCTCACTTTTGAATTTCCGTGCAAGATAATACTCCGTATAACCTACCCGTTCCGCGATTTCCCGCAATGCCAACTCTTCCTCCGGATGATTGTCGATAAAATCACAGCACAGGCGCACCGGGCGCGAGATACCGTCCTCCCTGCGAACCTGGTTCACCCGCCGTATGAAATCCTCGTACATGGTATGGCTGACTGCCGC